>JBGZCE010000059.1:0-27468 GCA_041845175.1 Filifactoraceae bacterium
GTATTTCTCAAAAGTGTAACATATGTCTTGACAGCTAAGACGAAATATCGGCGGGAGCAAGATTTTTCATTGACAGAGTGGACGATTTAATATTAAAATGTTGTATATGTGTATTTAGCATATTTACTGTTGACTGATAAAAATTTTTGTTGAAGGAGGTGAAGAACATAGGACTTTTTGATTTAGTATTTATAACTAAAGCAATAGCGATAGTATTTCTGATAATCGTTGTTTTCTTTGTCGGCTATATGTTTCGCAAGAAGATCGGCGAAGGTAAGCTGAACCAGGCAGAGCTCGTAGCGAAGAAGATCGTTGAGGATGCTGAAAGATCGGCGGAGGCCATCAAGAAGGAAAAGCTGGTCGAGGCCAAGGAGGAGGCGCATCGTTTGCGCACCGAAGCGGAGAAGGAGTACAAGGATCGACGCGCCGAGGTTCAAAAATTCGAGAAGCGCGTGATGCAGAAGGAAGAAACTCTGGATCGCAAGATCAGTCAGATCGAAGAGAAGGATAATCGCTATAACGATAAATTCAGAAAGCTTCAGGAGAAGGAGAATGAGATTACCAGATTGGTCGGCGAGCAGCATGCCAAGCTGGAGGAAATTTCGATGCTGACGACGGAGCAGGCGAGGGAGCAGATCCTTGCGACTGCCGAGAAGGAAGTCAGAGCGGAAATGGCGGTCATGGTCAAGGAACTGGAAGCCAAGGCGAAGGAAGAGGCGGACAAGAAGGCTCGCGACATCGTGTCCTTTGCGATCCAGCGCTGTGCGGCGGATCATGTGGCGGAGACGACGGTTTCGGTCGTGACCTTGCCCAACGACGAGATGAAGGGTCGGATCATCGGGCGAGAGGGTAGAAATATCCGAACGCTGGAGAGCTTGACCGGAGTGGATTTTATCATCGATGATACACCGGAAGCGGTCGTGTTGTCGGCTTTCGATCCGATCCGCAGAGAGGTTGCGCGGATCGCGCTCGAAAAATTGATCTCCGACGGAAGGATTCATCCGTCAAGAATTGAAGAAATGGTGGAAAAGGCGAAGGTCGAGGTGGAGAACATCATCAAGGAGGAGGGCGAGAAGGCTTCCTTCGAGACGGGCGTTTTCGGGCTTCATCCGGAGCTGATCAAATTGCTGGGACGCTTGAAATATAGAACCAGCTACGGACAAAATGTATTGAAGCATTCAATAGAGATATCTCATTTATGTGGAATTATGGCTGCGGAAATTGGAGCGGATCCGAAACTGGCAAAAAGAGCGGGACTTCTTCATGACATCGGAAAAGCGGTGGATCATGAGATGGAGGGAACGCACATCGAGATCGGAATGGATCTGCTTAGAAGATATAAAGAATCGAAGGATGTGATCCACGCCATGTCGACGCATCACGGGGATTACGAACCGCAAACGGTCGAAGCGGTGCTGGTAACGGCAGCGGATGCCATTTCGGCGGCAAGACCGGGCGCAAGAGGCGAGACCCTTGAGGCATACATCAAGCGTTTGCAGAAGCTGGAGGAAATTTCAAATTCGTTTGCCGGGGTAGAAAAATCCTTTGCGATCCAAGCGGGACGCGAGGTGAGGATACTGGTCAAGCCGGATGACATCAACGACGCGACTTTACCATTGCTGGCTCGTGAAGTGACAAAGCGGATCGAAAGCGAGATGGAATATCCCGGACAGATCAAGGTCAACATCATTCGGGAAACGAGAGCGATCGATTACGCTAAATAGTGAGGGAATTATCCGTTTTGTAAATAAAGCCGCACAATCGTGTGGCTTTTTCCGTATCAATCGAAAGGGAGAGCTTATGGAAAAAGAAATGCCGAATCCGGCGAGCAGGCAGGAGGCGAAGGAGAAGATCAAGGCCCTGAGCGACAGGATCGACTATTACAACAGGCAATACTATGAGAACAACATCAGTGAGATCAGCGATTTTGAATTCGATGCGCTGCTGAGAGAATTGCAGGTGCTCGAAGCGGAGTATCCGGAGCTTGTTCGCGAATCATCGCCCACGCAAAAGGTCGGCGGCAAGGCATCGAGCGGCTTCGGCGTTTACCGCCATCGGGCACAGATGCTGTCGCTCGGGAATGTCTTTGACAAGGGCGAGCTGATCGAATTCGACAATCGCGTGCGAAGCGTCGTTTCCGATCCAAGCTATGTCGTGGAATACAAGATCGACGGCCTGTCCGTCTCGCTGGAGTATGAGAACGGCGTGTTTATTCGCGGCGGCACGCGGGGGAACGGGCTTGTCGGCGAGGATGTGACGCAGAATCTCAAAACCTTGAAGGAGATTCCGGAGCGGATCGACTATACCGGCACGCTGATCGTGCGCGGCGAGGTGTATATCGGGAAAAAAGAATTTGAAAAAATGAATGCCGTGCAGGAGGAAAACGGTCTGCCGACCTTTGCCAATCCCCGAAATGCCGCGTCGGGCTCGCTCCGACAGCTGGATCCGAGAGTGACGGAGCAAAGACCGCTCAGCATTTTCATATTCAATGTCGAAAATGAGTTGCCGTCCCGGCACAGCCATGCGGCGATGCTGGATTTTTTGGAAACGCAGGGCTTCAAGGTCAGTCCGCACAAAAGACTCTGCCGAAGCATCGAAGAGGTGTATGAGGATATTGAAGAAATCGCGGCGCACAAGCATGCGCTGAATTTCGAGATCGACGGGATCGTGATCAAGGTGGACAACATCGAGGATCGGGAGCGGCTCGGCGCAACGGCAAAATCGCCGCGCTGGGCGACGGCATACAAATTTCCCGCGGAGCAAAAGGAAACGCGCATCCTCGACATTGATGTGCAGGTCGGAAGGACGGGCGTGCTGACGCCGACCGCAATTCTGGAGCCGGTTCTGATTTCGGGCAGCACGGTCAGTCGGGCAACGCTTCACAATCAGGACAACATCGACCAGAAGGATATCCGCATCGGCGATCGGGTCATCATCCAAAAGGCGGGCGAGATCATCCCGGAGGTCGTCGAGGTGGTCAAGGAGAAGCGAACGGGCGATGAGCGCGTATTCACGCTGCCGTCGCATTGTCCGGAATGTCAGTCCGAGGTTTTCCGAAAGCCGGGCGAAGCGGCGTACAAATGTGTCAACATTTCCTGTCCGGCAAGGATCAAGCGCTCAATCATTCATTTCGTATCCAAGGATGCGATGAATATCGACAAGCTGGGGATCTCCATCGTCAATCGGCTGTACGACAGCGGGATGATCCGAAGGATCTCCGACATCTATCGATTGCGCGAGAGCGATTTTGTGCCGCTGGAGGGATTTGGAGAAAAATCCGCCGCCAATCTGATCGGTGCGATCGAGGATTCCAAAAATCGGGAGCTCTACCGTCTGCTGTTCGGGCTGGGGATCGATTTTATCGGCGAAAAGGCATCCAAGACCTTGGAGAAAAATTTCGCGTCGATGGATGAGATCATCGCGGCGAGCAGTGACGCGCTGCTGGCGCTTCCGGATTTCGGCGTGAAGATGGTCAGGAGCTTGAGCGAATTTTTTTCCAACGAAGAAAATATTGAGCTGATTCGGGAGCTGAAGGCCAGCGGAGTCAATATGACGGCAGCGAAGGAGGAAAAAGGCTCGGGCCGTTTCAGCGGAATGAAATTCGTGCTTACGGGCACGCTGCCGAGCTTGAAGCGAAATGATGCCAAAGCGTTGATCGAGCAGCACGGCGGCGAGGTCGTCGGCTCGGTGAGCAAAAATACGACCATCGTGCTCGCGGGAGAAGAAGCCGGATCGAAGCTCGACAAGGCGCAGGCGCTCGGCATCGAGATCATTGACGAGGAACGATTTTTGCAAATGCTCGGTAAAGAGTAAGTATTGGTGAAACGGAGCGGATCAACATCCTCCGACAAAACGGAATAAAAAACGGATCCCGCTGTTGCATACGGAAGCAGAGCGGGATTTCTTTGCGCAGAGGCGGCAACGATTCCGAAGGCAGAGCGAGAAATCGGAATAAGATCAATAACGGGGCAGGGCGCTGCACCGTCCGGACGAGTCCGAGCGCAGTATAGCGGAGCCGAGCAACGCGAGAAGGGAGTTTTGCCCGACGCTTTCGAGTTGATCTCTGCGCCCCTTCTGCTCATTGCAATGCGAGAACAGGGAGTAGATTTTTGCTTGACGGGATGCGGCGCTCCAAGAAGGAAACCGAAATCAAATGGGGAGACGAAAGAAACTCACATTTTTTTGAACACGGGATGCAGTGCTGCAAAAAAGCCTCCTGCTCATCAGAGCGGGAGGCTGTATGGTCGATCGAATATCGGTCGGCGGAGAACCCTTTTACCGCCGCGCATCGGCTGAATTTTTCAAAAGCGACAAGCCGCAAAGGAGATAGGATCGAAATGATCGCGTTATTTGGTCAGGATCGCGATGATCTGATCGGTGGTGGAGCCCTCCGGAATTTTGAATGTGCCTGCCTTGAGACGCGTTTCCTTTCCGGCGGCAATAATCGCATTCAAAAATGCGGTAGCGTCCGAAACAAGTCCCTGGTTCTGCAACGCTTTTGCGATCGCCTGAGCGGAGCTGCCCGGCGCGATCTCAACGGTACGGACCGTTGCGGTAGTGTTGGCGCTGG
Source organism: Filifactoraceae bacterium (assembly GCA_041845175.1). Taxonomy (GTDB): domain Bacteria; phylum Bacillota; class Clostridia; order Peptostreptococcales; family Filifactoraceae; genus JAUNKE01. Next base: position 4,571 of record JBGZCE010000059.1, read on the forward strand.
AGCTTGAATTGTTATTCGTGGTGGAGCCTGTGCCCGAGCTTGTGTTGGCGTTTGAGCCTGTGCTTGAGCTTGAGCTTGAGCTTGAGCTTGTGCTTGAGCTTGAATTGTTATTCGTGGTGGAGCTTGCGCCCGAGCTTGTGTTGCCGGTCGAGCCTGTGCTTGAGCTGCTGCTCGAATCGGCCGACGCATTATTTTGCGTTGTCGTACCCGAAGCGGCTTGCCCGCTCGTTTGGGTCGTTGTGTCCTCTGCTGCATTTTCAGGCGTTGCCGCCTCGCTGCCGGTCTGTGTATCCGCAGTCGTTTGCTCCGTCGCCTCCGTTGCCGGATCGGCGGCGTTCGTCTCCGTGCTTGCCGTCTCGGTCGTGTCGTCGGCTACGGTCGATACCTGATAATATCGAGTGGCTTCGCTGTCGATGATGAGCCATCCGTTGAGATTGTACAGGATCACGAGAGCAACGAGGGCAACGACCGTCGAGGCGAAGACCAGATCGCTTTTTTCATATATAAAATCTTTGATTTTTTCCATATCTTCCTCACTTTTTTCCAAAAAATCGTAGATATTCCTAAGCATTAATAGTATACTACTATTTGGAAATAAATTCAATTCCGGGAGAAAAAATGAAACATACCTGTAAAAATGGATGCGAGGTAACAATTTTTGAGCCGAATACGGAGCACGAGGCAATTTTTGAGATGCTGGTGCGATTGTCCGATGAGAGCGACTATTTGCCCTTCTCGTCGGAGGATTTCGGCATCGGATCGGAGCAGCTGAAAAATTATATCGACTATCTGAACCGTGCGGAGAATTCGATCTTTTTGGCGGCGGCGGTCAAGACAAGCGATAGCGAGCATGCGATCGTCGGCTTTGCCTACCTCGAGGGCGGCAGGCGGATTCGGACGCACCATTGCGCCAATTTGGGGATCGGCATTCTGCAAGCGTACCACCGCCTCGGGATCGGGAGCGCGCTGATGACGGAGCTGATTCGATATGCCTTGGAGTCCGAATCGATCGCGAAGATCGAGCTGCAGACCGGCAAAGAAAATCATGCCGCGATCGCCCTCTACAAAAAGCACGACTTTTATGTGGAAGGCGTCAGCAAAAGAGCTTTATATATCAACGACCGATTTTATGATTATGTACACATGGGAAGATTGATCGACTAAGGAGAATATATGAAAGAAAAATTGATGAAAGAGCTTATCGAATGGATCAAGGTGATCGGGATTACGGTCGTCCTGGCATACATCATCACTTCGTTCGTTCGACCGACGCTGGTGATCGGCGATTCGATGACCAACACCTTTCAGCCGTATGACTATCTTCTGGTGAGCCGCAAGGCGTATGCCAACAAGCTGCCGGAGTATGGCGATGTCATTTTGTTTCAGTCGCATCTGCCGCTGGACTCCGGAAACGGCGAGAAGATCCTGATCAAGCGCGTGATCGGCTTGCCGGGCGATACGATCCAGATATTGGACGGCAAGGTGTACCGAAACGGCGAGGAGATTACGGAGAGCTATACCCGCGACGGCTACACGGACGGAGATCTGTTCGTCGAGGTGCCTGAGGGCGAGCTGTTCGTGATGGGCGACAATCGCGCAGGCAGCCGTGACAGCAGAGATCCGAGCGTGGGCACCGTGCCGATGGAGGTCGTTATCGGAAAGATCTTCGTTCGTTTATTTCCGTTCAACAAAATAGGAACCGACTTCGGAGCATAAAAAAGGTCAGCCGTCAGGCTGACCCTCTGTTTATTCTTATAGACCCAAAAGCTCGTCGACCTTTGCCTGATCGAAGCCCATGATCAATTGGCCGTCGATGTAGATCGCCGGTACGCCCAAAATTTTGTTTTGGATCAAAAACTTTTTGGCCTCAGGATCGACGCTTACATTTTTTTCAACATAAGGAATATTTTTGGAATCGAAATATTCCATCGCCAAATGGCAATAAGAGCAGGTGCTGCTTGTGTAAATTACTACTTCTTTCATAATCATAATCCTTTCTTCAATTGAATCCGACGCTTATTATATACCATAAGCTTCAAAAAAATATACCATGAGCTTTAAAAAATTCAGCTTCGATTTGCCGGAGCAACAGGAGGTGTTATGTCAAGGATAACGAAAACCTATTTTCTCAGAGATGCCATCCATTCGGACATCGCATTTGAAGGGCGCTTCTTTGCATTGATCAGCACGGCGGAATTCCAACGCTTGGCGCGGATCAAGCAGCTCAGCAGCGAATATCTGGTCTTTCCGACGGCAGTACATAATCGCTTTTCACACAGCATCGGTACCTTTTATGTGATGGGCCGACTGATCGAGCGGCTGGAGTCCGTGCTCAAGGATCATCAGGTCGAGGTGACGCCGGAGCAAAAAGATCTGGCGCTTTGCTCGGCGCTTCTGCATGATATCGGACACGGGCCGTTTTCGCACAGCTTCGAGAGTATCTTGGGAACCTGTTCGCATGAGGAGTGGAGCCGAAGGATCCTCTCGTCGCCTGACACGGAGATTCATCGTGCGCTTCGGGACAACTTTTCCGAGGGCTTCGTCGAGAAGCTGATTAAGATATTGAAGGGCCGGAATGATCCGCAGGACAATATCATCAGCCTGATCTCGCAGTTGATCAGCTCACAGATGGACGCCGATCGGATGGATTACCTGCTGCGGGATTCCTACTTTACGGGCGTCAGCACGGGCATCTACGATCTCAACCGATTGATCGAAGCCATCGATGTAACGCGGCTGAACGGCCGGCTGACCATCTGCGTTCGCGAAAAGTATATCTCTTCGATCGAGGAATACATCATGGCGCGCTTTTATATGCACAAGGAGGCGTACCAGCATCCGCTCAAGAGACAGCTGGAGCATATCATCCGCAAAATTTTCGAGCGAGCGGGTGAGCTGTATTTTGTCGGCAGGGAGCTGCACTGCGATCGCCTGATGCAAAAGCTGTTTGAAAAGGATATTCGCCTATCGGAATATCTGCAGATGGACGACGCTTTTTTGATGTATCATATCGCAAGCTGGCGAAGCAGCGACGATTTTATCCTCTCCGAGCTGAGCAGGGCATTTGTCGATCGCAAAAAATATAGCCGCTACCGTTCGCAGGGCGAGGGCGAGCGACTGATCGATCGGCTCAATTCGCTGATTGCGGCGCAGGGCGGCTCACCGATCGACTGGCAAAAAGAATACTGCTATATTGATGATACCATTTCCATTCCGATTTATAACAGGGGGAAGGATAATATTTGGGTGAAGAAGCAGGATGGCGAGGCGGTGGATATCGCCGAGGCATCCTATCTGCTCAAAAATCTGGATATGCGCGACAGCTTCGTGCGTGAAAACGAATACTATCACGAAAAAATGCTCGCCGGGCTGCACGGGATCGAGCTGTGACCGAAAAGGCGGCCGGATCGTTTTATGCCCGCGGAATGGACAGGTGCGAAGTGATCGTGAAAAAGCTCCCGTGCTCAAAATGCGCAGGAGCTTTTAATATTTGCTTCGGATCGCCCGGAGAGCTGCTTCGTACAAGCTGCAAGGAGCGAGCGTCCACGATATTTCCGGCGGAAACGGCTTGCCGGCTTTCGGATATGAGCCGCTTTCGCAACGGATCGGAGCTAATATTCACCGGCGAATTTTTCTCCCAGATAGCGCACGATTTCCTCCCGTGGCGAGTCCGGCGTGATCAGGAGCAGCTTGTCCGTTTCCTCGAACAGGATCTCAATGTCGCAGTCGCCGTTTCGGAAATGCTTGCGCACCGTTTCCTCCAAAATTTCGCGTACCTTCTGCTTTCCTTTTTTCTCCTTCTTGTATTCCTTCGTAAAATAATAGCCCTTCAGCGTAAAAATTTTCGCATAAGTATTTCTCATCATTTCCTCCATGCTTTCGCCTTACCGAGCGAGTGCTGATCGCTTTGAAGCGAAGTCCACAACAAGAATACCACAAAAATGAAAGAACGACAATGCCTCAAAACGCGCGGCACATACGCAAAGATTATGCGAATTAAAATTTGGATATAGCAAAAAATGTCCGATTTTGGTATAATATTCCAGTCAATAAGTTTGCAATAATAATTAATTGAGCGATCGAGCAGTATGCCCGGCGGACATTGAGCGGCCGCACGGAGCTTTCCTCGTACAAAGCGTCGGGCAGGTCGATTGTGTCGACAAAAGAGGATCCTATGCAGGTCATTGAGATAAAAGGAAAGAGCGGATTTTTTAAGGGCGGCACCAACACGGGCGTCTATTTTCTTGAAAACGGCGAGGCGCTGATCATCGACGCGGGGCACACGACCGCGCGCGGCAGCCGCATCGTCAAATATCTAAGCAAGCAGGGTGTCCGGCCGAAGTATGTGTACACGACGCATGAGCATTTCGACCATTTTGAAGCATTTACCGGGATTCGGGAGGAGATTGCGGATGCCGAGCTGATCGCGCACTATCAGGCAAAGCCCTACATCGAAAATCTTTATATCGGAACCGCTTACCTCAGCTCGAGCAGCATACCGTCCTTTTTCGGGCGGCGCAACGGTGGCGGACTCGGCAGGGATATGATGAAGGATTGCGGCTATCGCGTCGATCTTGCGGTGAACACGGAGCTTATCATCGGCTCGGAGCGCTTTGAGATCGTCTATCTTCCGGGGCACGCGGCAGGACAGGCGGTGTTGATCACACCGGACAAAGTCTGCTACCTGGGCGACCTTGTGATGGATCATCACATCATCGACACCTATGATATGCCGTTTCTGTTCAGCATCGAGCTTCAGACCGATTCGCTGATGCGATTGAAGGAGCTGGATTTTGAATACGGTCTGATCGCGCACGGCAAAAATTTTTATACCAAGGACGAGATCGTTGCGCTTGCGGACAGGAATCTCGCCGTGATGGAGCGATACGAGCAGGACATCTTGCAGCTGCTCGAGCAGCCGATGAGTCGAGAAAATATTTTGGCGTCGCTGCTTTGCAAAAATCAGATCGAGTGCACTTATGCTTCCTATCATTACAACAATTCGACGGTGGGCGCATTTTTGGCAAAGCTTGCCAATCAGGGCAGAATCACATACAATTATAAGGAAGGGAAAATTTTTTATTCGGTGATTTCAGGGGGGTAATATGGAATACAGAGAATGGAAAAGAATGCTGTTGCCCTATGAGGTTGCGGTCGAGGAGCTCAAGGGAAAATTCAAGAGTCTCCGAAAGGAATATCAGGCAAGGGGAGAATATTCGCCGATCGAATTCGTGACCGGCAGGATCAAAAAGATTACCTCGATCATGGACAAGGCGAAGAAGCTGAGCATCCCGCACGAGAGGATCACGGAGGAGATGGAGGACATTGCCGGGATTCGCGTCGTTTGCCAGCTGGTGGACGATATCTATACCGTTGTCGAAAAGATTCGGCAGCGTACCGATATGAAGGTGCTCTATGAGAAGGATTATATTTCCAACTACAAGCAGAGCGGCTACCGGAGCTATCATGTGATCGTCCGGTACACTGTTCAAACGATCGACGGGGCGCGGGATATTTTAGCGGAGATCCAAATTCGGACCCTGTCGATGAATTTCTGGGCGACGATCGAGCATTCGTTAAAATACAAATACAATAAGGAAATCCCTTTGGAGCTTCAGGAGCGTCTCAGACGGGCTGCGGACGCCGCCTTCGTGCTGGACAACGAGATGCGCGAGATTCGTGGCGAGATCGTCAAGGCGCAGGTGTATTTCAGCAAAAAGTCGATGGCGGTCAAGGAAGCGCTCGACAGCATCCGATTTTTGCATGATCACGGCTTCGAGTCCGAAGCGCTGCTGCTCCAGGAGCAGCTGGATGCGATCAATGCGATCGACAATATGGAGGCGCTGATGATTCTGCAGGATCAGATCGAGGTAATCCTGAAGAGAGCCAAGCGCGAGAAAGAGGAATAAGCGCAGACGCGTGCTGCGGCATAGTCGGCGCGCAGTTTGCGGAAGAAAGAAAAGACAAAGGACAAGGGAAAAGCTAAAAAAGCAAAAAGATAAAATATAAAAGTCAAAAAACAAAGGACAAAAATAAAATACAAAGAAAAAGAGGGATCACATGGCATTGTATGCAATCGGCGACCTGCATTTTTCGCCGGACAACAGTAAGCCGATGGATATTTTCGGCTGGGAAAATCATCGGCAGCGCATACTGGACGACTGGAAGGAGCAGGTGACGGACGATGATGTAGTGATCTTGGCAGGCGATATTTCGTGGGCGATGCGCTTTGACGAAGTCAAGACCGATCTGGACGAGCTCGACGCGCTCAAAGGGAAGAAGATCATCCTCAAAGGGAATCACGACTACTGGTGGCAATCGCTCTCGAAGATGCAACGGGCGTATCCGGACATATTTTTTCTGCAAAATAATTGCTATATCGACGACAAGTATGCCATCTTCGGAACGAGAGGCTGGCTCACGCCGCAGAGCGCCGAATTTACAAAGAGCGACCAAAAGGTATTCGACCGCGAGCTCGCTCGACTGCGCACCTCGCTTGCAAGCTGCGAGGAGACCCACGCGCGCCTTCGTGTGGTCGTGATGCACTACCCGCCCGTCAATGAAAAAAATCTCGAATCCGAGATCATCGAGATCATCAAAAGCAATCGGATCGATCACATGCTCTACGGACATCTGCACGGCGAAGAATCCTTCAAGAATCTGTATCTGGGCGAAAAGCACAACACGGTCTACCATTTGGTGTCGGCAGATTATCTGGGTTTCAAATTGAAAAGGATTTCGGACTGAGGTCGAAAAAAATAGAAGATACCATTTTCATCAAAAGAGAATCGAGTAGGAGAAAAACTATGCAAGAAGAAAAAAAGGGGATGGCAAGCAATTTTATCAAAACCATCATCACGGACGACATCAAGCACGGACGACATAACGAGATCATCACGCGCTTTCCGCCGGAGCCCAACGGCTATCTACATATCGGGCACGCGAAGGCGATCACGCTCAACTTCGATATGGCGGCGGAATTCGGCGGCAAAACGAATCTGCGATTCGACGACACCAATCCGATCAAAGAGGACGAAGAATATGTCGAGGCAATCAAGGAGGATGTTCGTTGGCTCGGCTTTGAATGGAGCGAAATTTTTTGGGCATCCGATTACTTTGATTTTATGTACGAAAAAGCGATCCTGCTCATCAAAAAAGGGCTCGCCTATGTCGACGATCTGACCGCGGAGGAGATCAGGGAATATCGCGGCACGCTCACCGAGCCGGGTAAGAATTCGCCGTACCGAGATCGAAGCGTCGAAGAAAATCTGGCGCTGTTCGAGCGTATGAAAAACGGCGAATTTGAAAATGCGCAAAAGGTGCTGCGCGCCAAGATCGATATGGCATCATCCAATATCAATATGCGCGACCCCGTCATCTATCGCATACTGCACACCTCGCATCACAACACCGGCGACAAATGGTGCATCTATCCGATGTATGACTATGCGCATCCGCTCGAGGACGCGCACGAGATGATCACGCACTCGCTGTGCAGCCTGGAGTTTGAAGATCACAGACCGTTTTACGATTGGGTGATCGAGCATACCGAAACGATCGGCAAGCCGCGACAGATCGAATTTGCCCGACTCAACATCACCAATACCGTCATGAGCAAGCGACTGCTCAAAAAGCTCGTCGACGACGGTATCGTGGACGGCTGGGACGATCCGAGGATGCCGACGATCTCCGGACTCAGACGAAAGGGCTATACGCCCGAAGCCATCAAGGAGTTTGTTCGCGCGGTCGGAATCGCCAAAGCCAACTCCGTCGTGGATGAAAACTATTTGGAGCATTTCGTTCGCGAGGATCTGATCAACAAGGTCGATCGAATGATGGCGGTGCTCGATCCGATCAAGCTCGTCATCACGAACTATCCGGAGGATCAGGTCGAGTACTTGACGGTGGAGAACAATCCCGACGCCGAGAATGCCGGCGAGAGAGAGGTATCCTTTTCGAGAGAGCTCTACATCGAGCGCGACGATTTTATGGAGGATCCGCCGCCGAAATATCACCGCTTCTTCCTCGGTAACGAGGTGCGCCTCAAAAACGCCTACTTCGTCAAGCTGGAGGAGATCGTCAAGGACGAAAGCGGCCAAGTGGTCGAGCTGCGCGGGACCTATGACAAGGAAACCAAAAGCGGGAGCGGCTTCACCGGCAGAAAGGTCAAAGGCACGATCCACTGGGTCGATGCCCAAAATTGTGTGCCGGCGGAATTTCGATTGTTCGAGCCGATCTATCTGGACGGCTCCGACGAGATCAATCCGAACTCGCTGACGATCCGTAGCGGATTTGCCGAAAAAGCGCTGGAGGGCGCAAAAGCCGGCGACAAATTCCAATTCTTCCGCCACGGCTACTTTGCGGTCGACAAAAACACTCGAAGCGATATGCTCGTCTTCAATCGAACCGTAGCGCTCAAAAGCTCGTTCAAGATCGAAAACGCGGAGAAAAAATAGCGATCGCCGAGCGCGAAAGTAGGCACAACCACACAATCATAACAGATCAAGCAGCTTTTCGGAGAATGGGCCGAGCAGCTGCTTTTTTGTGCGTGCTGCGATCGCCGGGCGCAAAAGCCGGCGACAAATTCCAATTCTTCCGCCACGGCTGCTTTGCGGTCGACAAAAACACTCGAAGCGATCTGCTCGTGCTCAATCGCACCGTAGCGCTCAAAAGCTCGTTCAAGATCGAAAACGCGGAGAAAAAGGGATCATCAGACACAAAAGCAATGTCGCACACAAAATACGAACAAGCGCATCACGCAGCATGCAAACGAATATCCGCAGCCGATCCTTCGGTCGTGCAGAAATTTCGGTGAGAAATTCGGATAAAAAACGCACTTTGCCGCGCTTATATGTTACAATAGCACTAAGACATCAATACGAGATCAAGCTCATAGAGGAGAGGACATACAATGCAAAACACGAACAATAACGCCGAAAAATTGATCAAGCTGCTGCTCAAGCATAACAAAACGATCGCATCGGCGGAGTCTTTGACCGGAGGACGCGTAGCGGTTCAGCTCTCGTCCGTGCCGGGCGCAAGCCGTGCTTTTCTGGAGGGGATCGTCGCGTACAGCGTGGCGTCCAAAAAGCTGCGGCTGAATGTATCGCAGGAGGATCTGAAAAAATATTCCGCCGTCAGCTACGAGGTGGCAAAGAGCATGGCGCAGGGAGCCAAAAATTCGCTGTCTGCCGACTTTGCCGTGTCAACGACAGGCGTGGCGGGGCCGGATGATTTTGACGAAGCCGGCAATCCGCGCGGATTGTTTTATGTAGGCTTTGCATGGGACGATCTGGTCGAGGTCGAGAGCTTTCGCGTGGAAGGATCACGGGAGGAGATCAGCCGTCATGCCGCCGAAAAAGCGATCGAAATGGCATACGAGCAGATCGTCGGGATCTTGGGTGAGGAAGATTAGCTCACAAGGGAGATATAAGAATAGCCTCCGGAGAACGGAAGCGGAGAATGTTTGAAAGGAGAAGTGATGAAGACAGTCGACTTTAGAAGTGATACCGTAACCAGGCCGACACAGCGCATGCGCGAGGCGATGTATCGAGCCGATGTCGGCGACGATGTGTACGGCGACGATATGGAGGCCAACCGGCTTCAGGAATATGTGGCAAAGCTGTGCGGCAAGGAGGCGGGGCTTTTCGTACCAAGCGGTACCTTCGGCAACCAGCTCGCCCTGTTTACGCATTGCGTGCGCGGCGAAGAGGTGATCCTGCCGGAGCAATGCCATATCATTCAGCATGAAGCGGGAGGCTCCGCCGTGATCGCGGGGGTACAGCTGCGTGCGATCGAGGCGAAAAGCGGGAGGATGCCGCTTGAAAGAGTAGAAGCCGCCATTCGCAAGGAGGAGGACATCCATTATCCGAAAACGGCGCTGATCTGTATCGAAAACGCATTTTCCGACGGCACGGTGCTCGACTTGGAATATATGAAGGAGCTGCGGGCGCTTGCCCACAAATACGGACTCAAGCTCCATCTGGACGGAGCGCGCGTGTTCAACGCGACCACGACGCTCAATGCGGATATCCAGGAGCTGATGGCACTGGTGGACTCGGCGAACATCTGCCTGTCCAAAGGCTTGTGCGCACCGGTCGGCTCGATTCTGGTGGGCGACAAGCCGTTTATCACACAGGCGACGCGTAAGCGAAAGATCATGGGCGGCGGAATGCGCCAGATCGGAATCTTGGCGGCGGCAGGATATATCGCGGTCAAGGAGATGCGCCTGCGCCTGATCGAGGATCATGACCATGCGAAATATTTGGCGGAGCGGCTCGATATTATCACAGGCATCGAAGTGATGAAGGAGCAGCTCGACATCAATATGGTATTCTTCAAGGTGAGCGATCCGAAGCTGTATAAGCTCTTTACGCCGGGGAATTTTGAAAAAGAGGGTATTTTGATCAATCCGCAGGAGGACGGACTGTTCCGCTTCGTGACCCACTATTACATTACCCGTGAGGACATCGACCGGACGGTGGATGTGATTCTTCAAATGAAGGAAAGAGCCAATCGGATGCAATAGATCATACCGTATTCGGACTTTGCGGGAGGAGGCGAATATGAAAAAAGGACTGCTCATTTACAATCCCGTATCGGGAAATCATTTCGTATCCGGAAATCTGGACACCATCATATCCGAGTTCCGAAAGCTCGGCGTGATTTTGGAAATCTATCGCATTTCCGAGGAGGACACGATCATCGGGCATATCGCGGACAGCAAAGCGGATTTTATTATCGGTGCGGGCGGCGACGGCACGATCGGTCAGGTCATCGCCTCCATGCTCAAGCAAGGCGTAAATCTTCCCTTCATGGCGCTCGGTACCGGAACCTGCAACAACTTTACCCGAAGCATCGATGAAACACGGCTGATCCTCAGCACGGAGCATTTGGCAAAAGTCATTCGCGAAAGCTATCTTGGAGTGGTCGAAAAGCTCGATGTCGGCTTGGTCAACGATGACCGGATATTTTTGACCTCTCTGGCGGGAGGAAATTTTGTCGATACCTCCTTCGCAACGGACAAAAGTCTGAAGCAGATGCTCGGGCCGCTCGCATATTATATCAAGCCCTTGACCGAGCTGGGCAATATCAAGCATTATCCGGTACATATAACGGCGGACGATGCGGTCTATGACGAGGATATCCTGATGTTCCTGCTGCTCAACGGAAAATCCGTCGGCACCTTCGATCGGCTGATCCATGAGGCGGATATGAGCGACGGCATGATGGAGCTGGTGCTGATCAAGGAAACGATGACGATGGAAAACCTTGCGTTGTTGAGGGCGATGCTCCTCGGGGAAGATATCAAAAACTATCCGAATGTTAAAATTTTGAAAGGCAAACACTTCGCAATCGAATCAAAGGAAAGCATTCCGATTGCGATCGACGGCGAGGCGGGGCCGAAGCTGCCGCTGAGAGTCGAGGTTTTGCCGCAGGCGGTTCGCGTGATGACCTCGCGCAAGCCGATAAAGAATAAGGAGGAACCATGAAAATAACCGAACGAATTTCAAAGCTCAGACAAAAAATGCAGGAGCATGGGATCGATATCTATCTGATCCCGTCAGCGGATTTTCACCAAAGCGAGTATGTCGGCGAATATTTCAAGACAAGAGAATATATGTCCGGCTTCACAGGCTCGGCGGGAACCCTGGTCGTAACCCGGGAAAAAGCGGGACTGTGGACGGACGGACGATACTTCATCCAAGCGGAAAACGAGCTTCAAGGCTCCGGCATCGAGCTGTTCAGGGACGGCTTGCCGGATACGCAAAAATTGAAGGATTTCCTCGAAGAAAATTTACCGCAGGGAGGAAAGCTCGCCTTTGACGGCCGCGTAATCTCGGCAAGGCTCGGAGCGGAATATCAAAAGACGGCTGCCGATAAAAACGCAACCATCGAAGCCGGATTGGATCTGGTGGACGAGCTGTGGGTCGACCGACCGCCTCTCTCAACGGAAAAAGCCTATCCGATGGATGTTCGATACAGCGGAGAAGAAAGCGAATCCAAGCTCCGCCGAGTACGCGAAAAAATGCAAGAGCATCAGGCGGACACGCTGATCATTTCGACGCTTGACGACATCGCATGGCTGTATAACATACGAGGAAACGATATCCGATATTCACCGGTCGTGCTGTCCTATACCGTGATCATGAACGAAAAAGCCTATCTCTTTATCGACGATCAAAAGCTGCCTCAGGAGGTCAAACAAATGCTCGCTTCGTTGAAGGTAGAGCTTCTTCCGTACAATGACATCTATTCCTTCGTCAAAAATTTGGAGCGAACCGTTTTGCTCGACGATCAGCGCTCAAACTATCTTTTGATCGACAGCATATCGCCGTCGGCAAACAAAAAATATGTGGAATGCCCAACCATTTTGATGAAAGCGATCAAAAACGAAGTCGAGCTCGAAAATATCCGAAACGCCCATGTCAAGGACGGCATTGCGGTAACGCGCTTTATGTACTGGCTCAAAAACAATGCCAAAGCCGGTAACATCACCGAGCTTTGTGCCGAAAAAAAGATTGAAGAATTCAGAGCCGAGCAGGAGGGATTTTTCCAGCCGAGCTTCCGCAGCATCTCCGCATACGGAGCCAACGCCGCGATGATGCACTACTCCGCAAGCGAAGAAAGCAACGCGACCATTAAAGAAGGCGCGCTGTATCTCATCGACTCCGGGGGTCAATATTGCGACGGAACCACCGACATCACGCGAACCTACGCAATCGGAGAAATCAATGAAGAGCTCAAGCAGCACTTCACACTGGTGCTCAAAGGAATGATCGGGCTGTCGATGGCAAAATTCCTGTACGGAGTACGAGGCTTCAATCTGGATATTCTGGCAAGACAGCCGCTATGGAGGCACGGGATCGACTACCTTTCGGGAACCGGGCACGGCATCGGCTTTGTACTCAATGTGCACGAATCACCGAACGGATTCCGATGGAGAGTTGCACCGGGAAAAGTTGACGAGGCCGTACTGGAGGAGGGCATGGTTACCACCAATGAGCCGGGAATCTATGAAGCCGGCTCGCACGGTATCCGAATCGAAAACGAATTGATCACGCGCAAGGCCGAACAAAACAAATACGGTCAATTTATGGAATTTGAAGTCGTAACCTTTTCGCCGATCGACCTGGACGCTGTAATACCGGAGCTTTTGACCGACGAAGAAAAAAGCTACCTAAACCGATACCATGCGACCGTCTACGAAAAAATCGCGCCGCATCTCGGCAAAGAAGAAGCCGACTGGCTGAAATACTACACTCGCAGTATCTAAGGAAGATGTTTTGTAGGGCAGCCTCGCGATAGTGAAAAGCGCGAAGAAATATGATCGCGCCGAAAAACGAAAAACATCGTGAACCTTGAGAGCGTCGAGCCGATCACCGCAAAGCACCGGTCGATCCGCTTCGGTTGATCCGGCAGCCGCCGGGCGCTAAAGCGAATGATCATCACGGTATCCTTGAGAAGGATTCCCAACAAAACATTCAATGTCAAACAAACGCTCCTGCCGAGAGATCGGACGGGAGCGTTTTTGCGTGCGAAAAGATATGATCGCACCGAAAAACAAAAAACATCGCAAGCCGATCGTCGGGGCGATCTCCGCAAAGCACCGGTCGATCCGCCTTGGTTGATGATCCGATCAGCGCAACGCGCGCAGCCCTCTCGAAGCGCTCCGAACGCAAATCATTTGAGAAAAAGCCGATAAAAGATCAAACACAGTAAAATAAAATTCTACCATAAATATTGACGATAAAAAAACTTTATGATACCGTTCAAGTAGCAGAAAAAATTGGCCTAAGATAAAAAATTGAATAGGAGAAGAAGAATTATGAAAAAACGAATGTTCAGTGTATTTTTATCGGTAATGCTGCTGACAAGCCTATCGATCACATACATCGGAGAAGCGGAATTCAAATTCTACACGGCAAAATTCAGAGATGTGAGAATACACGGTCCAGCTGATGTTAAGGTCTACCGTGAAGAAAAACTGATCGTACATATTGAATCCGATCGCCTGAAAGATTTGGGAACATTTGTTTCGCACGGGATCAACGATGATGGCGAAAAGAGGATACATCTTTCGGCAGATGGGACTTGTGTGGTAAAAATCATTGCGACCGCTGACGGAGTGATAAATTTCGGCATTACTGAAAGCAGTCTTTTAACGGGATTGAATTATCGGATCATCAATTATTATGATATTCCGGTCAAAAAAGGGGAAGTCTTAAGCGCAGTCCTGCCGGAATATCCCGAGCCGGAGCTTCAAGAACTGGTGGATGAGAATGGTTCATCCGTAAAATATATTTTGAAAAACAGCGCAGGAAAGGTTTTTGCTGTAAGCAAGGAACTTCGGGGCGAAAAAGCGGATGAGGCGCATTATTCTGTGGAAGTAACGGCGGACGGATGGGGTGCCGCATACGGAAGCGGATTGAGAGTCGAGGGGAGCATTGCACTGGTATCGGCATATCCGGCATACGGCTATTTATTTGACGGCTGGTATGCGGACGGACAGAAGCTATCCGATCAAAAAAAATATCGCTTCCGAGTGGAGAAGGAGATTACCGTAACTGCCAAATTTGTGAAAGACCCTACCGTAGACAGAAGTGTTCCGGGGCCAAAAGCATATCTTGTTGACGAGAATAATGAAGTATTCGCCGTAGTAGATTCCTATCTGATCGAAAAATATATAGAAGAGAATGGAAAACAGCTTTCTTCATCGGCATCGCCAACGGATATCGCAGGGCATTGGGCAGAACACAGCATTCGGTTTGCGCTTGAGAACGAGCTTGCCGCCGGCTATCCGAACAATACCTTCCTGCCGAACAAGCAGGCAACGCGTGCAGAATTTGTGGTCATGCTGGTACGGATGAAGAAACTGCAGGAGATTCCTTATACGGGCGGATTTAGCGATGTGAAGTCGGACGACTGGTATTCGTCCGCAATTCAGACTGCCGTATCCAATCGACTCGCCTCCGGATACGAAAACAGTCAGTTCAAACCGAATCGACCGATCACCAGAGCGGAAATGCTGGCAATGCTCTTATCCGCGATGGAGTATCCGGCGCTGTCGGAGAATGAAGTTGAAACCGTACTGGCAAGTTACAAAGATAAGGACAAGATACCGAGCTGGGCAAGAGGAGTAGTCGCACAAGCCGTAAAACAGGAATTGATTACAGGCTATGACGGCATGCTTTTTGTGCAAAAGCCGACCACTCGGGCGGAAATCGCATCGATCTTACACCGAATTGCTGAATAAAAGGAATATCCGTGATAAGGGGAATGTTATTCCCTTATCACGGATATTGAAAAGAGAGGATACGATGAAAAAAGAAAGAAAGATTTTTGAGACGGACAATAAAAAAAGCATGACTATTCGACCGAGCCGGTATCGGATAGTGCTTGTTGTTTTGCTGCTTCTCCTTGCAGCCTGTGGAGAGAAAGAAGTGAAGACGATCTCCGACCTGGCATACGACTACAATCCGGATGCAGGCTATGTAGTATATATCAAAGAGTCCGGAGCCTATGTGCCGTATCTGGTACTGACCAACGACTACGACGGACAGACGATGCTCTTTCGCTATTATGTAATGGACAAAGCACGATCCTTTGCAAGAGTCGAAGGGATACATCCGTCCTACTATCCGAACAGTCTGATGGATCAGTACCTGTCGAATGATGTCTACAATAGCTACAGCGAAAAGACCAGAGAATATATTCAAGAGGTGTCGATCGAAATCAGCGACAAAGAGAGCATAGGAATTGCAAACAATAACAAAGAAACGATTCAAAGAAAAGTGTTCTTGATCGGAGCCTATGAATTGGGCTTTCCTGAAATGACAACCTCGCCGAATGAGGGGAAGCCGCTCAAATATTTTATGGAGGATAATATGAGAGTGGAAGGAGTGAATGAAAAGGGGACAAATGTATACTGGCTTCGCACGGCAAGCACATGGCATCATAACACGGTATGCTATATATCAGGTGAATATCTTGGAGAAACCGATGTTTCGTATGAGCTGGGAGTTCGACCGGTGATCTGCCTCAAGCCGGACACACCGGTATTTCAAAAAGAGCTTGACGGAGTCGGAACGGTCTATGTGATCGAATAGGAGAGTGCTGTGCAAAGACAATCATAATCACAACAAGCTCCGCGAAGGATGCTGTGATCTTGGGTAATGTGTATAAGGATTTTTAATAAACAAGGGATGATTGATTATACCGTTGGACTGGAGGAGTAAAATGTCTAATTCGGAAAAGGTGGTGCGAGGTGCATTCGGATCCTTGAGGATACGACAATTTGCCGTTGTCGTGCTGGGCGTGATTGACGGGCTGGTTTTGCTCGGAATCACTTACAGTATGCAGAAAATTATCGATGCGCTGATTTTGGGGAAGGAAGGGAATGTAGATACTTATTTGTATCTTTTTTTCGGACTGCTCGCGGTGTCGGTGCTGTTGATGTATTTTTTGCAGTATCATTTGCGTTTGTTGAATTTTACGGCGGATTTCGGAATCCGACTCAAGCTGTTCGATAATTTGTTGAGAAAAACGCCGGAATATCATTTGCAAAGCTCTTCCGGTGAGCTGCTGACCAAGATCACGAATGATACGGAGCAGCTGTCCAAGGTGTATGGCGACGGCTATCCGACGGTGATAATGATGGGGATTCGTTTTCTGACGACGGTGGGCTTCATGATTTATTATAATCCGGGGGTTACGCTGGTCGTGCTTGTTATTGTATTTTTGTGCTTTGCGTTGTCAAAGGTCGTCAGCGATAAGCTCGGCAAGTATTCAGCGCAGCTCCAACAGGCAAAAGGGGAGGAGCAGCAGCTTGTGCTGCAGTCGCTCGGCGGCTTTAAAACGATCTACCAGCTGCAAAAGGCGGATTTTTTCAAGAGCATTTATCGAGATTTTTTGTACAACAAAAAATATCCGGTGGCGTCGAGCCTGGCAAGTCAGTATTCGATTTTTACGCAGATATTCACCTTCGGATTCAATGTGGTTCCGTTTCTGATTATTTTGTTGAGCGTGCCGTCGATCCGAAGCGGACAGATGACGGTGGGAGATGCGATCGCGATGTATGCGGTATCGGGCGGGTTGCCGGAGCCGATTCGTATTATTGCGGATTTTGTCAATCAGAAAAAGGTCGTCAAGCAGATCATAAACGCAAATGAAGATATTTACGAGGAGCAGAGCGAGCCGAAGGGGAAGCTGTTGGATCCTTTGTCGGAGCTTGGACTCAGGGTGGAGAGCTTTTCGTATGATGAAAAAGAAATTCTCAGGGATTTTTCGCTTTGCATGCGTCGCGGAGAGATGGTGACGGTGATGGGAGAGAGCGGCACCGGAAAAACTTCGCTGTTCAATATGGTATCGGGCTTTATTCGAGATGAGCGCGTGGCGCTTTTCTTCAACGGTGAAAGAATGAGGGAGATCGGAAGCTCTTTTTACGGCAGAGTATTGCAGGTGGAGCAGAAGGTGGTTACGATCGTGGACACGGTTCGGAGTAATATCTGCTTCGGGGAGGAGTACACGGAGGATGAGCTTCGAGAGGTTATTGCGGTTGCCCAGCTGGAGAGCTTTGTCGAAAAAAACGGTATGAATTATATTATCGCGGAGGGCGCGAGCAATATTTCGGGTGGAGAGTGTCAGCGCTTGGGGATTGCGAGAATGCTGCTTCGCAAGCCGGATTTGCTTCTGCTGGACGAGCCGACGAGCGCACTGGATGCAAAAACCTCGGAGCGTTTGGCGACCGCATTGCGCAGCTATGCCGAAAAATATGACATCACGCTTTTGGTGATCAGCCATAAAAATGAGTTTGTCGAGCATTCGAGTCAGGTAATCAACCTGAATCGATAGAAGCGCCCTCGAACGAGGCAAGCGCCTGATCTGTTCAGAACCGCATTCGGATGAACGGCTTTCAAACATACGGACGCTCCCTGAGCCGAACGATCGGTTGAGGAGTGTCTTTGTATGCAAGGCTTTTTATTTGTCAATCAAGCATGTCGGAAAAATCCAATCTGTATTAATAAATCGGAAAATAGGAAACGGAATTGTCGGACTTTTTGGTGTCTTGTTGTGGAAACGAATGCTGAACGGGTATAATGATATAAGAGAAATTTATGCAGATCCAAAATAATTACAATGCAAATAGGGGAGGAAATGATGAATTTTGACAATCTGATCAAGCAGGATCCTGAAATTTATGCTACACTGGAGAAGGAATTGAATCGTCAGCAGAGAAACCTTGAGCTGATCGCTTCGGAAAATATCGTATCGGAAACGGTGATGGAGGCAATGGGAAGCTATTTTACCAACAAGTATGCCGAAGGATATCCGTCCAAGCGATATTATGGCGGCTGCGAGGTCGTGGATGAAATGGAAAATATTGCGATCGAGCGATTGAAGGAGCTTTTCGGAGCAGAGCATGCGAATGTTCAGCCTCATTCCGGGTCACAGGCGAATATGGGCGTATATTTTGCGATGCTGGAGCACGGCGATAAGGTGCTCGGAATGGATCTGTCGCAGGGCGGCCATTTGACGCATGGCTCGCCGGTGAATATTTCCGGGAAATATTTCAATTTTATCGCTTACGGCGTGGATAAAGAAACCGAGAGAATCGATTATGATAAGCTCAGAGAGATCGCGCTTGCGGAAAAGCCGAAGATGATTGTTGCCGGAGCCTCGGCATACCCGAGAGCGATCGACTTCGTAAGGATTTCGGAGATCGCAAAGGAGGTCGGCGCTTATTTTATGGTGGATATGGCCCATATTGCGGGGCTTGTGGCCGCCGGTCAGCACAGCAATCCTTGCGAGGTGGCGGATTTTGTTACGACGACAACGCACAAAACCTTGCGCGGACCGCGGGGAGGAGCGATTCTCTGCAAGGCGGAGTATGCACAAAAAATCGACAAAGCAATCTTTCCGGGCATTCAAGGCGGACCGCTGGAGCATGTGATCGCGGCAAAAGCGGTGAGCTTTAAGGAGGCGCTTTCGCCACAGTTCAAAGAGTATCAGGCGCAGGTTGTAAAAAATACCAAGCGACTGGCCGATGAGCTGCTGAAGCGCGGCTTTGATCTGGTATCGGGCGGAACGGACAATCATTTGATCCTGATCAATTTGATCGGTAAGGAGCTTACGGGCAAGGAGGCGGAGGAGATGCTGGATGAAGCATTTATCACCGTCAACAAAAACTCGATTCCGTTTGATCCTCAAAACTTTTTGAAAACAAGCGGTATTCGTATCGGAACGGCTGCAGTAACCAGCAGAGGTATGGTAGAGGACGATATGGAAAGAATTGCGGAAGCGATCCACTCGGTATTGACGAGCAAGGACATTGAGGCAGGCAAGCGAATCGCGATCGAACTTACAACAAAATATCCGATTTATTCGGCATAAATAATGAAAATCCGTCGTATGGCGGATTTTCATGTACATAGCAATCGGGAGGGTAGTATGAATATCAAAAAATTGTTGAGTGTATTTATGGATCGGGCGGCAATTCTCGTCATATTGTTTACCGTGCAGCTTGCGATCCTGTTATGGGCATTTTATATGATTGACGAATATTTCCGCCTGGTTTTCGGAGGATTTACCGTTTTGAGTATTTTTGTCATCGTATATATCCTCAATTCGCCGATCAATCCGAATTTTAAGCTGGCATGGGTCGTGCCGATCCTCGTCATTCCGGTATTCGGAACCTTGTTCTATATTTTCGTCAAAACCGAATTCGGAGCGCGGATCATGAAGGAGCGTCTGCGAAGGATATTTGCGCAAACAAAGGATCAGCTCAAGCAGGATGAGGAAACGATCCGGCAGCTTGAGAGAGAAGCGCCGGATGCTGCCCGACTGGCAAAGTATATGATGAAAACCAGTGCCTATCCAATCTACAAAAATTCAAAGGCGCATTACTATCCGACAGGCGAGGAGGCCTTTGAGGCGATGCTTGAGGAGTTGAAAAAAGCCAAGCATTTTATCTTTATGGAATACTTTATCATTGAAAAAGGAGTTATGCTCGGAGAGATTCAGCGCGTGCTGGAGGAAAAGGTGCGCGAGGGGGTCGAGGTACGGTTTATGTACGATGGGATGGTCGCGCTTTCTCAAATGCCCGACTCCTACATGCAGGAGCTGAATAGGGTCGGTATTCGCGTCAAGCAGTTTTTGCCGATTCGGCCGATTCTGTCAACCAGCTATAATAATCGGGATCACCGAAAAATCATGGTGATCGACGGCAAGGCGGCGTTTACCGGCGGGATCAATTTGGCGGATGAATATATCAACAAGAAGGAGCGCTTCGGGCATTGGAAGGATAATGCAATCCTGATCCGGGGGGATGCCGTTCGTTCGTTTACGATGATGTTTCTGCAAATGTGGAATGTGGACGAAACGATCCGGGAGGACTATGAGCGCTACCTCTATATGCCGCATGGAAACGACGATCTGCAAGGCTATGTGCTGCCATACGGCGACAGTCCTCTGGATAATGAGCGAGTCGGTGAAAATGTGTATCTGGACATTATCAACGGCGCAAAGGAATATGTCTATATTATGACGCCCTATCTGATACTCGACGACGCTCTGATCGGCGCCATGCAGTTTGCCGCAAAGAGCGGCGTGGATGTGATTATTATGATGCCGCATATTCCGGACAAATGGTACGCATACACGCTGGCGCGCACCTACTATGAGGAGCTGATTCGGGCAGGGGTCAAAATTTATGAATATACGCCGGGCTTCGTGCATAGCAAGGTGTTTGTTTCCGATGACAAAAAGGCGACGGTCGGGACGGTCAATTTGGATTATCGAAGCTTGTATCTGCATTTTGAGTGCGGGGTCTATCTTCAGGGAGGGAATGTGATCAAGGAGGTCAAGCGGGATTTTACCGAAACGCTCAAGCGATGTCATCGGATCACGCCGGAGGAAGCGAGAAATCTCACGCTGATGCAGCGCTTCTTCGGACGATTTGTGTTGAGATTGTTTGCGCCTTTGTTGTAATGTGATCCGATCGGGAGAAGCTGCGGATAGGACATCCTCCTCGGCAAGGCTTTTCGTAAAAAACAGCCGTGTATGCCAAAAAAAATCGACGATTCCCTTCCGACGGAAAAGGAGGGGGACTCGGACGGTGCGACGGCAGTAAGAGCTATGGGCACAGCAGGAGGTCGTTCAAGAAAAAGCCGCAAACGGTATTGTTTATTTTCGTAAACGAAGAATATTTGGCCGCAATAAGCAGGGCTTGCTGCGGTTTTTATAGGAAGACAACCACCCGTCAGACGACGAGTGGTTGTCTTTTTGATGTAGCTTAAGCGCAATAATCCCCCAGTTTTACTGGGGGAATAAAAATCTTTAGATCAAAGGATTGCGAAGGATTTTCCGGCGAAATAATGAAAACGAAAGCAAAGATGCACTAAGGTGCTTGCTCCGAGTCGCTTTTGCTCAGTCGGTTGTAGATTACGCTGACGATAAAGCAGAGGATCCCGCCCGCAACGAATGCGACGACTCGCGTGATCGAATTTTCGCCGTTGAGGTCAACAAGGATGAATTTTGCAACCATCAAAATGGTGATTCCGAGTCCGAACTGACGAATGACCGGTACACTGCGCTTGAAGCCGAGGTAGATTGCGAGGACGGCAAGGATCAGTCCGGAAACGCTGTACAGCACGGATTCGATCGGCAGCTCCAGGAAGGCGCGCATTACCGTCCATGTGAAGATCAGATATTTGAGCACCGTCCATATTCCGAGCGGATAGGAGATCCGTATTTTTTCGGAAAATATGAAATATGTCTGAAATCCGGCAACCAGGAAGGTTGTAAGCGTCAAAAGAAATTTGATCGCCATAGTATCGGCTTCGACCAATGAATCCAGTCCGACAAAGTATAACAGCATCGCACAAGGGTAGATCGCCGTGTAGCGCCGCATGAAAAGCACGAGCCTTTCATATTTCGGCTTTGTCGGCTCGATTTCGCCGGACAAAAAATCCGTTCGATAGACAATCAGCAGAGCGACGAGTCCCAAAGCATGGCGAATGATAAGCGAGGCATCCGGCGAGAGCTCGCTCATACGGGTCCATTCGGCGATGGTATGGCCGGAAGAAAGGCAGCTTGCGATCAAAACGACGAAGCTGATATTTTTCAGCAGGAAGATATAAAAGCCTTTTCGGAGCGTTCGCGTATGCGCATAGATCAATACAAAATGACTGAGTCCGAAAAACAGTCCCCACAAACCGTACCATGGGAGCATCCCATATCGGACAACGAGCCAGATCGTTTCGCCGACGATGCCGCTCGAATCGGGACTGTGGAGCATCAGCCGCGTCTGATGCAGACTGATCAGCAGCATAAGAAGCAGCGTGATTTGCCGAGGGATATCGCCGCCTGTGAAATAGTATACCGGAATGCCGATCAAATAGGTCAGTACTGCGGCAATGATCCAGCCGATATAGCGACGAAGAGGCCGCTGTCGTCCGGACTCCGCGTCCGTATCGAAGTATCGGATATGATACAGAGCGAGCAGGGAGAGCGACAGAAGGAACATTATGCTGATAAGCTCCAAGTCGAAGCTCGGATTGAAGATGCTTTCGAGCAAATTATTTCCAAGCTCCCGTCCGATCGGGAAGCAGGAGAACATCAACAGAGAGAGCATGGTATTTTTCGTTCGTAGCTCATGCTTGGTTTTGTAAGAATCCCTCGCGATATAAAATGCAAGGATCAGATTTAGAGAAAGGAAGACCAAAATCAAGGGATCGGATGTCCGAAGGCTCATGAAAAGGTCGAAGAAGCACATGCCGAAAAAAGGAGCGAGAGGAACCTGCTTTTTAATCAGATATTTTCGCAGCAATAGGAGCAACGCGATCGCCGTGGCTCCGAGCTGAAAGTACAGAAGCTCGCCGCAGATCAACAGCGCGAAC
>JBGZCE010000060.1:0-3315 GCA_041845175.1 Filifactoraceae bacterium
AAATAATCCACCTCGATCTGATGGTCGAGCAGCGCGTCCATACAGCCGCAGACAAATACCGCGCGCATCGCGCCGCCCTCGACGACCAGTCCTTTTTTTATATTTTTTTCACTCATTATTCCACCCCGTTCAACAAATTCATCGCCAGCACAACGGTCGTTACCGAGCCCACGCCCCGCGGTACCGGCGTGATGTATCCGACCTTGTCCATAACAGCCTCCGCGTCGACATCGCCGACCATTTTGCCGCTCTCGTCAAAATTGATCCCCACATCGATCACGACGCCGCCCTCCTTGACAAAATCCGCCGTCACGAATTTGGGCTTGCCGATCGCCGACACGAGGATATCCGCCTGCTTGCAGATCGCCGGCAGATCCTTCGTCCTGCTGTGGCAGAGCGTAACGGTCGCGTTCTCGTCCGTGAGCAAAAGCGCCGCCGGCTTGCCGATGACGGTCGAGCGACCGAGCACCACGACATTTTTCCCCTCCATCGGGATCTCGTAATGCTTGAGAATCTCGATCACCGCCTGCGGCGTGCAGGGCTTTTTTTTCGCCCTTTTGGGCTCGAGCACGCCCGCCAGCGCAAGATCGGACATACAGTCGATATCCTTTTGCGGCTTGATCGAATTTCGGATCTCATTTTCATCGATATGCTTCGGCAACGGACGAAGCATCAGTACGCCGTGCACGGACGCATCATCATTCAGTCCCTGCATCACGCCCACGAGCGCCTGTGTCGAAATATCCTCCGGCAGCTCGACAAGCTCGACGGCGATCCCGAGCTCCGACATCGTTTTGGTCGCGCCCTTCTGGTAGGCGATGTCATCCGGCTTGTTGCCCACGCGAAGAATCACAAGCTTGGGCTCGATGCCCGACGATCTGAACTTTTCCACACGCTCCGCAATTTTCGCCTTGAGCGAATCCGCGACATTTTTTCCGAGCAATAATTTGTTTTCATAATTTTCCTGACTCATAGGACTCTCCTTTACTCTCCGATCGCAGCGACGCAAGCCTTAACGAGACTGCCCGCCCGGCACGAAGCCCCGCTTGCGCTCCGATCTTAAAACGCAGGGACGCGTACGGCTTCTTCAAGCTCCGCTCGAGCCTTTGCTCGCACGATCGGCGCTCCCTTTTTCAAATCGAGCGGATCATTCCTGCTCCGGCTCCTCCGCCGGCACGAGCTTTTTGATCCGCTTTTCCAGATCCGGGCGATCGATCCAAATTTCCTTGCCGCAGGTATGGCATTTCATCCGAATGTCCATCCCGACACGCGTCAGCGTAAATTCATTTCCGCCGCAGGGGTGATTCTTTTTGGTCGTGATCCGATCGCCGACCGACAACTGCATTGGTTTTTTCATCATTCCTCCAGATTCGTGTACACGCGCTCAAGCGTCCCCTCACCGACCTCAAAGATTCCGACCACCGTCAGCTTGTTCGCCTCGACGAGCTCGATCAGCTCCTCGAGCGGATACTCCTGCTGAAGCTTGATGCTCATTCCGCAGCTTTTGGTGACCGCGCGCGGCGTCGGGATCGTCAAGGACGCGATCCCCTTCTGTTTACAAAGATGCTCCATCATCATCGCATGATGCGTGGATTTCAAACTGACTAAATACATAGACCCTCCGTTTATGCTCCGAATATTTATGACCTGATTCACATACACATTTTACCACAAGCGATCACAAAATGCCATCATGCGATCGGACGGATCCTGTTGATCGCGGCTCTCTTCCATTCATTTTATTTCAGCCGCACAAAAACAGTTGCACGCTTGCACAAAACAGTTATAATAGATAAAGAGGGAGCTCATCCGGGAGATTCTTTTCTCTACGCAAAATCGTAAGCGTTTATTCTTTCTGCCGATGTGAGTCCTATGACTTTTTTTGTCCCGAAAAAGTTACAGCTTTTCTCTTATGACTTTTTTTGCCCAAAAAAAGTTACAGCTTTTCTCTTATGACCTTTTTGCTTTGAAAATATGGAGGTGCCGATGAACTTAAAAAAATATATTTCAGGAACTACGATAGCGCAAAGCGGATATCGAAGCTTTCGCCCCACCACCGTCAATCATGAATGGACATGGGACGAAAGCGAGCTGAATGTTCTTTTGGAAAAAGCCGGCGAAGCGATCGGAAGCTTGAACAGCTACTCCATATTAATTCCGAATGTAGATGTGTATATTCGCCTTCATATTCGAACGGAAGCTCATAAATCAAACAAGATCGAAGGTACAAAAACCACCATCGAGGAAGATCTTATGAATATCGACGATGTTCCTTTTGAAAAAAGAGAGGATCGTATTGAGGTCGAAAACTATATCCATGCGATAAACGAGGGCATTCACAAAATATCCGCCGAAGGCTTTCCGCTGAGCTCGAGATTGATATGAGAACTTCACTATACTCTTCTGCAAGGTGTACGCGGAGAACGAAAAACCCCGGGAGAATTCCGCAGATCTCAGAATTGGATCGGCGGATCCATGCCTTCGAATGCCGTATTCGTTCCGCCTTTTCATGATGAAGTCCCGGATCTGATTTCAGACCTCGAAAAGTTTATTCACAATGAGGAGATCCATGTTCCGGATTTGGTCAAAATAGCGATCATACATTATCAATTTGAAACGATCCACCCGTTTTTAGACGGAAACGGAAGGATCGGGCGATTGATCATCCCCTTATTTTTGTTGTCGAAAAGCAAATTGCTCAAGCCTTGCTTTTATATTTCCAACTACTTTGAGCTGAACAAATCATTATACTACGACAAGCTTACAGCCGTTAGAACAAAGAATGAAATGACCGAGTGGATCAAATTTTTCTTGCAGGCAATTATCCATACCGCCGAAAGTGCGAAAAGCAAATTCGAAAAAATCGTGAAGCTGGTTGAAGAGTACAAACAGCTGGAGTATGATATCCCCGGCAAAAACAAAAACATCGCTTCCATCCTTAATTGCTTTTATCATGATCCGATATTGTCAATAAACGAAATCGTCGAGCAGACCGATCTGACCAGGACGCCGGTGTCAAATATCGTCAAATCGCTTGTTCGGCGCGGTGTACTCTATGAGCTGCCCGGTTACAACCGAAACCGATTGTATGTTCTGAAAGATTATTTTCAAATCTTCGCATCCGAGTAAGCCAAGCTTCCTTCCCGATCTTTTCAAAAGTATATCCACCCGACCGACGGGTGGTTTTTTTGAGCATTCTGCGTTCCAAGTCGGATCTCGACCCGTAAATAAACTGCAAGCGATCACAAAATGCCATCGCTCATACACTCGCGTCCGGCAAAAGCGGCAGCGGTTATCTCCCGCTGATTACGGCGT
>JBGZCE010000061.1:0-19605 GCA_041845175.1 Filifactoraceae bacterium
AGAAAAAACCTGATTATTCGCGGAGGCGAAAACATTTCGCCCCACGAGATTGAAAAATATATCAAAGAGGTGGATGTCAAGCTCGAGGTGTCCGTATTCGGCACGAAGACGGAGGTGCTGCAGGAGGAAATTGTCGCCTGCATCGAAGGAAGCGAGAATCCGATGCTGGAAGAAAAGATACGGACCTATCTGACGGAGAACATCAGCCGATTCAAAGTACCAAAATACTTTGTCTTTGTCGAAGAATTTCCGCGCAATTCCACCGGAAAGGTCAATCAGCAAAAAATCAGGAAAATCGCCGAGGAGAAGTTAACCTTGGGAAAATGATCGTTCTTTTTGGAGGCAGGCTTGTGCTGTTTTCCCTTGAGAGATTTTTTGATGAAAAGGTTTATTTTATTTTGTCTCGGGAAAGCGCGCCTTAAAATATCATTTTTTTAACAATATGAGTATATTAATTTAGGAGGTTGTGGAATGAGTAAAAGAAAAAGACCCCTTGAGGGAGTAAGGGTCATCGAGCTGGCAAGCTTTATTGCCGCGGCGACGACCGGACGTTTTTTTGCCGATCTTGGAGCCGACGTCATCAAGATCGAGAGCGCGGGAGGAGACCCTCTGCGCTATACGGCGCCGACTGAGGGAAGACCTCTGGACATGTATGAGAATACGACATGGGAGCTTGAAAATGCCAATAAACGATGTATTTCTCTGAACATGAAAGATCCGAAGGGGAAGGAAGCCTTTTTCAAGCTGCTGGATAAGGCGGATATTCTCATCACGAACTGGAGAGTTCAGGCCCTGCAAAGAGCGGGACTGGATTATGAAACACTGAAGGTAAAATATCCGAGTCTGGTATACGGTATGTGTACCGGTTATGGAGAACACGGTCCGGACAAGGATCTTCCGGGATTTGACTTTACAGCGTTCTTTGCTCGTGGCGGCTATCTGGAGAACTTAAGACAAAAGTCGGACGCACCGATGAATGTTGTACCGGGGATCGG
Source organism: Filifactoraceae bacterium (assembly GCA_041845175.1). Classification (GTDB taxonomy): domain Bacteria; phylum Bacillota; class Clostridia; order Peptostreptococcales; family Filifactoraceae; genus JAUNKE01. The sequence continues at coordinate 996 of JBGZCE010000061.1, forward strand.
CGACCATAATGTAGGAATCAATCTTGCGGCAGGCGTGCTGGCAGCGTTCTATCATGCAAAGATGACGGGAGAGGGAGAAAAGGTCGAAACCAGCCTGTTCGAAAGCGCGATCTTCAACATGGGTATGATGATTCAGGCGGCGCAGTATCCGGATTACGGAATCAAATATCCGATGAACATAAGAGAGGCGAACAATCCCCTAAATGCGGCCTGGCTGACGAAGGACGGACGCTATGTACAGACTTGCATGCCGGATTATAATACTTATTTCAAAAAATTTACTTCGGCACTTGGACTGGATGACATGGTCGAGGACGAGCGATATTATCCGGTGCAGAACCTTCTGGAAAATGCTTTAGGTACCTCGGTATACGATCGAATCATGGCGCGTTTTAATGAAAAAACCTATGAAGAATGGGCCAAGGTGCTGACCGAGGCGGATATTCCGTTCGCGCTTGCGAAGACATGGGAAGAGCTTCTGGAGGATGAGCAGGCATGGGCAAACGACTGCTTCTACAAGATGTCCTATCCGAAGGGAGAACGCATTTTGGTGAAGCATCCGGTAAAATATCAGGAGATGGGACCTACGCCGTATGAGAGAGGTCCGATGATCGGGGAGCACGGAGTGGAGATACTCCAAGAGCTCGGGTACAGTGACGAGCAGATCAAAGAGATGCTGGAGCAGAAGACGCTGTATGTGTGGCAGGATAAACAGTAATCAATCACAATTTCGAGAAAATATATAGCGATTAAGAAGGGAAAGAATGCAGGATATTTATACGATGGGAGTGGACATCGGCTCCACTTCCACAAAGTGCGTCATTCTTAAAAACGGGAAAGATGTGGTCGGCGAAAGCCTTGTCAATCTCGGAGCCGGCACAAAGGGAGTCGACCTGGCCATCGAGCAAGTGTTTCGGGACGCAAAAATAAGCAAGGAAGAGATTGCCGAAACGGTTTCCACCGGATACGGCAGAAACAGCTACGAGGGAGCCGGCAAGACAATGAGTGAGCTCAGCTGCCATGCAAGAGGAGCCGGCTTTATCTACGGCGAGGTTCAGACTGTCATCGATATCGGGGGGCAGGATATAAAAATCCTCAAGCTCGACGGGAAGGGACAGCTCATCAGCTTTCTGATGAATGATAAATGCGCCGCGGGAACAGGGAGATTTCTGGAAGTGATGTCAGGCGTCCTCGATGTCCGGATGGAGGATATGGGGGATTTGGATCGACAGGCGAACGAGAAGACGCCGATCAGCTCCACCTGCACCGTTTTTGCGGAGTCGGAAGTAATCTCCTGTATGGCGAAAAAAATACCCGTTCCGAATATTTTGCGGGGTATTCATGCCTCTGTGGCGACGAGAGTCGGAGGATTGGCGAAGCGCGGAGGACTTTCTCTGCCGGTCGCCATGACCGGAGGGGTCACGAAAAACTCCGGCATTGTGCGGGCATTGAGTGAAGAACTCGGAACCGAAATTCGAATATCCGAGGATTCTCAAATGGCGGGCGCGATCGGGGCTGCACTCTTTGCCTATCAGGAATATTTGAAAAAACAATAGAAAGGGGAGTATCATGAGCAATATGGTGACGGCAGAAGAAAAACCGGCAAAGGTTCTGCTGGGTGAGATTGTCGCCAAGCATTATCAGGATGCATGGGATGCGAAGAACAGAGGAGAAAAAGTCGGCTGGTGCGCCTCCAATTTTCCTCAGGAAATCTTTGAAACAATGGATATCAAGGTGGTCTATCCGGAAAATCAGGCAGCGGCGATATCCGCAAAGGGCGGCGGACAGAGAATGTGCGAGATCGCCGAAAATGAAGGCTATTCCAATGACATCTGTGCGTATGCCCGCATCAGTCTCGCCTATATGAGCGTGAAGGATGCGTCGGAGCTCAATATGCCGCAGCCGGATTTTGTTGCCTGCTGCAACAATATCTGTAACTGTATGATCAAATGGTATGAAAATCTGGCGAAGGAGATGAATGTACCGCTGATTCTGATCGATGTTCCGTACAATAACGATTATGAAGCGGGAGAGGACAGAGTGGAGTACCTCAAAGGGCAGTTTGACTATGCGATCCGACAGCTTGAGGAATTGACCGGGAAAAAATGGAACGAGGAACGATTCAAAGAGGTCATGGAGATTTCTCAGCGTACCGGAAGAGCCTGGCTGGATGCGACAGGATATGCGAAGTATACACCGTCTCCTTTCAGCGGATTCGATGTATTCAATCATATGGCGGTGGCAGTCTGTGCCAGAGGAAAGAAAGAATCTGCGATCGCCTTTGAAAAGCTGGCGCAGGAGTTTGAAGAAAATGTGAGAACCGGACAATCGACCTTTAAGGGGGAGGAAAAGTACCGCATCCTGTTTGAAGGAATCGCCTGCTGGCCTCATCTGAGACATACCTTCAAGCAACTGAAGGATGGCGGAGTCAATGTCTGCGGCACCGTATACGCCGATGCCTTCGGATATATTTACGGTAATACCGATGAACTCATGAAGGCATACTGCGGCACACCGAATGCGATCTCCTATGAGAGAGCGACCGATATGCGTCTGAAGCTGGTCGAAGAAAACAATATCGACGGAATGCTGATTCATATCAATCGAAGCTGTAAGCAGTGGAGCGGAATCATGTATGAGATGGAGCGTGAGATTCGCGAAAAAACCGGAATCCCTACGGCGACCTTCGACGGCGATCAGGCGGATCCGAGAAACTTCTCGGAGGCACAGTACGACACAAGGGTTCAGGGACTTATCGAAGTGATGGAAGCGAATAAGGCGGCAAAAGCAAAGGAGGCACAAAAATGAGTAAAATCAATGAGCTGATCAACAAATTGTCCTTGTCTCCTCTGGAGCAGCTTGATCGCTATGTGAACAGCGGCAGAAAGGTCATCGGCTGTGCGCCGGTCTATACGCCCGAAGAGCTGGTGTATTCTTTCGGAATGCTACCGATGGGCATTTGGGGAGCGGAGGGAGAAGTATCTCTGGCAAAGGAGTATTTCCCCGCCTTTTATGCATCTCCGATCCTTCGGCTGATGGATCTGGGACTGGAAGGAAAGCTCGACCGGATGTCGGCGATGATTATTCCGGGACTCAGCGACGGTCTTAAAGGACTGAGCCAAAACTGGAAACGAGCCGTCAAAAATGTACCATGCCTCTACATAGCCTATGGGCAGAATCGTAAAATTAAAGCGGGCGTGGATTTCAATGAAAAGCAATATTTGAAGCTGGCGGGGCAGCTGGAGGAAATTTCCGGCAAGAAGCTCGACCTGAAGGCGCTCGAAGAAGCGATCGTCCTATACAACCGCCATCGAAGAGCGATGCAGGAGTTCAATAAGCTCGCCGCCACCCATTTGAATACGATCACCCCTTCACTCCGCGCGCATGTGATGTCCAGCGCTTACTTCATGGACAAGGCGGAGCATCTTGTCGTGCTCGAAGAAATTAACGCACAGCTTGCAGCCCTCCCGCAGGAGAGCTTTAGCGGTAAGAAGATCGTAACGACCGGAATACTTGCAAACAGTCCGGGTATTCTGGAGATTTTTGAAAAATATCAGCTGGGTATCGTCGATGATAATGTGAACCACGAATCGGGTCAATTTGATTACTTGGTGCAGGAGGGCACCGGCAATCCTGTGAGAGCGCTTGCTCAATGGATTTCGGATATCGAAGGAAGCACCTTCCTTTATGATCCTAAGAAGCTCAGAGGAAGTATCATTGAGGAGAAGGTTCGCAAGCATCGGGCGGACGGAGTCGTATATCTGCTCACGAAATTCAGTGATTCGGAGGAATTCGATTACCCGATCATCCGTAATGAGCTCAATGCGGCAGGTATTCGCAATATCTTGGTGGAGGTTGACCAGCAGATGACAAACTTCGAGCAGGCAAACACGGCGTTACAGACATTTGCGGAAATAATTTAATTCAATAGGAGGAAATATATGATTTTCGAAAAAGAACATGAATTAGTTCGTCAGCTGGCGAGAGAGTTTGCGGAAAAGGAAATTAAACCGACGGCTGAGGAAGTGGATGAAACCGGGGAATTTCCGATGGAGGTGTACAAAAAAATGGCGGCTGCCGGCTTTTTGGGCATCAAAATCCCGCAGGAATACGGAGGATCCGGAGGAGATCACCGATCCTATGTGATCGTTATGGAGGAGCTGGCAAAGGCTTCCGGAGTGTCAACGATTTGGATTTCATCGCCGAACTCCCTGCAATCCACACCGATCCTTCGAGACGGCACGGATGAGCAGAAAGAAAAGTACTTAAGACCTATGGTAACCGGAGAAAAACTGTTCTGCTTCGCACTCACCGAGCCGGGTGCAGGCTCGGATGCCGCTTCTATCCTTACGACAGCGGTGGAGGACGGAGACGACTATATCCTCAACGGTCGAAAGACCTTCATTACGGGAGCGCCGGTTTCGGATTATATCATCGTCTTTGCCAAAACCTCTCCGGAAAACGGAACAAAGGGAATATCCACCTTCGTTGTGGATGCGAAGCTGCCGGGGGTATCCTTCGGAAAGCCGGAGCATAAAATGGGAATGATCGGCTGCCCGACCAGTGATGTCGTGCTTGATAATGTGCGTGTGTCCAAAAAAGACATGCTGGGAAAAGAAGGACGAGGATTCATCAATGCAATGAAAACCCTCAGCGTCGGACGACTCGGAATCGCCGCTCAGGCACTGGGTCTGGCACAGGGCGCGATGGAGGAGGCCGTCAAATACGCAAAGACGAGACACCAGTTCGGAAGGTCGCTGGCACAGTTCCAAAATACACAGTTCATCCTGGCGGAGATGGAAACGAAGCTGGCGGCGATAAGACATTTGACCTATGATGCCGCTTACCGAATGGATATGGGAGAAAGTGCCGACAAAGAGGCTTCCATGGCAAAGCTCTTTGCAACGGAGGAAGCGAAATGGATCATAGATAAAGCTCTTCAAATCCACGGAGGATACGGCTACATTCGAGAATATCCCGTGGAAAGAATGTATCGGGATATTCGGGTCACTTCGATCTATGAAGGAACATCGGAAGTGCAGAAGATGGTTATCGCATCAAGCTTACTGAAATAAGGGGAGGTAGAATCGATGAATATTGTAGTTTGTATCAAACAGGTGCCGGATACGACAGAGGTGAAGCTGGATCCGGTAAAGAACACATTGATCCGTGACGGGGTACCGAGCATCATCAACCCGGACGACAAGGCCGGGATCGAGCTGGCTCTTCAGATAAAAGAAACCGTGGCAGACAGTACGATTACCGTAGTGTCAATGGGGCCGCCTCAGGCGGTGGCTGCCCTTCGCGAAGCTCTTGCGATGGGCTGCGACGAAGCGGTGCTTATTTCGGACAGAGCCTTCGGAGGGGCGGATACCTGGGCAACCTCCTCAACCATTGCCGGAGCGCTCAAAAAAATTCCTTACGACATCATCATTGCCGGACGACAGGCGATCGACGGAGATACCGCACAGGTAGGACCTCAGATCGCGGAGCATCTCCATATTCCGCAGGTATCCTACTGTGAAAAACTGGATGTGGAGGACGGGAAATTCATCATCAAAAGACAGTTTGAAGATCGATATCATGTGATCGAGGTGGCGCCGCCTTGCCTCGTAACGACCCTCAGCGAAGAGATTACTCCGAGATATATGTCAATCGGCGGAATCTTCAATGCATACAAAAAAGAAATCAAGGTGTGGGGACTGGCAGATATCGAGGAGCATATCGATGTGGCAAATATCGGACTGAAAGGCTCTCCGACCAATGTAAAGAAATCCTTTACCAAGCAGGCAAAGGGTCAGGGTGTAAAGCTGGAAGGATTGACTCCGGAAGAAGCGGCCGATGCGATTTTGGCAAAGCTGCAGGAAAAATACTTTGTATAAACCATTCATCTTGTGAGATTGTATTATAGAAAGGAAGATTGCCGAATGAGCAAAGATATTTATGTAGTAGTGGAACAGGTAGATGGAGTGATTCAAAAGGTAGGCATCGAGCTGATCGGGATCGCCAACACCTTGGCAGCCGATCTGGGACAGAAGGTCGTTGCCGTATTGATGGGAGATCGCGTGAAGGATCTCAGCGAAACCTTGATTCATCACGGAGCGCAAAAGGTCATCTATGTGGAGGACCCGATGCTTAAGGACTATGCAACCGAACCGTATACGAAAGCGCTTAACGCGATTGTGGAAGCGAATCAGCCGGAGATCGTGCTGTACGGGGCAACCTCGATCGGAAGAGATCTTGCGCCGCGTGTGTCTGCGAGGGTACATACCGGATTGACGGCAGACTGTACAAAGCTGGAGATTGATCCCGAAACCAAATTGCTTCTGATGACAAGACCGGCATTCGGGGGAAACATCATGGCTACGATCGTCTGCAAGGAGCATAAGCCTCAAATGGCGACCGTGCGTCCGGGAGTGATGCAGGCTCTCGCAAAGGATACTTCCAGACAGGGAGAGGTCGAAGAATTCAAGGTGCATTTTGTACCTGAGGATATGAACATAAAAATTCGCGAAGTCGTAAAGGAAACACACGCAAAAGTGGATATTACGGAGGCGAAGGTTCTGATCTCCGGTGGACGGGGAATCGGAAGCGCCGATTACTTCAATGTACTTAAGGAGCTTGCCGATGAGCTCGGCGGGCTGGTAACCTCCTCCAGAGCGAATGTCGATGCCGGATGGATCGGGAGAGAGCGTCAGGTAGGCCAGACCGGAAAAACCGTGCGTCCGAATCTTTATATGGCCTGTGGGATCTCCGGGGCGATTCAGCATCTTGCGGGAATGGAGGACTCGGAATTTATCGTGGCGATCAACAGGGATACGCTTGCTCCGATTTTTGATGTGGCGGACTTGGGAATTGTCGGAGATCTGCATAAGATCATCCCGATCTTGATCGATAAAGTGAAGGCCATCCAATCTCAGAATACGAATATATAGCTTTGATTGATCGAAAGCCCCGAAGCCGTAACGGAGCGGATGCCTCATGTCGCTCCGAAGGGCTTTCGGGAGAATGGCGAACCATTTTGTGCAAAAAGACAAAATCAGCGAGCGACTCCGGATAAAAAGCAAAGTGGGAATATTATTTTATTTTTAGGGGAGGAATTATCTATGGTTAAGGTTCGAATGACGGCGAATAGGAACTATATCGAAAAATTCGGAGTTCCAAAGCCGGAGGGATGGGATTTTCAGTACATCAACTATCCTTGTTCAGATGATGAGTTGGCGGAACAATGTAAGGATGCGGATATTGTATTCTGCGGACCGGTGGATTTTTTCCGCAGAGAAGTGATCGAAAAGCTCGATCGTTGTAAGCTGATCCAATCGCTTGGAGTCGGATTCGATAAGATCGACCTGGAAGCGGCAAAAGAAAAAGGGATCTTCGTATGCAACAATCGCGCGGTCAATGCCGTGCCGGTCGCGGAGATCGCCGTAGGACATATGATCTCCTGCCAGAGAAGAATGATGGAAGCGGATCAAATCATCAAGGAGAAGGGAGCCGCAGGCTTTATCGAAAGCTACAAGTCCTATCAGGTCAAAGGACAAAGTGAGCTCAGTGAAAGGGCGGTCGGTCTTGTGGGACTCGGAGCGATCGGAAAGGCGGCGGTACAGATGCTCAAGGGCTTCGGCTGCAAGCTGTACTATTATGATATGATCCGTGCCTCGCAGGACTATGAAAGAGAAAACGACCTGACCTTTGCATCCTATGAAGAGATACTGGAGAAATGTGATGTCATCGCCTATTTTGTTCCGGTGACCGATAAAACGAGGAATATGGTACGAAAAGAAACGATTGCCAAGATGAAGCAGGATGCGATTATCATCAATGTTTCAAGAGGAGAGATCGTCAACAACGAAGACCTGGCGGAGGCGCTCAACGAGGGCAGGGTTTTTGCCGGACTCGATGTCGTAGCGCCGGAGCCTCCGACGGAAGACCATCCGTTGTTCAACCTGAACGAGGTCGGCAATGCAAGATTGTCGATGACTCCACATATTGCCGGAACGACCAATGACGCTTTCGTGCGTATGTCTCAGTGGTCGTATGACAATATGGTGAAGGTGATGAACGGCGAAAGGCCGAATAATGTCGTGAACGGTTTGTAAAAAACAAATAATCATGTATCAAAAAATTTATTTTGAAAAGAGGTATGATTTATGGAAATAAAGCGTAAGGATATTTTGGTTTGCGGGTTCGCGCTCTTTGCAATCTTTTTCGGTGCAGGGAATCTCATATTCCCGCCGTATTTGGGAGTTCTGTCGGGTGATCGATGGTATGAATCGATGATAGGCTTCCTGTTGACGGATCCTGTGCTTCCGATTCTCGGAGTTATCGTTACGGCAAAGCTCGGAGGACGCGCGGATGATCTTGGAAAAAGAGTAAGTCCGAAATTTGCAAAATTGGTCGGTACGATTTGTATTTTGACCATCGGACCTTTCTTCGCAATTCCGAGAACGGGAGCGACAACGCATGAAATTTTTATTGCGCCGCTCTTTCCGGGGGTACCGCTCTGGGCAACCTGTGTCGTTTTCTTTGCGATTACCTGGTACATCACTTTGAATCCGGGAAAGGTTATCGACTGGATCGGACAGTACTTAACTCCGTGCCTGCTCATTATCCTGGTATTGATAGCGGGAATCGCCATCATTAATCCGCCGGGAGCGATGGTGACAACGGAAACACCGAATTTGTTCGTGTTGGGCTTCAGAGAGGGCTATCAGACAATGGATGCTCTGGGATCCGCACTGATGGCGGGGATCGTGGCAACCGATCTGATCCGAAGAGGATATACGGATAAAAATACACAGTTCAAGGCAAGCGTTCAGGTGGGAATTGTCGCGTTTGTTCTTCTGGCTCTCGTATATGGCAGCTTGACCTATGCCGGAGCGACGGTAGGAGAGCATTTCAGCGCAGACACCGAAAGAACGGCTCTGTTGATCGGTATGGTCGAGCTGATGCTCGGATCGGTCGGAAAGGTGTTCATGGGCGTTGCGGTCGCACTGGCCTGCCTCACAACCTCTTCGGGACTTGCTTCCACTTGTGGAAACTACTTTGAAACCATCACGGACGGAAAACTGAAATACAAAACCGTAGTAACGGTTTGCGTGATCATCGCGCTCGGACTCTCATTGTTCGGCGTAAGCAAACTGATTGCGATTGCGGTACCGATCCTGTCCGCGGTTTATCCGGTGATGATGGTATTGATTCTGCTGTCGATCTTTGATGACCGAATCTATTACAATTGGACCTACACCGGCGCGGTAATCGGAGCCTTTGTGGTTTCGTTGATCCAAAGCATCAACCTGGCATCCGTCATGAGAGGCGGAAATCTGCTTGCAAGTCTGACAGAAAAAATTGCGACCTTCCCGCTGGCTCGCTTCGGCTTTGAATGGGTTGTGCCTGCGGTTGTCTGCTCCATTGCGCTGACTCTGGTGAGTATGCTGACAAGGAGAGGGAAAACCATCAAGGATTCTCTCGAATAGTGCGTCGCGAGTGAAAAAACGCAACCGAGAGGATGAACCTTCCTTATAAGGTTTATACCGGCATTTGAAAGAGGTATCGATTTTATTTATTATATATTAGGAGGTAATATACATGATTTCTCAGAATATGGTCAAATTAGGAACGGCAAAGTCGGTTATCCGAGAATTGGCAGCCTTCGGGGCACAACGCGCCGCAGAAGTTGGAGCTGAAAATATCCTGGATTTCAGCTTGGGGAATCCGAGCGTACCGGCTCCGCAAGCGGTGCAGGATGCCATTATCGACATTATCAATCACAATGAACCGAAGGTGTATCACGGATACAGCTCCGGAGTGGGACATAACGGCTGCCGTAAAGCGATAGCGGATAATCTGAACCGCAGATTCAACACGGACTATACGATGGATAATCTGTTGATGACTTGCGGAGCGGCGGCGTCCTTGAACATCTCCTTCCGTGCGCTGATTTCTTCTCCGGAAGACGAGATCATCTGTATGGCGCCATTCTTCCCTGAATACACCGTATTTATCGCAGGACAGGGCGGAAAACAGGTCGTGGTACCGGCACAGGATGATATGCAGATGAATCTGGAGGGCGTTCGTGCGGCGATCACTCCGAATACCAAAGCCATTATCGTCAACTCTCCGAACAATCCGTCCGGAGTGGTATACTCCGAGGAAGAGATCATCGGACTGACGAATATTCTCAAGGAAAAATCCGCAGAATACGGACACCCGATCTACATCGTCACCGACGAGCCGTATCGTGAGCTTGTGCTGATGGATGGCGTGGAGGTTCCGTTCATCCCGAACTATTATGATAACACCGTGGTGTGCTATTCCTGGTCGAAATCACTCTCTCTTCCGGGCGAGCGTATCGGTTATGTACTCGTACCGAATACGGTGGAGGATAAGCTCCTCATTGCGGCAGTTGCCGGAGCAGCGAGAGTGCTGGGCTATGTGTGCGCACCGACCCTCTTCCAGCTCGTTGTGGAACGCTGCATCGATGTAGAGCCGGATCTTACCGTATATAAGAAAAACAGAGACATTCTCTATGACGGACTGACCAAGCTCGGATATAAGGTTGCAAAACCGGCAGGAGCATTCTACCTGTTTGTACAGGCACCGGACGGCGATTCGGAAAAATTCTCCGAAAAAGCCAAGCAGTATGATATGCTGATCGTTCCGGGAACAGGCTTCGGCACTAAGGAATATGTGCGTCTGGCATTTTGTGTGGAAACCGAAAAATGCGAGCGCGCCATTCCGATCTTTGAAAAAATAATGGCAGAATACAAATAAGCATCCGCAAGGGACAGCCCAAAATTTATTTTGGCTGTCCCTTTTAGGTAGCTTAAGCGCAATATTCCCCCAGTTTTACTGGGGGAATAAAAATCTTTAGATAAAAGGGAACCTCCTTTTGATATAATAAACTTGATCCGTCAAAGCCAAAATAAAAATCAAAAGGAGGTTTTTGTTCAATCTTGCTGCAAGGCGTGATTTTTTACTCCCCCCTCTCAAATAGAAAAAGGAGCAGGCGTCATTTTTCATTTGATCGAAAAGAAGCATTTGCAAATCATACGCCGATGACAATAAAAGGAGAAGGCAATTCAAAAGGAAATCGAAAACACAAAGTATAAAGCATAAACAGATTTTTAAGAAAAACGAAAACGAACCGAAGGGCAAGGTAAAATCAAATATTCATCGAAAGCCTACAAAAAGTAATGAAAATTAACGGTAGAAAATCCTGAAAAAAGAGTATAATATATGTATCATAGATAGGCGGACAGTTCGTAGCGGCTGTCTATTCAAGTAAACTAAAAAAAACGCTGTTTGTGATACGCGTTGCCGAAAGACGGAAGTACCCGAGGCATCGCCGGTCGAGATAGCGCAAAATGCTTCGGAAACAAATTTGACGAGGTGAGTATGAAAAGCGAAAGAGTGTATCAAATGGATTTTGCGGCGGTCTATCCGCTGCTCGTCAACAAAGCGGAGCGCAAAGGGCGCACACAGGACGAGGTCGACGAGGTCATCTGCTGGATGACCGGCTATACAAAGGAAGACTTGCAAAAAATCGTAGCAGGCTCGATCAGCTACCGCGATTTTTTTGCGCGCTCGCCCAAGCTCAATCCCGATCGTCATCTGATCAAGGGCACGATCTGCGGCGTCAAGATCGAAGCGATCGAAGAGCCGCTGATGAAGGAGATCCGCTACCTCGACAAGCTGGTGGATGAGCTCGCCAAAGGCAAGCCGATGGAGAAGATCCTGCGCAAAGAGAAGTAGTATGCGGATGGTGTCGAATGATCTGAAAAGAAAGCGGCAAGGGGGACGGCTATCCGTCCCAAACCTTACCGCGGCGGATGGAATTTGTTTACCGATAAGTCCATAGAGATTTGCGGCAACAGAATGCGTTATAGCGTGACGCTTGCCGAATCACTGGACTTTGATAAAGGAGGTCCAGATATGAACAAAAAAATATTGCTCCATTTCATCACCATGATTTGTATGTCGGCGATGCTTACGGGGTGCACGATCGCCGGCGAAATCGATGAGCCGGCAGATCCTTCGGCCGAGCTTGAATGGGTCGGCATAGTAGAAGCCACGATGAAGAACGAGCCGGCGGATCCGAAGGAGATTCCGATCATAAAGGCGGAGATCGTCGCTTTGTTTGAAGAAGATGAAAAGCAGATCGTATTGGCGAACATCTATCAGCTGGGCTTCATCCCGCAAGACGGGATTTTTCTTTCAGGAAGCGGCGGAATGGTTCCGGTCGAGCTACGATATGAGCTTGAAGATGGGAAACCGGTCGACCCGACGATCATATATCCGATTGATGGAGAAGGCTTTCTTGAATCTCTCCGGGAAATGAGCAGAGGAAATGAGCAGTGGTACAGTAAGCTGCTGGAATCACAGAGTTCGCACCGGAGGATCTACAATGAGATGATCCTGAAATTAAAAGATGAAGTGGAGAAGAATGATCTCGAAGGCTATGTCCATACGATCGACACGATCCCGGGCTACACCGAAAATGTATTGATTTTTGAAGATCCGAAAAATGAACCGACAGGAAATATCGCCGTCGTAAGAGAAGAGGATTATCTCAAAGCGAAAAATGAAATCGGAAAAGTCAATTGGCCACATTACGAAGGCATACTGTTCAATGAAGCGACAGGACTCGCGATGTTGGAGATATTCGACGATTTCCCGCAGTAAAATAAAATCCGCACGGGAAGTCATCGAGCCGCCCAAGAGCAAACCGCACCGCTCGCCAAAGGCAAGTCGATGGAGAAGATTCTGCGCAAAGAGAAGTAGAACGCAAAAATCGCAACCGGAAATAAATTTTGGATCCAAAGCACAAAAAAGGAGCGCTCCTTCAGATGCTGCGTCCCCAAAGGCAAACCCTTGGGAGTCGGGCATCATAGGAAACGCTCCTTTTGCGATCCGGCGTTTCGTGCAGACAATAGGTCAATCGATCATTCGCCGGCGCTTTTTACTTTTACGGTGCACTTCATAGAAGCGGCGGAGGTGTTCATAATCATAAGCGTATAAGTTCCGTTAGGCGGAACATTAGTCAATTCAAATGAGCCGTCTGTAGTATAAGTACTATTGAATAATTCATTTTCATCTTGAGATAACAAGAGGTTGTAGCGAATATTTCCGGATGAAGTGATATTCGAGACGCTTACTCCGATTTTATTATGAGCCGAGCCGAGCCAGGAAGTCATGGTAAAAGTATAGATTTTGCTGGTTCCCGGCTTTATCGTTATCGTTTCGTTGACATTGATTGATCTCGGAGTATCCATGCCGTATTCAGATTCAAATGCATCGAGAGAAAGCTCCCGGATATTCGGATTCGGCTCTGGGAGAGGGCCCGGAGCCTCACTGATAAACTCAACCACCTGTATATTGGGATACGGTCTCGGCAATGCAAACGAAGTGGATGTAAAAGCGATTAGCAGAATATATGTAATGCAGACTGCAAAATTTATTTTATATTTATTTTTCATAAAAAGCATCCTTTCTTTTGTCGGATTCATCTGTAAAGCAAATCGATACGCCTTAACGGATGATTGACAATGCTTGTTGGAATATAAATACAGCAAGGTCTTCAAATAATCAACACAGACAGCTTCTCCTACTCGCCGGATGGTCTCGTAATCGCACGAGACCTCGATGTCCTGATGTATTTTTCGACATAAAAGCCAGACCACCGGATTGAAAAAATGGATGCACAACACCAAATTGATAATATGCTTGTACAGCGGATGATATCGAAGGATATGTGTGTATTCATGCTCCAATATCAATGTGAGATCTACATTATCGTCATAGAGCAGAATCTCCGGAATGATAATCTTAGGATGAAGAACACCCATTGTCATCGGAAATGCGATCTTATCATTTATATATACTTCGATTTTTCGCCTCTCGTTTGCATTCTTGTCATGGATCCAATTTTTTAGCGTATCACTCAAGTGCGGATACTCGGAGCTTCTTTTTCCGGACTGATGGATTTGATCTGCGTAACGGAAATATTGCACAAATACATACGAGGCGACCAAAATGACTGAAAGAAGTCGGTAAAGCCTCGGCATGACAAGATCAACTTCGGTAGCCAGATAGAGACCGGTGCTTTGCATGGATTTCACGATGGGAACAATACCGGAAGGGATATTCTGAAAATATAACGGAATATCCTCGGGATAAAATCGAATGGCGTATGGTACAAACAGGCGCACAACCAACAGCCCCCAGGCAAGGTTTACCCAAGTCGGCGGCAGATTCTGACGAAAAGCTCGTCTGAATAGCATAAATACAAGGATATATTTGATTGCACTAACGGAGATTTCGACATAATCCGCTCGCATGACACCAATATTCATAACCGATCCTTTATTAAGAGCTACTCTTCATCATCGAGGAGTTCGATTTTTTCCGCGTCCTCGATAATTCGTTTCATCTCTTCCAAATCTCGTTTGTTAACCTTCCGCTTTTTTACAAAGCCGGCAAAAAACTCCACGAATGAATTGCCCATTCCGATGTCGATAAATTTTTCCATTTGCAATTCCGAAAATTCATCCTTGGATAATAGACTTTTAATGGTATAGCTCGGATATCGTCGAGAAATTGCTCCCTTTTCCAGTAATCTTCCAAGTACGGTATAAGTAGCGCCTTTTGTCCAATTCAGATTTTGTTGCAGAATTTTAAACACATCGGCAGCTTTGATTTCACCATCCTCATTCAGATTTTGTTCGTCCATAATTACGGACATCACTTTTAGTTCAGCTTCTGTCAAGTGCATTGAGTAATGAACCTCCGAGGTTATTTTGTTTTTTTGATATTATGAATGAATGCCATAAATATGCCGTAAAGAAAAACCACATTGAAGAACTTATTTATATAGAAAGCCGCCCAGCCGATAAAAGGGACTATCGGAGCCGGAACGAGGTCAATAAATCCTCTGAGATTGAGAGGAGCAGGGATCAGATCGTAAAGAACTCCGACAAAACCGATAAAAACGAAGATAAGATATTTTTTTTCTTTTTCAGTTAGCATTTTTTACCTCCTTATATAAAGTATATTAAAAAGGGGGGCTATCCCTGCACTTTTTGTGCAGGGATAGAGTTTCGTTTTATACATAAATTGTAACAGTAGAATTGTATGGGTATCGAGCATACCAATTTCCAGAAAGAGAACCTTCTATGTTAAATCCCCAAGACTCCAAAACTTCAACAGTTATTCCAGCGCTTCCGGCCATTGTTTTTGTTGTCATTAAAACGCCAGTTACATTAATTTTGCAAGATTTTAGTGTATGGCTTTGTACACTGGTGTATTTTGATTCTATAGTGAAAGTACCGCTAGAATTCAAATAATGGTCGCAACTATTAATACCGACTATTGAATAAGTAACTTGACCTGCAATGACCTCCTTATACAATTTTGCAACTGCTAAAACAGTCATCTTGGTGCTATTCTTTCCTACCGGATTGTAGCTTTGCGTAAGATGAACGGTTAAGTAGGATCGCAAAGGTTGTTTGGAATCGCTGGCATACCGTATAACCTGCTCTTCAACTATCTCTTGTTCATAAGAAGTTAAAACTTCATGAGTATATTTATCTTTGACAATTGCGCTGACCTTGTTGTCAGACTCTGTATACTCAACAATAATGTTTTCTTCTGCATAATTGGTTTGAACCTTTAGAATTCCCATATCAAGAATTAATCTGGAATCATCATCTGCAATGGCTGGGCTACTGCTACCGATAATAAAAGCTAAAGACAGTATTGCTGCAATTATTCTTTTAAACATATTTTCCTCCTAAAAATTTTTCGGAATGAAGTTACCATACAACTCGCGAGTCTGAAAAACAGATAAGTCTAAAAAATAGACCATCTGTATTTTAAATATACCACTATCTCGAGAGATTGTCAACAGAATATTAAAAATAATATTTTCTTTAAAATAAAAGCGCCTGCGGATAACACGCCGCGCGCCGCGCCGAATCCGCGATGATCGCATCACGCAGAATGGTCCGAATGATCTCACAAGATCGGCAAAGGAGCGAGAAAAAGCTGTCGGAGTTAGTCAATTAACGACACCTGTCTGAATGCTCTCGCAAGTTCGGCAAAGGAGCGAGCCTGTCCGTGAGCCGAGCGGCACAAAGTGCGGACGCAGCGCTTTTCGGATCCTATTGTTTTTTATCCGCGGTCGATCACTTGTCCGCTTGCTTCCGCTACGAGCGCGATCATTTCGTCGCGAGGGATCGGCTCAAGGACGCTCAGCGAGTGCATAAAGCCGTCCGTCTCCCAGAGTGTGAGCGCGATCCGATCGCCGTAGCCTTTGAGGGTCGCGGTGATCTGTCCGATGCTCTGCCGTTCCTCGAGAGTGTAGGTGTTGTAGTCGCCGGAGTTATCTTCGCTGCCCTGTGAGATGCGGTAGGTGTATGTCTGTTCACCGAGGAGATACTCGATCTCGGCAAGCGCCGCATCGTAGGAAGCATAGTAGATGCTGTCGGCAGCGGCGGCGAGCGATCCGATGGACTCGATACGGAAGCCGACATACTCGGACAATTTTTCCGCCGATTCAAATTCGACGATGCCTTCGTCGCTGCTCAAGGTTTCGTTTGTGGGCAGAATGAATGAATCGAGTACGGCGACCCCGACCATCAGAAGGAGGATGGTCGCGGCGGCATATTGCAGGAAGATGCCGGGCTTTCGCCGGCCGGCCGCTTTGCTGCGATCGGCATACTGTCGGAGCGCGTGATGGAGCACGCGCGCGTGCATATCGTCGGTGACTTCGATGCGATCCATGATTCGGTCGTATTTACTCAAAATCGTATTCCTCCTTCAAAATTTCTTTCAGCTGATCACGCCCGCGCTTGAGGTGCGAGCGGATCGTGCTTTCGTTTTGATTTAATATCTCGGCAATTTCTTTGGTGGAATATTGCTCGTGATAAAAAAGATGGATGACTGCCCGATATTTTTCGGGCAGCTGCTTGACGGCATCCCATACAAAGGAAAGATCCGTCGCCTCATCGGCGATCAGCTCCTCGCTGAGCTCATCGGTTTGGCGGAGTCGATTGTAGTCGATCCGATTTTTGCTGAGATTGCTCGCAACGCGAAGCGCCCACGACTTTGCGTGGGCTTCGTTTTCAAAAACAGGCTTCGCCTTGAGATATTGGAGGAGCGTATCCTGCAAGATGTCCTCGGCATCGCTCATATTGTGAAGATAGGAGTATGCGAGCCGAAGAATGCTGTTTCCGTGTTTGGTGAGCAGCTGTTCGACGCCGGTTTCAAGCTCGTCGTCGCGTGCTTCCTTTTTCGGAAAGGCGAGAACGGTCGCGGCGAATGCGATGAGTCCGCTCCAAAATCGCCGGATCGGATCTGCCGATCGTAAATATTTTGGGATCGCAAAAGTCATAAGGATTTGTCGGCTTGCGCCGGCTCCTTTCTGTATTGAATTTCGGAGGATCTCCGAGCTATTGGACGGATCGGATCCAGTCGGAAACGGTGTCGATGCTTACGCCCGTATCCGAGGTGATCGAGTAGCTGTGGTCGCCGCTATTCCAGATCGCAACATGGATCTTTCCGTCGTTTCCTTTGACAGTGATCTCTTTGTCGTCCACCGTAACGGTAT
Organism: Filifactoraceae bacterium; assembly: GCA_041845175.1. GTDB lineage: Bacteria > Bacillota > Clostridia > Peptostreptococcales > Filifactoraceae > JAUNKE01. The sequence continues at coordinate 18,604 of JBGZCE010000061.1, forward strand.
TGACCTCTTGATAATCGTTATAGTCTCCGCTGATGTCCGCGCTGCCGATCGCTTTTCGGATCATGATGACCTGTGCGCCCTCGTCGGCAGTCTCTTTGTCAAAGAACAGCACCTGGATCATTTCGTTTTGCACCGCCTGGATGACTCGGGTCGGATAGCCGTCGATCGTACTCGGGAGCGAGATCGGGAATCCGGCGAATTTTTCCGCCTCTTCCATGCTGACAAAATCGACAAACGGATTCGGGATCTCTACATTTTCCGTATCCGCCGAACGATTTTCTACCGTCGTATTCGCGCAACCTGCCGCGCCCAAAATCATCATCATACCTAAGAATACTGCAATCAATTTTTTCATTTTTAATCTCCTTTTATTCGCTTTCGTTTTTTGTTCTCCGCAATGCGGTTAATCGCTCGAAAAATCTTTTTGAATTTCTGCTATTGTTTTTCGCGATGCGGTTTCGGGTCGCTCGAAAAATTTTTTTGAATTTCCGCTTTTGTTTTTCGCGATGCGGTTTCGGCTCGCTCGAAAAATTTTTCAAGCTTTCGTTTTTGTCCTCCGCTATAAATACAGCCGACGATGCAAAAATGTTGCAGCAGTTGAAAAATTTTTTTGAAGTTTTTTGCAAGCGCGCCGCTCGCCGCACCGAATCCGCGCTGATCGCATCACGCAGAATGGTCCGAATGATCTCACAAGCTCGGCAAAGGAGCGAAGCCTGTCTGTGAGCCGAGCGGCACAAAGCGCGGACGCAGCACTTTCGGATCACATTGTTTGTAGATCCGCGCGGTCGATCGATCGCTTGTCCGCTTGCTTCCGCAACGAGCGCGATCATTTCATCGCGAGGGATCGGAGCAGTGCATAAAGCCGTCCGTTTCCCGGCGTACGAGCGCGCTGCGCCGATGCCGGCAAAAACAGTATAGCATATTTTTGAAAAAATCGCTCGGCGTGAATAACGATCTCGGACGATGAAAAAATTGATTGCAGTATTCTTAGGTATGATGATG
>JBGZCE010000062.1:0-3389 GCA_041845175.1 Filifactoraceae bacterium
CCAAGGAGCAAACCGCCTAAACCATGCCACTACATTTTAACAGCTTTAGCAATGAGATGAGCAGTTCCCAACCGGATGTTGGGGTACTGACCACTACACTCTATATATTAGGAGGAGTAAAAAGAAGAAAAAGAAAAGCAAAGAGAAGTAAAGAGCACGGAAGCTAACAGAAAAAGAAAATATAAAAACAAAACAGGGAACAGAGTGATGGGAAAGAAAAAATAAAAAATTGTTTTACAGCATCCAATGAATTTCACGATCGGGATCCGAAAGTCCGGATCGTTTTTTGTTTTATTCAAGATTCATCGTGCATTTGAAAAATGACTGAAGCTGAAAAGAAGATTGTTTTCGGAAAATTGTTTTGACAAGCATTTCGACTATATGATTTAATGGAATTGGAAAATGTTTTCATTATTGAAAGGTAGTAGGTGATCAAATGATAAACCGCAGGATATCGGAGTTAAGAGCTGTGATGAAGGATGCGAAGATCGATGCGTATATTATTCCGTCGGAGGATTTTCATCAGAGCGAATATGTCGGAGAATATTTTAAGGCAAGAGCTTTTATATCGGGATTTACCGGCTCTGCCGGATTGGTGATCGTAACGGCGACGGAGGCTTCGCTGTGGACGGACGGCAGATATTTTATTCAAGCGGAGAATCAGCTGAAAGGCAGCGAGGTGATTTTGCAGCGCATGGGCGAGCCCGGCGTGCCGACTCCGGAGGAATATTTGAAGGAAAAGCTGTCCAAGGGCGCGTGCATCGGCTTTGACGGCAGAGTGGTTTCGTTGGCGGATGGAAAATCATATCAGGAGCTGGCTCAGTCGATCAACGGCAGTCTGGTGTGCGATGTCGATCTGATCGACAGGATCTGGAAGGATCGGCCGCCGATCTCGGAGGAGCCCGCATTTTATCTGGATGAAAAATACAGCGGAGAGAGCAGCGTGCAGAAGGTGGAGCGCGTTCGACAGGAGATGAAGGGGAAGGATGCCGACATTCATGTTTTGAGCGCATTGGACGATATTTGCTGGCTTTTGAATATTCGGGGAAATGATGTGAAGTATTCACCGCTTGTTCTATGCTATGCTGTAATCACTTCGGACCGTGTACATATTTTTATCGATGAGAAGAAAATCACGGAAGAAATCTCAAACAGCTTTACACGATTGAATGCCCGGATCCATCCATACAATGATATTTACGAGTTTGTAAAAACCTTTGAGGCGAATAAAAGGGTTTGGCTGGATCCCTCAAAGCTGAATTTTGCATTGTATCGCAATATCCCGAGCGATGTGATTTTGATCGAGCTTGCCAATCCGTCGATCGTATTCAAGGCGCGCAAAAATGAAACGGAGATCGAAAACATCAAGCAGGCGCACATCAAGGACGGTGTCGCGTGGGCGCGCTTTATGTATTGGTTGAAGCATCATATCGGGAAGATCGAGATTACGGAGATCAGTGCCGCCGAAAAATTGGAATCGTTCCGTAAGGAGCAGGAGGGATATCTTTGGGCTTCGTTTGCGCCGATCTCGGGCTATCGTGGGAACGGTGCGATCGTTCACTACGAGGCTACGCCGGAAACCAATAAGAGGTTGGAGGCGGAAAGTCTGTATCTTTCCGATACCGGCGGCAATTATATGCAGGGCAGCACGGATATCACGAGAACGCTTGCGCTCGGTGAGCTGACAGCGCAGGAAAAACTGCATTTCACGACGGTGCTGAAGTGTCATATCGGACTGGCATCGGCAAACTTTTTGGAGGGGGCTGCGGGCTATGCGCTGGACATTCTGGCAAGAAAGCCGTTGTGGGATATGAACTTGGATTACAAGCACGGGACCGGGCACGGGATAGGATATCTGCTGAATATCCATGAAGGGCCGGTAGGCATTCGCTACAAAATATTGCCGAATCGCTCGGAGCATCATCCGTTTGAGCCGAATATGGTAATCACGAATGAGCCCGGAATTTATATTCAGGATCAGTACGGGATCCGTCTCGAAAATGAGATGATCGTGACAAAGGGCGTGGAAAACGAATTCGGACAGTTTTTGCATTTTGAACCGTGCACCTATGTACCGTTCGATCTGGACGCGGTGGATGCGAGCCTGTTGACTGAGCCGGAGAAGCAATACCTGAATCAGTATCACCAAATGGTATATGCAACCGTTTCGCCGTATCTTCCTGAGGAAGAGCGGGAGTGGTTGAAGAAATATACGAAAACAATAGTATAAGAGGAGGTTTTTTATGGAATTGACTCAAAAAAGAGGAAAACCGTTCGGATTTTATGTGTGTTCGTTGGCATTTACGATGGAACGATTTGCATTTTATTCCGCAAAGGGAATCATGACATTATTTGTTGCGGCAACCGTGATAAGCGGCGGTCTCGGCTTGACGCCGGAGGACGGTGCGAAGGTTTCTGCCAATCTTGTCGCATTTACTTATCTTGCTCCGCTATTCGGAGCCTACATCTCCGACCGCTGGATCGGAGCGCGATATCTTGTTCCTGTGGGGATGATCCTGATGGGCGCGGGCTATCTCGTCGGCTGGCAAGCCAACAGCCTGATGATGGTCAATTTGATGATTGTACTGGTTTCGCTCGGGACGGGATTGTTCAAGCCGCAGACCAATGCGATCACCGGCCGTTTGTTCACGGACAAGGGAGAGTTGGACTCGGCATTTTCGACCCAATATTCCTTCGTAAACATTGGTTCTTTTATCGGAACGACCGTTATCGGTTCGCTCGCTGCTGTCTACGGCTTCAAAATTTGTTTCCTGATTTGTGCGATCCTTATGTTTGTCAATGCGGCATGGTTCGTTTTCGGCTGGCGATACCTTGGCGAGGCGGGAAAACAACCGTTCAAGGTCAACGAACAGGAAGAAAAGCACGAGAAGAAAAGCGAGGAGCGCGTGCCGCTTACAACGATCGAAAAGAAAAGAGTCGGAGCGATCGTGCTGGTATCATTTTTCTCTATTGTATTTTGGGTGTTCTGGTATCTGGCATATATGCCGATCTATTTTCACTGGGGTAGTGAAACGGCGCCTGCCGCAAACTGGGTCGTATTCGGCTATGAGGTTCCGGTGCTCTGGTTCGATTCGCTCAATGCACTTTGCTGTATCTTGATGGGGCCGTTGCTCGGTGCATTTTGGTCAAGACGAGCGAAAAGACCGCAGGGCGACTGGAGTATGTTCCAAAAAACTGCGATCGGTATGATCTTATTGGGACTATCCTATGTCATTTTCGGACTGACGGATATTTTGCGCGGAGAAGGACAAGCATCGCTTATCTGGATCGCATTGTTCGGGATCGTATTGTCACTGGGTGAAATGGTATTTTCTCCGCTTGGAAACTCGTTTATCGCAAAATTCTCTCCGCCGCGATTGCTTTCCAAC
>JBGZCE010000063.1:0-15128 GCA_041845175.1 Filifactoraceae bacterium
AGTGGCTGGGGATCGTTTATTGATAGCGGGCTATACCGCTGTTATTCACAAAATCGTGTCACAGCTGCGTTGCAAGTATTGAAAAAAAAATAAAAATACATTAGAATATACTGGTTAGGAAATATTGAAAAAACACAAGACTGCGGGATTGTAAAGGAGATAGAGTGGATAAGCAAAGCAGAACGAGAAATTTCAGCATCATCGCCCACATTGACCACGGAAAGTCGACGCTTGCGGATCGGTTGATCGAACTGACCGGCGTTGTGGCGCAGCGGGATATGAAGGAGCAGCTGCTGGACAATATGGATATCGAGCGTGAGCGCGGCATTACGATCAAGCTTCAGACGATGAAGTTGGTCTATCATGCAAAGGACGGTCAGGAGTATTATTTGAATCTGATCGACACGCCGGGCCATGTGGATTTCAATTATGAGGTATCGCGAAGTCTTGCGGCTTGCGAGGGTGCGATCCTCGTGGTGGACGCCGCACAGGGCGTGGAGGCGCAGACGCTCGCGAATGTGTATTTGGCGATCGATCAGAATTTGGAGATCGTACCGGTCATCAACAAGATCGATCTGCCGAGCGCCCGTCCGGATGAGATCAAAGAAGAGATCGAGGAGATCATCGGACTGGATGCGTCGTATGCACCGCTTATTTCCGCAAAGGACGGCATCAATGTGGAGGATGTGCTGGAGGCGGTGGTGAAATATGTTCCGGCACCGTCTGGCGACAGGAACGCACCGCTCAAGGCGCTGATCTTCGACTCCTACTATGACAGCTACAAGGGTGTGATCGCGTATATAAGAATATTTGAAGGCTCCGTGAAAAAGGGCGACAAGATTCGAATGATGAACACCAAGAAGGAATTTGAGGTGCTGGAGGTCGGCGTGATCTCGCCGACACACAAGGGCGTGGAAAAGCTGGAGGCGGGCGATGTAGGCTATTTGACGGCTTCGATCAAGGACATTCGCTCCTGCCGCGTGGGGGATACGATCACGAGCTCCGAAAATCCGACGGATCAGCCGCTGCCGGGCTACAAAAAGGCGACGCCGATGGTCTATTGCGGAATCTATCCGGCGGAAGGCGAAAAATATGAAAATGTGCGAGATGCGCTGGAAAAGCTCCAAGTCAACGACGCGGCGCTTGAATTTGAGCCGGAGACCTCGGCAGCGCTCGGCTTCGGCTTCCGCTGCGGCTTTTTGGGACTGCTGCATATGGAGATTATACAGGAGCGTCTGGAGCGTGAATTCGATCTGGATATGATCACGACGGCACCGTCGGTCGTCTATCGTGTGGTCAAGAACAACGGCGAGGTGCTGATGGTTCAGAATCCGGCGAATCTGCCGCCGGCTGCGGAGGTCGATCATATTGAAGAACCGATCGTCAAGGCGGATATTATCGTGCCGAAGGATTATGTAGGGGCGGTGATGGAGCTTGCCCAGGATCGTCGGGGCGAGATGATCAATATGGAGTATTTGGACACAAAGAGAGTGACGCTTCATTATAATCTGCCACTGAACGAGGTGGTTTATGATTTCTTCGACTCGCTCAAATCGCGCACGAAGGGCTACGGCTCATTCGATTATGAATTTAAGGATTATCAGCCGTCGGTTTTGGTAAAACTGGATATTCTGATCAACAAGGAGCAGGTGGATGCGCTGTCTTTCATCGTGCACGATTCGACCGCCTACAAGCGCGGCAAGCTGATGGTGGAAAAGCTCAAGGGCGAGATTCCGAAGCATCAGTTTCCGATTCCGATTCAGGCAGCGGTCGGCTCAAAAATCATTGCACGCGAGACGATTTCGGCATATCGAAAGGATGTGCTCGCAAAATGCTACGGCGGCGATATTTCTCGAAAGAGAAAGCTTCTTGAAAAGCAGAAGGAAGGAAAGAAGCGAATGCGTCAGGTCGGCAGCGTCGAGGTGCCCCAAAAGGCATTTATGTCCGTATTGAAGCTGGACAATTAAAGTCGGAATGAATAGAACTCTGCAAACGGTAAGACCGTTTGCGGGCATGGATGAACGAAACTCTCCGAGCACTCGCTTGGGGAGTTTGCCATATCGGTATGTGGGAGGAATTTGTAATGCGGATAATTCATACCTCGGACTGGCATCTCGGAAAGAATCTGGAGGGAAACAGCCGACTGGAGGAGCAGGAGCGGTTTTTGGATTTTTTTGTCGAGCGGTCGCATGAGCTGAAGCCGGATCTGATCCTGATCGCCGGTGATATTTATGATACGCCGAATCCGCCGGCAAAGGCGGAGAAGCTTTTTTACGATGCGCTCAAAAAGCTCTCTCGGGAAGGAGACTGCCTGATCTTGGTCATCGCGGGCAACCATGACAATCCGGAAAGGCTGGTGTCGGCAACGCCGCTGGCGACGGAGCACGGCATCGTGATGCTCGGTACGCCGAAAACAATCGTGTTGCCAGGTGAATACGGAAAGCATACCGTGCTTGATTCGGGTGAAGGCTTCGTCGAGCTCAAAATAAGAAATGAAAAAGCGGTAGTGCTTGCCGTTCCGTATCCGAGCGAAAAAAGGCTCGGCGAAGTCCTGTATCAGGATAATGAAGAAGAGGATGAGCGAGCAAGCAGCTACGAAAAACGCGTAGGCGAGCTGTTCAGACAGCTTGAAAAAAAATTTCGCGAGGATACCGTAAATTTGACGGTGACGCATCTGTTTGTAAACGGTGCCGATCCGTCCGGCTCGGAGCGCGCAAGCACGCTCGGAGGAAGCTTCCTGGTCAATTCGGCGACTCTGCCGAGGGCGGATTACACGGCGCTCGGACACATCCACAGGATGCAGATCATCCCGGGCACGGACAAAAAGATGCGATACAGCGGCTCGCCGATCCAATACAATATCAGTGAAGCGGCGTATGGAAAAAAATTTATCGTAGTCGACATCGACACAGCCAAGGAAACGGAGATCAGGGAGGTCGATATTCCGACCTTCAAACCGATCGAGCTTTGGCAGGTCGATTCGATCGAGGAGGCGATCGCCCGCTGCGAAGCGCACAAAAACGAAGAAAGCTGGATATATCTTGAAATCAAAACGGATCGTCCGCTGCGCGAGGATGAGATCAAGGCAATGAAGTCTTTGAAGAAAGATATTTTGGAGATCCGTCCGATCATTGAATCGATCGAGCGGCAGGAAGCGGCGGACAATATTTATGAGATGAGTTTTGAAGAGCAGTTCTCTGAATTTTACAAGCTGCAAAACGGCACGGAGCCGAGGCGGGAGCTGATAGATTTGATTACTTCTTTGTTGGAGGACGACGATGAAACCGATTAAAATAAGCATCAAGGGCTTCAATTCCTTTATCGAGGAGCAGACGATCGATTTTGAAAAGCTGAGCAGTCAGGGCCTGTTCGGGATTTTCGGCCCGACCGGCAGCGGAAAGTCGACCGTGCTGGATGCGCTGACCTTTGCTCTGTACGGAAAGATCGCACGCGAAGCCTCGTCACATACGCAATACATCAATCTCAACGCGGAGTCGGCTCGCGTCGTGCTTGAATTTGAGCTGAGCGCAAATCCGAGAGAACGCTACAAGGTCATTCGTGAGATCAAAAAACGGAAGGATAAGGTGCAGACGAGCGAATGCAAGATCATTCGATTGACAAACGGCGAGGAGGTGCTTGCCGAAAAGGAGCGCGAGACCACCGAAGTGATCAAAAAGATCATCGGTCTGGAATATGGCGATTTTGTAAAAACCGTCGTTCTTCCGCAGGGCGGCTTCAATGATTTTTTGAAAATGGAGGGAAAGGATCGCCGGGAGATTTTGGAACGCCTTTTTGATCTGGAGCGCTACGGCAAAAAGCTGGAGACGAAAATATCCGAGCAGATGAAGGAGGTCGAAATGGAGCGCAGCCGTTTGGAGGGCGCTTTAGCGGCATACGGAGAGATCAGCGAGGAGAGCATTCGGGTGATGGAGGCGGAGCTGGCGGAGCTTGAAGCAAGCCTGAAGGAAAGACAGGCCAAGCGGGATTCTCAAAAGAAAGCCTTGGAAGAGCTCAATCGAATCGCGGAGCTGCAGGATCGTCTCGCTGCGGAGCGGAGCGTTCTGGAGAAACTGCGAGCAAAGGATGAGTCGATCCGAGAGCTGGAGCGCTCGCTTCAACGCGCCGAAAAAGCGGACGCGATCAAGCCGAGCGCAGATGATTATCACACGCTCGTTGAAACAGGGAAAAAACAGCGCGAGCAGCTCGAAAGAGAAAAAAAGGAATACGAAGTGATCAAAGAGGAGCTTCAAATTGCCGATCTAAGATATCGCGAGGTCGAAGCGCTTCGGCGGGATGAATATCCGAAGCTGATCGAAAGGTCGGCAAAGCTGACGCAGGCATCGGAAAGCCATCAATATTTTTTGAAGCTTCAAGCGGAAACGGAAAACGGAAAAAAAGAGGCGACAGAGCTGGCGCGGCAGATCGCGAGCCATGAGAAGATGATCCGAGAGATTGAGGAACAGCTGGCGATTGCCGATGCGCAAATAAAGGAAAAGGAAGAATATATCAGGAAGATCTCGATCTCGGCGCAGGAGCGCGCGAATTTGAACGCCGCCGGAGCGATCGACCAAAAAATCCGGCATTTGGGCGCCGACATTCAAGCCCTGTCCATGGATATCGATCAGATCGGTGAGGTGCTGCAGAAAGAAGAAGCGAAGGAGCAGTCGCTCCGTGATCGGGAAAGCGCGCTTCGTCGAAAAACGGAGGAGCTGAACGCCGAGCGCGAAGGTATTTTGCAGCATCCGCTCAGCGATCCGCTCGGATTCGAAAGAAGAAAGAACGAGATCGAAAGCCGATGCAAAAACGCACAGCAATACAAATTATATGAAAATGAATCGAAGCAGCTTGAAAAGGCATCGCTTGCGCTGCAAGCGCAAACGAATGAGCTCGAAGAACGGCTGAGTGAGCTGCAGGTGGAATATGATGCGCTGCGCGAGCTTCAACAGACGCAGCTGCTTCATCAAAGTGTTCATCTGCTGCGCAAAAATCTGCACACAGGCGACAGCTGTCCGGTTTGCGGCCAAACGGTTTTGTCGGACTTGGCGGAAAAATCCGAAGAAGAGATCGACAGAAACGATTTGCAGGCGAAGATCGAAGCGGTGGAGATACGGCGACAGACGCTGCTCGCTCAGAGAGGTCAATCGGAGGAAAGGCTGACAAGCAACCAGGCGGAGCGCCAGCGGATCGCCAAGCTGATGCAGGAGCTCGGTGCGGTCGACGAGGAGGAAGCGCTCCGAAAGCGGCTCGAGGAGGAGACCGAGATTGCTGCAGAGCTGAGAAGCAAATTGCTGACGCTCGAAAACGCATTGAAGGAATTGCAGGAGCAAAAAGAACACTGCGGACTGGAAAAGGCGACGCTTCAAAGCAAAAACGAAGCCAATCGAAGCCGTATCGAAAACGAGCGCAAAAAGCTGATTGCACTTCAAGTGCAGCAGACGATCGAAAAGGAGAATCTGAAGGCACTCTATCCGGACGAAGCATTGTCGATCTCGAACAAGCTGGAGCAGCTTCGGGAAAATGAGCAACGGACGGAGGAATTGCGAAAAGAAACGGAACAGCTGAAAAATCAGAGCGAAGAGCTTACGGCAGGGCTGAAAGGCATCACAGGCAAGGCGGAGCAGGAAAGAGCCGCCCATGCTGCCCTGAGCGCACAGATCGAGCACAGATCGGAGGCGCTTGAACGCGAGAAGCAAAAAATCCTTGCGGTGCTCGGCGAATTAATCGATCCGGAGCCTGAGATCAGACGCAATGAAGCGGCGATCCGAAGCATTGAAAAAAGCTTTGAGGAAGCCAAAGCGGACAAGGAAGAAAAAGAAAAGCGGGAAAAAGAGAGACTGCTCACGCTCAATGCGCTGGAGCAGAGCATTCGCGATCTGCGCAAAAATGCGCGCGAGAAGCAGGAGCTCCTCTATCAGCTGCTTGAAAAATACGGTCTTGCATCCTTTGAAGGAATGGAGGATGCCGAAAAGCTTCAATCGCTTGCTGAGCGATTACGCGAGGCGGAGCAATGGCTGATGAGCAAGGCGCAAAAGGATGACCTTGAGCGCCAAATCAATGAGCACAGGCAGGCGATCAGCGAGAAAAATGGATCGATCCTTCTGATCAGCGAGCAGCTGGGCGGCAAGTCCGTCGAAGCGGCGGAGCTGGAGGAAGAGGAGAAGCGGTTCCGAGAGCTGAACGAGCAGTATGAAAAAAATGTTGAAACAGTCACCCTGCTCAAAGGACGCTTGGAGGAAGGCCGCTCGGCGCTCGAAAAAATTGCCGGCCTGGCCGAAGAGAAGAAAAAGAATCACGATCGCTTTGAAAATCTTAGGGAGCTGAGGAGCGCAGTCGGTGCAAAAAAATTCGTCGAATTTATGGCGCTCAAGCAGCTTCGATACATCACACTCAAGGCGACGGAACGATTGCTTTCGATCAGCAACGGCACCTATCAGCTGGAGGTGGACGAAGAGGGCTCGTTCAAAATTCGCGACAACAAAAACGGCGGCTCGCTGCGAAATGTAAAAACGCTTTCGGGCGGCGAGACCTTTGTCGTATCCTTGTCGCTGGCGCTGGCATTGTCCGAGCGGATCCAGCTGAAAGGGACCGCTCCGCTGGAGCTGTTCTTTTTGGACGAAGGCTTCGGTACATTGGATGAGCAGCTTCTCGAGGTCGTGATGGACGCGCTGGAAAGAGTCCAAAACGAAAATTTGAAGGTCGGGATCATTTCCCATGTCGAGCAGCTGAAGCAGCGCGTACCAGCCAAGCTCCTGATCACGCCGTCGAAGATCGGAGAAGGCGGCAGCCGGGTGAGGATCGAATACAGCTGATTTTGAAAAGTGAAGCGTATTGTGGTATAATGAAAGCCGAAACGGCGTCTAATTATATTTTTAATTTTTGTTGGGGAATTCGAGGAGGGTATCGTGGAAGCGAAATGGAAATCAAGGGTAGGATGGGGCGTGATGCTCGGGATTCTGTTGACGGTGCTCGTGTTCTTTCGCACGATCGTGCATTTTATTACGGAGGTGCTTTGGTACAAAGAGGTGGGATACTTGGGAACCTACTACCGGATCCTGTTCTCGAAGGTCGTGGTGGCGATTCCGCTCTTTTTTATCATCTTTACATTTCTCATTCTTTATACGGAATTTTTGAAGCGGCGCTATCAGTCGGTGACGAGTTCAAGCATATCGCCCGAGCAGAAGGATAAAACGACAAAATTCCTTCTGCTTGCGATCGGTTTGTTTTCGCTTGTCTGCGCATATGTCGTATCCGACGCGCATTGGATGCAAATTTTGCAATTTGCGGAGCGAACGCCGTTCGGACTGGCGGATCCGATTTTCAACCGGGATATTTCGTTTTATCTTTTTGTCTATCCGCTGCTGAAATCGATATTTGCCTTCAGCGGCGCCATCATCGCAATGCTCGGTGTGCTTACCGTCGCTTATTTTCTGTATCTGTACGGAAAATATCCGCCGCCGGATGCGGAGCAGGAGCCTGCGAATCAGGGAAGCGGGATTCGATCCATAAATGCCGGTGTATTGCCGCGTATTCTGCTGACGATGCTTCTGCTGGTCGGCTCGCTGTTCTTTTTCATGCTGAGTGCAAAATATCATTTGGACTCCTACGAGCTGCTGTTCTCGCCGGACGGCGCGGTATTCGGAGCGACCTATACCGATGTGAATGTGACGATGCGTTTCAATCGGATATACAGCATCGCTTCGCTTATCATCGGTGTGCTGCTGCTATTCGGCATTCGCGGCAAACTGAAAAACAAGGTCATTTTTGGCTCGGCACTGCTCCTGGTGATCATATCCCTGGTGGGCAACGGCGTCAAGCTCGGCGTGCAGAATCTCGTGGTCGCGCCCAACGAGCTCAAAATGGAACGACCGTACATCGAGCACAGCATCAAATACACCAATGCGGCATACGGGCTCGACCGGATCGAAATTCGCGACTTCGAGGCGGATCAGACGCTGACAAGGGAAGATATTGAAAACAACGAAGAAACGCTGCTCAATGTCTCGATCAACGACGAGCGACCCGCGCTGGAGGCGTTCAATCAGCTGCAGGGATTTCGAGGATATTATCGCTTCTATGATGTGGATATCGACCGCTACACGATCGACGGCAAGATTCAGCAGATCTTTCTGTCGGCGCGGGAGCTGGACAAAACGATGCTGGATGAAAATGCACAGTCATGGGTCAATTCAAAATTGAAATATACGCACGGCTACGGCTTGGCGGCGGCACCCGCGAGCAAGGTCAACAGCGTCGGACAGCCGGAGATGGTCGTTCGGGATATGCCCGTCAGTTCGACCTTTCCGCAGCTGAAAGTGACGCAGCCTCGAATTTATTTCGGCGAACTGACGGACGACTACATCATCGTCAACACGACGGAGGACGAATTTGACTATCCGAAGGGCGAAACCGACGAGATCACCGAGTATGAAGGACAGGCGGGCATCAAGCTCGGTATTTTGAACCGTTTGCTTTTTGCGATCAAGTACAACGACTGGAAGCTACTGATCTCTTCCGGCATCAACGCCGATTCGCAGATCCTGTCCAATCGTAATGTCGTCGAGCGCGTCCAAAAAATCGCACCGTTTCTGAGCTTTGACGAAGACGCGTACGCGGTGATTGTCGAGGGAAAAATCTATTTTGTTATCGAAGGCTACACATCGGGTAGATATTATCCGTATTCAGAGCCGTATGACATCAGCGGAAACAATTATATACGAAATTCCGTGAAAGCGGTGGTCGATGCCTACGACGGAAATGTTACCTTTTATATTTCTGACGAAAAGGATCCGATCATCACGACCTACAGTAAAATTTTCAAAAATATGTTCGTGCCGATGAGTAAGATGGATCCGGAGCTTCGGGCACATATGCGTTATCCGAAGCATTTGTTTGAGATCATGTCGGAAATGTATCTGACCTTCCATGCGACCGATCCGAATATTTTTTACAATCGGGGCGACAAATGGGCGATTCCTACGGAAGCCTATCAAAACGAAGAGCGAAAGATGCAGCCGCTGTACTTCACCTTCAAGCTGCCGGGAGAAGATAAGGCGGAATTTTTGCTCAGCATCCCGTTCACACCGCTCGGCAAGCAGACCTTAAGCGCATTTTTGGTCGCGCGCAACGACGGAGCACATTACGGCGAGCTGGTGCTCTATCGATTCCCGAAGGATCGTTCGATCATCGGGCCGCAGCAGGTGGAAGCGCAGATCAGCAACAACGACATTATCTCGCGCGATCTTTCACTTTGGAACTCGCAAGGCTCGGAGGTGATCCGGGGACATATTTTGACGATTCCGATGGAAACCTCCGTCATGTATATCGAGCCGCTGTACATTCGAGCGAGCTCACAGACGGCGATCCCCGAGGTCAAGCGGATCATCGTGGCCTACAACAACCGGATCGTCATGGCGGAAACCTTGGATCTCGCGCTCGAAAAGATCTTCGGCAAAGCCGACGAATCGAACGACGGGACAACACCGGGCGAGACGCCGCCTGACATCGGCTTGGCCGACGCACAGGATCCGTATCAGGTGATCATGGAAGCGAATGAATTGTTCGAGCGCGCGCAGGAGGCGCTCCGAAACGGATCGCTGAGCGAATATGAAAGCTTGATCAACGAAATGGGGAATATCTTAAAAAGTATCGACCAATAGGGAGGAAAGAATGCAAAAAATAGGAATATTGTTGGACACGACCTGTGACTTGGAGCCCGATGTTCAAAAAGACTCATGTATCAAGATGGTCGCATTGCAGATCATCTTCAACGACTCGAGAATTTTCCGTGACAAATATGAAATCAGCTACAAGCAACTCATCGACGCGCTCGATGAATTTGAGCCTAAGACCTCGCTGCCGATCGTTCAGGACGCGGTGGACGCGCTGGACAAATTTGTGGAGGAAGGCTACACCCATGTCATTACGATGTCGATCTCCTCGGGGCTCAGCGGAACGCATGGTATGTTCGAGAGTGTAAGCGCCGAGTACAAGGATCGCCTCGTGATCGCAAACATCGATACCAAATCCGTTACGATGGGACTCGGGTATGTGGCATTGCTGGCAAAGGATATGATCGAAGCGGGCAAGGACTTTGACGAAATCGTCGAGTTTGTGGAGCAAAAGCTGAAAAAACGCGATGTGTTCTTTGCGGTGGAAACCTTGAAATATTTGATTCGCGGAGGTCGGATCAGCAAATTTTCAGGGGTCGTCGGTGAAGCGCTTGACATCAAGCCGATCCTCGTGCTTGACAGCGAAGGAAAGCTTTCGCCGAAGGATAAGGTTCGCGGCAGAAAAAAATCCATCGCAAGGCTCGCTGAATTGGCCGCCGAAGCATCCAAAGGAAAAACGATCGATGTAATCTATGTGCTTCATGGCGACCGCGAGGAAGAAGCGAAGCTGCTCAAGGAAAAATTGGCGGAGCAGACGAATGCCCGAGTCGAGATCGCTCATCTGGGTACCCTCGTATCCGTGCATGTGGGGCCGGGCTTGGTCGGAGCCTTCGTCACCTATCAATAAGCATCACAAAAAATTGACAGAATCGAATTACCGCAGAGTGTTTGCTTGGGGCCACTGAAAAAACAAGAAAGGAAAATCGAATTGAACCGAAACGAAGTTACAAAAAACATTGTAGTTACCGCGATCGTCGCAGGGCTTTACGCCGTATTGACGATTGCGATCGCGCCGCTTTCATACGGCGCAGTGCAGCTGAGATTGTCCGAGGTCATGACCTTGCTGGCGGTCTACGACAAAAAATATGTGCCGGGATTGATCCTGGGCTGCTTTATCGCCAATATCGCAAGTCCATTCGGCATCGTCGATATGATCGTCGGAACGGTTGCAACTGCCGTAGCGGTCATTATGATGACAAAAATCAAAAATCTCTTTGCGGCATCGCTGATGCCGACTTTGGCGAACGGGCTCATCATCGGCGTGGAGCTGCATTATCTGCTCGCCTTGCCGTTGCTTGAGACCATATTCTATATTGCGCTGGGCGAATTTCTGGTCGTCAGCGTGATCGGCGTACCGCTGTACAACATCTTTACATCCAGACTGCGTAGCGCGGATCATCGATTCATAAAATAAGCAACGGTCGCGATAAACGGCTGCGGGGATCAAAAATCCGCTCCCGCATTTTGATAACGGATCATTTTGCAATTATGATATAATAAGTGGAAAGGAGGTAAGCGATGGACAAAGAATTTAAAAACGATTTTGAGGTTGAAGAAGAACCGATCATACTGAATATCACGCTCGAAAACGGCGAAGAACTGCCGAGCGAGGTGATCGGGATCTTCGAGGTGGAGGATCACGAGTATATTGCGTTGTTGCCGGAGGATGACGACCGCGTATTGATCTACCGATATAAGGAGCTTTCCGTCGAAGATATTGATTTGCAAAATATCGAAGACGATGAAGAATTCCAAAAAGTGACCGACGCATTTTGGGAAATTTTCGGCGACGAAGATTTTATGCCGGAGGAATGATCCTCAAAATTCAAATCAAAAATCCATAGAGATCAAAAAGCGCTGTGACGGAGCAATTCCGTTGTCAGCGCTTTTTTGCTGCCTGCGATCCGTTCGGGCTCGGAACCGCCGGAATCATCAGAAGAGAAAATATTAAAATTTGATTACAGCTGTATATTTTTTGTATCGATTTGCAGATTCAACCCGAATTATGTTAAAATAAACGGGAAAAAATTACAAAAAGAACGGATACCAACAATTATGAAGAAAAAAGTGAAATCTCTGATCGTGACTTTTCTGGTCGCGTTCATAACCTTTTCAGCGATGATCGCGTTCGGAGCGCATCTCTACCTGCAGCGTGAGCACACGCAAAAAATGGCCGATAACGAAGAAAAAAACATCGAGAGCCTTGAAAAAAACGAGAGCGCCGAGGAGGTCTTCAAGCTGACGGAACGCGTCAATATTCTGGTGATGGGGCTCGACACGGCGGAGCAAAGCAAGCAAGGCTCGATGCGAACCGATACGCTGATGTTCTTCAGCCACGACCCCAAGACCGGCAAATCCTTTATCCTTTCGATCCCGCGCGATTCAAGAGTGAACATTCCCGGTATCGGGCTGGATAAGATCAATCACGCCTACGCAAACGGCGGAGAAGATCTGACGATCCAAACGGTAAGCGAATTTATCGGACTGCCGATCCACCACTACATCAAGGTTGATTACCAAGCGGTCATCGAGTTGGTCGATGCGGTCGGCGGAGTCGAAGTTGATGTTCCACAGGATATGAATTATGCAGTGCTCGGGATTCACTTCAAAAAAGGCGTGCAGACACTCAACGGAGAAGATGCGGTCAAATATATGCGATTTCGAAGCGGCTACGCGATTCCCGACATCGGGCGGATCGGAGCGCAACAGCAATTTTTGAAGCTGCTCCTGAGAAAAATTCTGTCGCCGGCTCAAATCATCAATCTGCCGAAATATGTCGATATCGTAAATCGAAATGTCGAAACCGATCTGAGCAAAAAGCAAATGCTGGATTATGCGATGGCGATTTTGCCGGAATTCAATGTCGCTACATTAAAGACCGCGCACATCCCGGGCTACGGCGAGACGATCAACGGCGTGTCCTATTGGATCGTCAACGAAGCGGGAAAAGAAGAATTGCTTGCCGAGCTGATGGCGGATCCGCCACCGAAAGCGGCAGAGCCGCCGCAGGGCTAACGCAAAAACTTTTTTCTGTATGCTGATAAATAACAAAGGGCAAGCAGGAAATTCGGAAGTGGGGAAACGGCATAAGGTTGGCAAACATTCAGAGATAAATTAGAAGTTGCTGAGGCGGGGAAATGATGATAAAGGAAGCCAAAAAGCTACGAAATACTTTTGATTGTCGTATTTTTCAATTGAGCTTCCGGCGCAAACGGGAATCGTTCTTTATTATCGGAGCCACTGTGATGTGTTCCTGCCCTATTCCACATTTTCTGAATAACAATGCCCTCGTTGCAAAAAGCGCTTTAGGTAGAAACGAAGCGGATTATTTTCGGTTCTACGGAGGGAAGTTAGAGCTATAAGTTGTAATTTCCGGAGGGAATGCATGAATATAAAAATAAAAGAAGTTGTAGACAGAAAAGAAAAGGAAGCAATATCAAGGGAAGTGCTCTATGATCTTCCGGAATGGTTCGGCATCCCGGAAAGCACGGAAGAATATATTAGTGATTCACAGGACAAACCGTTTCTCGCCTGTTTTACGAATGATGAGCCCGTCGGTTTTGTCGTATTGAACGCAACAAGTAGAGATTGTGCGGATATTTTTGTGGTGGGAATAAAAAAGAAATTCCATCGGATGGGTATTGGAACAGTGCTTAATGAGGCATATGAAACTATGGCAAAAAAGCTCGGCTACACCTATTCACAGGTAAAAACGGTACAGATGGGGCATTACAAAGAATACGATATTACCAATAAATTTTATATAAAGATGGGATATAAAGAATTGGAATGTTTCCCGACTTTGTGGGACGAATGGAATCCATGCCAGATATATGTTAAATATCTTGGAGAATAATAACTCACGGCTTGTCCGATTCAAACGACTAAACAAGCCATAACAAAGAAATTGGAAGCTGCGGAGCCTGTAAGATGAACATTTTATTTGATGAATTCAGGACTATTTGTTCCTGTTTGAATAAAGTCGGAATCACGCCGACACTAATGGGTTCTTTGGGATTGGAATTCAGATCGAAAACAGATTGGGAGCCATCGGATATTGATATTCATGTTCCGGGAGATCCGAGAGGGTGGGAAGCTCCTGACGAGCTTAGAATTTATGATTGGGACAAAATAATGGCGGTTATGAAAAAATTGGGCTACAGCTTAATAGATATTCACGAGCACGAATTTCAAAAAAACGGAGTCAGTGTAGAATATGGAACAATTGACTCATTATATGATTTTGCAGGTATTTTTGAATCAGACATAGAGCTTGTTCAACTAAATGGAATAAAGTTTCGTGTACCGAGTCTAAAGCAGTTTCTAAGCATTTATGAAGCATCATCAAAAGATTCGTATAGAAACAACAATAACAACGATAAGGACTTTAAGAAGATCGACTGGCTGAAAGAGCAACCATAACTCCAAATTTGTTGAGGAATGCACATAATGAAGACGGCTATTATACAAGCAACATCACAAATGAATAAAAATAAATTGATTTATTCGGCAGTAAAGAAATATGCCCATGAATCAGAGATATACAATTTTGGTTGTTCAGAAGAAGATACATGTTCGTACAGCTACATAGAAATATCGCTTCTGACAGGATTGTTGTTATCGAGTGAAGCAGTTGATTTTGTGGTTACCGGATGTTCCTCAGGTCAAGGTATGATGCTTGCGTGTAACAATATGCCTAATGTCCTATGCGGTTACGCACCAACACCCAAAGATGCATATCTTTTTGCACAGATAAATAACGGAAATGCAATATCGCTTCCATTAGGAGAAGATTATACTTGGAATGGAGTAGATAACCTTGAACAGTCAATAGCAAGCCTTTTTTCCGAACCTTTTGGACAGGGATATCCCGGAAGCGAGAGTGAAAGAAAACTAAGAGATACTATTGCACTTAAAAAACTAAAGGCTCAATCACAAGTAAGCTTTTTGGAACTGTTGGATAAATTAGACGAGGGGTTACTTCTTAAAATACTTAGTAAAAAGGATGTTATCAGCTTTGTTTTAACTAATGGAAAGGATTCCGGTATTACTGAGTGGATTAGGAGAAATAAATTCCAGTTTGTCTAATTGAATATAAAATTCGAGAAACGGTAAATCAAATTGGTTTACCGTTTTTTGCTTAAAAATGAAAATAGGAGCGTCAATAAATCAAAAAAGGTACTTGGCAAAACGCATCCCGTTGAGCATTTACAAGACGGCACACTATAATATGGCAGAGAAATTCTATACAAATCCATACAATTTCATATTCCATGAAGTCCGGATTGAAGGCTAAAAGTATTGAATTTGCTGAAATTCTATACAATGTAATGTGATAAGACATATGTTACAGAAATAAACAAAAAAAGAGAGAACCCATGATACAATAGTTTCGACGAAAAAACAAAAGTATCATAAAAGGAGTATCTCTCTTATGAATAGTATAACCGAAGAAATGAA
>JBGZCE010000064.1:0-12347 GCA_041845175.1 Filifactoraceae bacterium
CAGGGCGGACTATGTCCTTGAGAACAACACAAGCTTTGAAAATTTGTACGCGCAGCTCGAGGCGGTGCTGGTACAGATAGAGGAATGGATAAAATGAGCAACCGAAGAAGATTAATTGTAAAAAACAGAAGAGATTTTTCGAACAAAAGGAAAATCCCCGGAGAGGTCAAGCTGATCGCCGCAATCGTATCGGCGATCGTCCTCGGGCTGGGTCTGTTTTTGTGGCTGCGGATCGAAAACACGACGGAGACCGCCGAGGAGGAAACGGCGCCGATCGTGGAAGAACAGCCGGAGAAGGTCTACGAGCCTGTCGAGGGCGGACAGCTGCAGATCGCCGTGTCGCGATTCAGCTCCTTTGATCCGTACAAAAATCACGAAAAATCAATGGATAATTTTTTTCGGCTCGTGTACGACTCGCTGTTCGAGCTCGACAGCAGCTATAATCTCGTGCCCGAGCTGGCGAGCGAATATACGATCGGCAGCGACGGCAAGATCCTGACGATCACGATCGCATCCGGCGCCAAATGGCACGACAATCAGCGAGTCACTGCCGCCGATGTCCGATTTACGATTAACCACATCAAGGCGAATCCCGACAGTCCGTACTACCGACTGGTGCAAAACATCGCGCAGGTATCCGCCTCCGGCAGCCGGGTCACGATCGAGCTGACCGAACCCGATTCGCTGGCGATCTACAATATGGTCTTTCCGATCATCACGCAGCGCTCCTTGAGTGCAAGCGGAGTCCTAAGCGACGGCAGCTTCACGGTGATCGGCAACGGGATGTTCTACCCGGTCGAATACACCAAGGGCAAGGAGATGCTGCTCAAAAAATTCGACGGCTACCACTTGCAGAAGCCGTATATCACGGAGATCAAAGCGCATATCTACACCGACAGCGTCATCCGCAAAAATATGTTCGCCGCCAAAAGCGTGGATCTGATCGAGAGCAGCTATCACGAGCTCAGCCGCTACGAATACGATGTATTCCGAACAAGCTACTACCAATCGCGCAAATTCGATCTGATCGCATTCAATTCCAAAAAGGAGCCCTTCGTCCAGAGCTACAACCGAAAGCTGATCGCCAAGATCCTGGACACGCAGACCGAGATCGATGCGCTCTATCGGGGCGAAATCAACCGCTCCTTCTTCCCGCTTTACAAGGACGGCGATCCGTCGCCGCTGAATGTGGAGCTGTACGACAAGGAAGCAATCCGCGAATTTCAATTTGTCGGCACGCCGCCGTCGCGTCTGAAGATCATCACCGATAAATCCGATCCGGTGAAAAGTGCCGTCGCATCCTATATCAAATCGCAGCTCTCACTTGCGGGCATCGACGCGGATGTGGCAGGCCTGACGCCGGAAGAGCTCAAAGCGGCGCTCAGCGCCGGCGCCTTCGACATCGGCGTATTCAGCTACGAGATCGGCATCGACCGCGATATATCGGATCTTCTGAACAAAAGCGAGATCCTGTTCGGCTATCCGAGAGAGACCTTCGACAGTCTGATGCAATCGGTGTACAAGCAGGGCAATCCGACCTTCCGCAACCAGAACTATCAGCTGGCGCAGGAGGAGCTTTTGAAGATGATGCCGTTTATCGGACTGGGCTTCCGCCGCGAATATGTCGTCTACAATGAACGGGTGAAGGGCGAGCTGACGCCGACGGACATCGAGCTTTATAACGGGATCGAAAAAATTTTCATCATAGAGGAATTGACACCGAGTGCATAAAGTGATATTATATTTTGGTAACGCGAGCGTGCTGGAATCGGCAGACAGGCATGTTTGAGGGGCATGTGCATGTATGTGCGTATGGGTTCAAGTCCCATCGCTCGCACCAAAATGAATGAAGTTACCGGCTCAAGGGTCGGTAACTTTTTTTATAGGAGAAAACAATGGAAAGCAAAACGAAAAAAATGATCCTCGAGGTCTGTGTGGATCGGGTGCGCTCCGCGATCCATGCAGAGCTCGGCGGAGCGGATCGTCTGGAATTATGTCAGGATCTCGCGCTCGGCGGCACGACACCGTCCAGGGGGCTCGTCGTCGAGACCAAGCGCGCCGTCCGTATTCCGATCATGGCGATGATCCGGCCGCGCAGCGGAGATTTTTGTTATGACGAGACGGAATTTGCCTGTATGCTCGAGGACATTTTGCTGATGAAGGAGCTCAAGGTGCAGGGGATCGTGGTCGGAGTTTTGACGCCGGAGGGCAAGGTGGATACGGCTCGGATGAAAAAGATCATGGCGCTCGCCGGCGATCTGGAGGTCACATTTCACCGCGCATTCGATATGACCGACGATCTCGACGAGGCGCTTGAGACGCTTCAAGTGCTGGGCGTCACCCGCGTGTTGACGGCGGGCGGCTGCAACAAAGCGACGGAGGGGCTGGAGACCATCGAAAGGCTAATCGCCAAAGATTCCTCGGTCATCGTGATGCCGGGCTCCGGGCTCCATGCGAAAAATATCGGGCAGTTTCAAAAAATCGGCGCGTGCGAGTTTCATCTCTCCGGCAAACATCAAGTGCCGAGCAGGATGATCTATCGGAAGCCGAATGTTGCGATGGGCTCCGCCGATGCCGCGTCGGAATTTCTGATCGAAGAAGCGTCGGTCGAGAAGATCCGTGCGGCAAAGGAGTGCCTGCTGTCGGAGAGCGTCTGAGTGCCGCGCTGTCGTATTGCTGCGTGCTTGAAAATTGCCGAATCATTTTGTGTGATGCCGATCTCTTTGCCGGGGGTCGGCTTTTTTCAGCTTTCGTCGCCGAGCTTGCGCCGCGAGCCGCCGCTCGTGTCGGCGCGGGAATGGCATGGGCTCGTTCCGTAACAAGAGAATGCGCGGATGATCTTCGCAGCTGCATTGCCGGCGCGGCGCAAACGCGCGCTGTCGTATTGCCAAGCGCTTGAAAAATTTGCCGAATCATTTTGCGTGATGCCGATCTCTTTGCCGGGGGTCGGCTTTTTTTAGCTTTCGTCGCCGAGCTTGTGCCGCGAGCCGCCGCTCTTTTTGACAAAGAATCCTTAAAAAGAAATGAAAGCCCCGTTTGCGTTTTCTTTGTGATGCGACACGAGCAGCTTGACAAAAATAAATTTGTTTTATATGGCTAATCGTAGACAAGAATCAAAAAATTCATTATAATAGCCGTAGAGGGGAAAGTTTTCGAGATCGTCGTTTTCGAAGAGACGATCCGAAGATCCTCAATTGATCGGATTGTATTTTTTTGTTGAAAGGAGAGGGAACATCATGGCAAAAAAAACGCCTCTATATGAGGAACATTTGAAGGCAGGCGGCAAAGTAGTGGACTATGCCGGCTGGTTTCTGCCGGTCGAATACAAAGGCTTGGTCACGGAGCATGAAGCGGTGCGAAATCGCGTCGGCATGTTCGATGTTTCACACATGGGCGAGATCACGCTTCTGGGCAAGGACGCAAGGCGCTTTGCCGATTATCTGACCACCAACAATATCGAAACGCTGCAGGAAGGCCGCGTCATATACGGCTTTTTGTGCAAGGAGGACGGCGGCGTGGTGGACGATCTGTTGACCTACAAGGCATCGGAGGAGGATATTTATCTTGTCGTCAATGCGGCAAATGTGGATAAGGATTTTCAGTGGATCCTGGATCACAAGGCCGGCTTTGAGGTTGAGGTGTGCAATGTGTCGGACGAGACGGGCGAGATCGCCGTTCAGGGACCTGATGCCGAAAAGACTCTGCAGAAGCTGACCGATTACGACCTGTCCTCGATTCCGTTTTTCGCATTTGTGCGAAATGTCAGGATCGCGGGCGTGGATTGTATGATCTCTCGCACAGGCTACACCGGCGAGGACGGCTTTGAGGTGTACTCCACGCGTGAAGGGATCGTAAAGGTCTGGGCTGCGGTGCTTGAAGCGGGAAAGGAATTCGGGATCGAGCCGTGCGGCCTGGGCTGCCGGGACACCTTGCGATTTGAAGCGGGGCTCCCGCTGTACGGACATGAGATCTCCGATGAGATCACGCCGATCGAGGCGGGCTTCAAGTTCTTTGTCGATCTGAATAAGGAAGATTTTATCGGCAAGAAGGCGCTCGAAGCGCAGTTTACCGAGGGCGCCAAGCGAAAGCTGATCGGAATGGAGCTGATTGGCAAGGGAATCGCGCGCGAGGGCGTGAAGCTCCTGAAGGACGGCAAAGAGATCGGCTATGTGACGACCGGCTATCTGAGCCCGACGCTCAAAAAGCCGATCGCCAATGTGCTGGTAAAGGCGGACGAGGCGGTGATCGGCAACGAGGTGTTCGCGCAGATCCGAACTCGCGAGGTCGAAGCAAAATTGATCTCCAAAAAGTTTTTGAACAAGAATACGAAAAGCAAATAGAGAATATGCAGGAGGAAGCATTATGAAAGTTGAAAAGGGTTTGTTGTATACGGAAGATCATGAGTGGATCAAGGTAGACGGAGATTTGGGGCTCGTAGGGATCACGGACTATGCACAGTCGCATTTGGGCGACATCGTCTATGTCGAGCTGCCTGAGCCGGGCGATGAGATCGAGAAGGGCGACGCGTTCGCATCGGTCGAGTCCGTCAAGACGGCGGCGGATGTCAATATGCCGGTCGGCGGCGTGATCGAGGAGATCAATGAAGCATTAAACGATGAGCCGGGCTTGCTGAATTCGGATTGCTATGAAAACTGGATCGTGAAGATTTCGGTTTCCGATGCCGGCGAGTTGGACGGTTTGATGAGTCCGGAGGCTTACGAAGAGTTTATCGCGAAGGAGGAATAGTATGTATCCGTATATTCCAACGACCGATTCCGATAAGAAAGAGATGCTCGATCGGATCGGACTGTCCTCGTTAGACGAGCTGTTCAGCGATATTCCTGAAGCGTTTCGTCTGAAAAAGGATCTGAATTTACCCAAGCATAAGAATGAGCTGGAGGTCACTCGGCTGCTGAAGGAGCTTGCCGCACAAAACAAGGGCGTTCACAACCTGACCTGCTTTTTGGGCGCGGGCGCTTACGATCACTATATCCCGTCGATCGTCGACGCGCTGATCTCCCGCTCGGAATACTATACGGCATACACGCCGTATCAGCCGGAGATCAGTCAGGGAACCTTGCAATATGTATTTGAGTTTCAGACGCTGATCACCCGATTGACGGGGATGGATGTGGCGAATGCTTCGCTCTATGACGGCGGAACGGCAGTCGCCGAGGCGGCGATCATGGCGTGCAGCTTTTCCAAACGAAAAGAGATCGTCGTGTCGAGGTCGATCAATCCGCAGTCACTCGAAATACTGAGAACCTACTGCCACGGTCAGTCCATCAGGCTGATCGAGGTGGGCGTGAAGGACGGCGTGACCGATCTGTCGGAGCTCTCTTCAAAGATCACACCGGAAACGGCGGGCGTGATCATCCAGAGCCCGAACTTCTTCGGATGCCTCGAGGATATCGCAAAGGCGACCGAGATCGCGCACGGCGTCAAGAAATGCGCCATGATCTTGGCGGTCGATCCGTTCACGCTGGGCGTACTCAAACCGCCGAGCGAATACGATGTGGACATCGTCGTCGGCGAGGCGCAGGGACTCGGGCTCGCGCTGAACTACGGCGGCCCGTACCTGGGGATCATCGCATCGAAGGAAAGCTATATGCGAAAGCTGCCGGGCCGATTGGTCGGACAGACCGTGGATCTGGACGGCAAGCGCTCGTTCGTGCTGACCCTGGCGGCGAGAGAGCAGCATATCCGTCGTGAAAAGGCGACCTCCAATATCTGTACGAATCAAGGGCTGATGACCCTGGCGGCGACCATCTATATGTGTACGATGGGCAAGCAGGGGATGAAGGAGGTCGGACTGCAGGCGGCGGCAAAGGCGCACTACGCTTTTGAAAAATTGACCGCAAGCGGAAAATTCCAGCCGCTGTTCAAGCAGCCGTTCTTTATGGAATTTGCACTGACAAGCGACATCGCGCCGGAGAAGATCAACGAAGCGCTGCTCAAGGAGGGTATCCTGGGCGGCTATGCGCTCGGCAGGGATTTTCCGGAATATCAAAACGCGATCCTGTATGCGGTGACCGAAAAGAGAACAAAAGAAGAAATTGATCGCCTATGCGAAGTATTGGAGGGGATATCATGAAGAATTACGAAAAAATGATTTTTGACCTTTCCGTAGCGGGTCGTCGCGCATACGCTCTTCCGGAGCTTGATGTGCCTGAAAGCGAATTGAAAAGCCATATCCCTGAAAATTATTTGCGCAAGGAGGAACCGGATTTTCCGGAGCTGTTTGAGCTGGACATCATTCGTCACTACACCAAATTATCTCAGAAGAATTTCGGGATCGACACGGGCTTTTATCCGCTCGGATCCTGTACGATGAAATACAATCCGAAGATTAACGAGCAGATGGCAAGATTGGACGGCTTTGCCAATATCCATCCGCTGCAGGACGAAAGCACGGTACAGGGTGCGTTGAAACTGATGTATGAATTTGATAAAGCGCTGTGCGAGATCACAGGCATGGACAAGATGACCTTGAACCCTGCGGCGGGCGCGCACGGCGAATTTACCGGCGTCAATTTGATCAAGCGTTATCACGAGAGCCGCGGCGATATGAAGCGGGACAAGATCATCGTGCCGGACAGCGCGCACGGGACCAATCCTGCGACCGCGGTCATGGCGGGCTGCAGCGTGATCGAGGTTCCGTCGAACGAAAAAGGGCTCGTGGACATCGAAGCGCTCAAGGCGGTCGTCGGCGACGACACCTGCGCGCTGATGCTGACCAATCCGAACACCGTCGGATTGTTCGACACGCAGATCAAAGAGATCACGGACATCATCCATGAAGCGGGCGGGCTCGTCTATTACGACGGAGCCAATGCCAACGCGATCATGGGACATGCGCGGCCGGGCGATATGGGCTTCGATGTGGTGCATCTGAACATCCACAAGACCCTGACAACGCCACACGGCGGCGGCGGTCCGGGCTCCGGGCCGGTCGGCGTCAAAAAAATATTGGAGCCGTTCCTGCCGGTGCCGACCGTTGAAATGAAGGACGGACACTATTATTTGCAATACGACATCCCGCAATCCATTGGACGGGTCAAGGATTTTCAGGGGCATTTCGCCATGATGGTCCGCGCGTACACCTATGTGCTCATGATGGGCAGCGACGGATTGAAAGAAGCATCGACGATTGCAGTCCTCAATGCGAACTATATCAAGGAAAGCCTGAAGGACGACTATAAGATCTTTTACGATCAGGTCTGCAAGCACGAATGCATCTTCGCAGGGCTCAAGGACAATGCGGGCGGCACGGTGCACACGCTTGATGTGGCAAAACGCTTGATGGACAAAGGCTTCCATCCGCCGACGATCTACTTCCCGTTGATCGTACCGGAGGCGCTGATGATCGAGCCGACCGAAACGGAGAGCAAGGAAACGCTCGATGCGTTCATTCAGGCGATGAAAGAGATCGCCGGGGAAGCGCGGGAAAATCCGGACGAGGTGCGCAATGCGCCTCAAACGACGGTCGTGCGAAGACCGGATGAAACCCTGGCGGCGCGTAATCCGATCCTCAAATACGAGCCGGAAAAATAAACCGTAAACTTTTTACTTGAGGGGAGGTGATGAGCCTCTCCTTATTTTCCATACAGGAGGAATCCATGTCAAAAACGATTGCAGTGATCGGCGGAGGGCCCGGCGGCTATGTTGCCGCGATCCGGGCGGCTCAGCTTGGAGCAAAGGTCATACTGATCGAACGGGATCGCTTGGGAGGCACCTGCCTCAATCGAGGCTGTATCCCGACCAAAACGCTTTTCAAAACGGCGGAGCTGATGCATCAGATCAAACGAAGCGAAGAATTTGCCGTGCTCGGCACCATCGACGCCGAGGTCGACGGACAGCGTCTGTACGACCGCAGACAAAAGGTGGTGGACACCCTGGTCGGCGGGATTGAGCAGCTGATCAAAAGCTATCCCGAGATCCGGTATCTTTCCGGTGAGGCGAGCCTTCTCGACAGCCGCCGGGTATCGGTCACGATGAAGGACGGCGGCAGCGAAACGATCGAGACGGATGCGATCATCCTCGCGACCGGAAGCCGACCGGAGGTGACGGAAACGAAAGGGATCGAATCCGAAGGCGTGATCACCTCGGACGAATTGCTCGCGCTCAAGGAAATTCCCAAGACCCTGATCGTGGTCGGCGGCGGCGTGATCGGGCTCGAATTTGCGAGCATCTATCAGGAGCTCGGCAGTCAGGTCATCCTGCTCTCATCCAGAATACTGAAAAATGCCGACAAGGAGATCGGCAGACGATTGCTGCCGCTTTTGAAAAAGCAGGGCATCGAGGTCTACAACGACATCCGTGCGAAGGAGATCCGGCGCGAAGGCGATCAGCTTCATGTGATTGCGCAGTACAAGACGAAGGAGGAAACCGTCGAGGTCAGCGGCGACTATGTATTGATCGCCGGCGGACGCGGACCGGTGTATGACGGCTTGAATCTGGCGCAGCTCGGGATCGCGCATGACGATAAGGGGATCCTTGTCAACGAAAGCTTTGAGACGAATATCGCGGGCATTTACGCCATCGGCGATGTCGTCAAAAACAATCCGCAGCTCGCCCATGTCGCCAGTGCACAAGGCGAAGCGACGGCAGAGCGCATCATGGGGCATCGTGTCGACATCAACATGAATATCTATCCCAACTGCATCTTCACGCTCAACGAGGTCGCCCATGTAGGTGCAACGGAGGAAGAGCTCAAAGAAGCGGGGATCGAATACACGGTATCCAAATTCAATTTTGCGGCAAACGGCAAAGCGCTTTCACTCGGCGAGGGCGACGGAATGGTAAAAATTTTGGCAGAGCCAAGCGGCAAGCTGCTCGGAGCGCATATCCTGGGTCCGCACGCCAACGACCTGATCTCGGAATGCACGCTCGCACTTGCCAACGAAATGAATGCAAAAGACATACTTCGTGCGATCCACGCTCATCCGACGCTGTCCGAAACCATCGCCGAATCGGCAGCGGGCATCTTCGGACAGGCGATCCACATCGCACCTGCAAGGAGGAAAAAATAATTGCTGTATGTAGAATCAGGATCCTTTGATCCGGAGTACAATCTGTCCTTTGAAGAATATCTGTTCAAATATCTGCCGCTGGAGGAAACCGAATATGTCACGCTTTGGCAAAACGAGCCGGCGGTCATCATCGGAAAAAACCAAAATGCCTGGGCGGAGATCAACCAAAAATATATTGAAGAAAACAACATCAAGGTCGTTCGCCGCATCACGGGCGGCGGCGCGGTGTATCACGATCTGGGGAACCTCAACTTCTCCTTCATCACCAAGGATCGCGCCGGCGGAAAGATCGACTTTTCGAGCTACTACAAGCCGATCGTATCCGCGCTGCGCGCCATGGGCGTACAGGCAGAGCTCTCGGGAAGAAACGACATCACCGTCGACGGCAAAAAAGTCATCGGCGCGTCGCAATCCATTTGGCGAGGGCGCGTGCTATCCAACGGCTGCATTCTGTTCGATGTTCGGATGGAATCGCTGGCATCGGCGCTCAATGTTCGGCCTGAAAAGCTGGTTACCAAGGGGATCGAATCCGTCCGCGCACGAGTCAGCAACATCAAGCCGTACCTCGGTGGCGATCAGGATGTCTACGACTTCAAGGCGCTGCTGCTCCAAGAGATCTTCAAGCAATTTCAGGAAGAGCCGAAGGAATATCGTCTGACCGAGCATGATCATCGGGAGATACTCAAGATCAAGGAGGCACGCTTCGGACGCAAGGAATGGAACTGGGGACGCTCGCCGAAGGGCAGTCTGAAAAACGGAGCGAAATATCCGTTCGGCTGGGTCGAGATCGTCGCCGAGCTCATCGGCGGAAAGCTCTCCGATGTCAGCATCCTGGGAGACTTCTTCGGAACGGAGGATGCTGCGGAGATCGCGCAAGCGCTCAACGGCACCGACTATGACAAGCAGGCGATCGAAGCCGTGCTCTTGAAATTCGATCTGACCAAATACTTCGGGCAAGTCGAAGCAAGCGATCTGGCCGAGCTCTTCTTCGTGTAGACCGCCTCAGATCGGGAGTGCAGACGACTCCGGCAAATGAAGAGCGCAGATAATTAAAGTAAATCGGAAGTGCGGGCAACAAAGTAAATCGTGAAAACACTTTGTCTGCCGACACGAGATGTCCGGCCTCCGAGCGTGATGGTCGCCACCGTTCCTTATGTGGACGGGATCGGCACATTATTTCGGCTGCGCGGCGAAAAACCGCCGCAACAAGCTTGCACCGTCAATGCGGTTTGGCGAAAGAGCCTCACCATGGGGGGCCCGCCGCCGTTCCTTATGTGGGCGGAATCGGCACATTATTTCGCCTATATTATGAAGAACCGAATCTTGAATAACCGTCAAGAAACGGTTCTTTTTTGTTGCGCACGAATGCTGCAAACCAACTATATAAAGGAAGAAACTCATTTTATATGAGCAAAGAACGAAGCTTGCTCGACGACCACGATCGGCGGCGCATGAAAATCTCAGCCGAACAGATAAGCAAAGAAGAAGCATGCTCGGCGACCTTGCCGAGTGGGAATAAGTCCCTATATATAAAGGAAGAAATTCGTTTTGAAACGGAAAATTTCTGCTCACATTTTCCGATTATATGATATAATACAGAAAAACAGGAAAAAATTTCGGAAATGAAGGAGGCGGAAATGAAATATTCGGTTGAAGACAAATTGAGAATTTTGAGCGACGCGGCAAAATACGATGTATCTTGCTCATCCAGCGGAAGCGAGCGCCAAAACACGCAGGGCGGGATCGGAAACGCATCCAAAGCCGGCATTTGTCACTCCTGGTCGGCGGACGGGCGCTGCATCTCGCTATTGAAGATCCTGATGACCAACCATTGTATCTATGACTGCGAATACTGCATCAACCGCCGAAGCAACGACATCGAGCGCGCAACGCTCACACCGGACGAGATCGTCGAGCTTACGATCAACTTTTACAGACGCAACTACATCGAAGGCCTGTTTTTGAGCTCCGGCATTCTCAAAAACGCGGACTACACGATGGAACGGCTGATCATGATCGCCAAACGACTGCGGCTGACGGAGCGATTCAACGGCTACATCCATATGAAAATCATCCCCGGCGCCGATCCGATACTGATCCGAGAGCTCGGGATGTATGTCGACCGCGTATCGGTAAACATCGAGATCGCAGACAACCGAGGACTTCGGCTGCTCGCTCCGCAAAAAAAGATCAGCGACATCCTCACCTCGATGAGCTGCGTGCGAGATCACAAGCTCCGGCGCGAAAGCGAAAACAAATTGTTCAAAAGCACACCGCAATTCATTCCGGCAGGACAGACCACGCAAATGATCGTTGGCGCGAGCGGAGAAACCGACTACGCCATTCTTCATAAGAGCGAAAGCCTGTACGACGATCTCAAGCTCAAGCGCGTGTACTACTCCGCTTATGTGCCAGTCAACCGTAGCGGCATGCTCGCCCATGTCGGCGCCGCATCCATGCTTCGCGAGCATCGACTGTATCAGGCGGACTGGCTGCTCCGATTCTATCAGTTCAAGGCGGAAGAAATTTTGACCGAACAAAATCCGTTCTTCGATCCGCTGCTCGACCCCAAGGCAAACTGGGCGATCAACAATTGGCAGCGCTTTCCGATGGAGATCAACACCGCGCCGTACAGCGACCTTTTAAGGATTCCCGGGCTTGGCGTGACCTCCGCGCTTCGGATCGTCAAAGCCAGAAAGCAAAGCAAGCTGCGCTACGAGGATCTCAAAAAAATGGGCGTCGTCTTGAAACGAGCCAAATACTTTATCACCGTGAACGGCGAATTTTTCGGCTATCGGGATGAGAACACACAGCGCATCCGAAGCCTGCTCATCGAAGGAGAGCAGCAAAATGTCAAGCAGCTGAGCTTTTTCGATCAAAGCGGCCGGCTGCCCGAACCGTGGGACGGCAAAACCGGCTGACATGAAAATCGCGGACATGAAAACGGATAATACGGCCGACACATGGAGCGGAGCATCCCTGAAAAGTTTACTATCGAGAGCAACGCACAAAAGCTATTTCTTTTGAGGATGAGCACACAACACGCAGAAGTTTTTTGGAGCAGTTGCCGAATAAACCGGAGCATCCCCGAAAAATTCACGCGGATACAAAAATCTCTGACACGACCGACATATAGAACAAAGCATCACTGAAAAGTCCGCTACCGAAAGCAACGCACAAAAGTTATTTCTTTTGAGAACTGAGCGCACAACACGCAGAAGTTTTTTGGAGCAGATGCCGAATAAGCCGGAGCATCACCGAGAAATTCACGCGGATACAAAAATCTCTGACACGACCGACATATAGAACAAAACA
>JBGZCE010000065.1:0-5146 GCA_041845175.1 Filifactoraceae bacterium
AACAAAAAGCTGTATGCGATTTCAGATCGGACTGAGAAGGCGACCGTTTATATAGCTGTTTTCAAAAAGCAAAAGAGACAGTGCGTAGTCTGCCTCTTCGGATATCTCTTGGTGTATTCTTATTTCCGCCACGAATGTCATGCACCATGGCTCGGTTGTTTCATTTTCCGATCGGCGGCTCGATCATTCCTCGTATTTTTCTTCGATCAAGGTGGATAGTGCATCGAGCGCTTCGACCTCGTCCTCGCCCTCCACCGTCAAGGTCAGAGTGCTGCCATGTCCGATCCCCGCCGAGAGCAGGCCGACGATGCTCTTCGCATTGATGCTTTTCCCGTTAAATTCAATAAATACCGATGATTTGAAGGTGCTCGCCTTCTTTACGAATTCCGATGCCGGTCTTGCGTGCAGTCCCGTCTTGTTTTTTACAACCAATTCTCGTTTTACCATGATGGCTCCTCTTACTTCTAACAATTTCATTTTCAAAAATTCTTGTGTAGCTACTTCTATTATATCAGAAGAAAAATTTTTTTGAAGTGGTTATTCGAAGTTTTTATTCGAGCTGAATCGGTCATTTCTTAAAATATTCCACTTTGCCGAACACATCCCAAATCACCTCTTGGAGCGTTTTCTTTTCGATCACCTTGATATTTCGGAGCGACAGCTTGCGGCTCAGGCTGCCCTTAGCGACATAGACCTTGCCGAAGCCCATTCGGTCGAGCTCGCGGATTCGCTGCTCAAGCGACGGCACCTTTTTCAATTCGCCTGTCAGGCCGACATCGCCGATAAATACGCTGTCCTTCGGGATTGGCTTTTCCGTGAAGGAGGATACGATGCTCATCACGATGCCCAGATTGATGGCGTTCTCTTTGACACGCAGACCTCCGGTCGTTTTGATTACCACATTTTTGTTGAGCAGATTGAATCTCGCTCTTTGCTCCAAAATGCTGATCAGAATATTCAACTGGTCTCGCTTCAAGCCCTCGGCGATCCTCGTCGGATACGGCATAAAGGAGGTGGATACAAGGCTCTCAATCTCCAATATGATCGGCCTTGTGCCTTCGCGAACCACCGTGAGCGCAGAGCCCGATACGCTGTCGTTTTCGTCGCGGATCGTCATAAAGTATTCGGACGGATTGTCGATCGACGCCAATCCCTCCTCCGTCATCGTGAAGAAGCCCATCTCGCCCGTACTCCCGAAGCGGTTTTTGGTGCTTTGGAGCTCGCGAAGCTCCTCCTCGCTCTCGCCCTCGATCACCAGCACGGTGTCGACCAGATGCTCCAACGCGCGCAGACCTGCCATTTCTTCATTTTTGTTCATCTGTCCGACCAAGATCGCGGCGCGCGGGCGCTTTTTGTTCTTCGCCACCTTGACCAGCAGATTGGCACATTCCATCGTCTGAGTCGGTGAGCCCGGCCGCGACGGTAAATGCTCCTCAAGCACGAAGGTCTGGATCGAATCGACGATGATGATGTCCGGATCGATTGCTTCGACCTGATACATCACCTGATTCATCGAATGATCCGCAACGACCCAGATATTGTCCGAGATCGCTTTGAGGATTCGCTCCGCCCGCGCCTTGATCTGCGAATCGCTCTCCTCGCCCGAGGCATAGAGCACGCGCATCCCCTGCTGTGCATAGTCCTGAGCCAGCTGCAGCAGGAGCGTGGATTTGCCCGCGCCCGGCTTTGCGGTAAGGATCGTCACGGAATCCTTGACGATCCCGCCGCCCATGACGCGGTTGAATTCGTTGAGCGTACTGACGAGGCGATTGTTGTCCGCCATTCGGATATCCGTCAGCCTGACCGATGCCGACGCATCCCGCGCCGCAGCGGTAGCCGTTCGCACCGACTTCGCGCTCGCCTTGCCCGTCACCATCACCTCATGCTCCTCGATCGTTCCGTATGCTCCGCATTCAAAACATTTGGCGCTCCATTTCGTGCTCTCGTTGCCGCATTTGGTGCATCGATATACTTTTTTCGTCTTCATAAGCCCTCTCAAAAAATTTTAACCTTTTTGAAATATTATTTCTTTACTTTTTATACAGTTTTTTTATAGACCTGCTTCAATTCGACAATATAATGGAATTGTAGCAAAGAGCTACGGTTTTTCTTCTCTATATATTAAAACAAACGACCCTGATTTATAACACGAGTATCTCCTCTGTTATAAATAACAAAAGACCCACGGAAAACAAGTCAATCCCCTGGCTTGTTTTCTTTTGTGCCCAAAAATATCCGTAATGATCATTCATACAGAAAATCATATTTCCCGTTGAGCGGCTGCGCCGTTTTGATGATCGCGCCGCCCAAACAGACCTCGCCGTCGTACAGCACCGCGACTTGTCCCGGCGTCACCGCCTTGACCGGATGATCGTAGACGATGACCAACTCACCGGATCGTTTACCCGCCTGCACCGTCACCGGAATATCCTCCTGACGATAGCGAAACTTGGCGGTGCATTTGATCGGCAGCTTCGGCTCCTCGCCCGAGATCCACAGCATATCCTCCGCGATCAGCTGCCGCGTGTACAAAGCTTCGTGCTCCTCCCCCTGCGCCACATAGAGAATATTTTTTTTGAGGCTTTTGCCGACGACAAACCACGGCTCACCCGTTCCGACGCCGCCGATCCCGATCCCTCGGCGCTGCCCGTAGGTGTAGTGGATCAATCCGCTGTGCTCGCCCAGTCGCTTGCCCTCTACCGAATAGAGATCGCCCTTTTTCGCAAGCAGATACCGATCCAAAAACAAATCGAAATCCCGCTCCCCGATAAAGCAGATCCCGGTCGAATCCTTTTTGTTCGCCGTTGCCAGCTCATATTTTTGCGCCAGCTCCCGCACCTCGCTTTTCGGCAGATGCCCGATCGGAAAAATCGTTCGCGCCAGCGCCTTCTGGTCGATACGCGACAAAAAATAGCTCTGATCCTTCGACTTGTCCTCGCCGCGCAAAAGACAATACCGCTCGCCCCTTTTTTCGACCTGCGCATAATGCCCCATCGCAATATAGCTGCCCTCGAGCTTGAGCGCATAATCCAAAAAAGCGCTGAACTTGATCTGCGTATTGCACATCACATCCGGATTCGGCGTTCTGCCCGCGCGATACTCCTTCAAAAAATATTCAAACACCTTATCCCAATATTCCTGTGCAAAATTCACCGTATAATAAGGAATATCCAACTGCGCCGCCACGCGTCCGACATCAATATAATCCTCCGTCGCCGTGCAGACACCCGTCTCATCCTTCTCGTCCCAATTTTTCATAAACAGCCCGATCACCTCGTAGCCCTGCTGCTGCAAAAGCAGCGCCGACACCGACGAGTCCACGCCGCCGCTCATTCCCAAAATAACTCGTTCGCTCATATCCTCCGCTTTCATCATTCCTTATGCGCAGATCATCGCGCACCGTTTCAAAAAGATCCCCCAAGATCATCCCGATTTAATAAGTATAACACAAAAGTGCGACCGTCGCTCAATTTTTGATCAATATAACAA
The DNA here is from genome assembly GCA_041845175.1 of Filifactoraceae bacterium. GTDB lineage: Bacteria > Bacillota > Clostridia > Peptostreptococcales > Filifactoraceae > JAUNKE01. Next base: position 3,490 of record JBGZCE010000065.1, read on the forward strand.
ACAGGCTCCGGCATCCGCGAAGATGACACCGGCGGCTCCGCGCCGCCTTGCGCCGACACGACGCGCCCGCCGATCCTGCACGCATCGCGCGATAAGCCGGAGAGCGTTTTTCAAGTACTTTTTTGATTTATTGATGCTTCTATTTTGACCTTATTTCTATTTTTGAGCAAAAAAAACAACAAACCTATTTGATTTACTGTTTCTCAAATTGTTATATTCAATTAAGCAAACCGGGAGTTAGACTGTTGTCTTTAGTAACTTGATTTGTATTTTTCTTTCTTCTTTTACTTTACTAAGATCATTGGGGTAAATTTCATTTATCAAGGTGATTGCAATGTCTGATGCCCACAATCCGTGAGCCTTTACATGTGGAATACAAATGATTTGTGCCATGGTTTTGACAAATTTCTTTTTTATCAGACCATTACTCTCTCTCGCTTCTCTATACAAATCGGTAAAAGCAATATTCCTTGCTTTATGATAATTTACCTTGCCATCGACCCATTCTTGAACTGCTTCAAAACCAGCCAATAGCTCGTGGTTCGCTTCAAAACCCGTTACTTTTAATATATGTTTTGCATATTTCAATCCAAATAATGCTACCTTCCTTTTATCTTTTGTATATGGTGGCGAATAGTTATCAGTTTGTTTTGTTCAGCATATCGTCCTAAAAATACCTTTTGATTTACGATACTGCCCGATTCGCGACCGTCCCTATCCTCGTCACCGGCTGAAGAAGGAAGTATCGCGCCGTGATTTTGGTTGCATATTCTATCATGGCGTTATCCTCCTTTTGCATCTATCTCTCTCCTGTTCAGTTCGTATTATGTAAGCCATTCGATCAAAGTCGATCGTGCCCGCATCGGATGCGCGTCTTTTGTCTTTCGCCTCGGTCACTTCGTATTTTTCATAAGCACCTCTTATAAAAGCCATAAGTAAAATCGATTAGAGTTTCTGCGCATATTGTGATATATTCTTTACAAATCATTTTAATAGCGCCATGGGAATTTAGTGCAAATCTAAAACAGCTCGCTCTACTGTGATACGGACAATGATCCATAAGCCACTTCTCGGGAAGGCGGATCGGCGAATGAAGTTCAGTCAGGATACCATCGAAAAATCTTTTCAGTTGAGGGAAGGACAGCCGACGCCGTGCTTCTTTTTTTAATTACGGCAAGACAAAGAATCGCCGATACGCGCCGCGGCGCAAAGCTCGAAGCTCTCCCGGCGTTTTGTTCTCGGCGAAAGCCTTTCGGCCTTTGCCGAGATCGCTGCTTTCGATCGGAGGTCGAATGAAAATACATATTATTTCCGGTTTTTTGGGCTCCGGAAAAACCACTTTTATGAATCAGTATCTGCCGCTGCTGGACGGCAAGGTCGTCGTGATCGAAAATGAGTTCGGCGATATTTGTCTGGATACGGCGCTCGTTGATTACGATGTGCCGGTCCATGAGATCTATGCGGGATGCATCTGCTGTACCCTGGCGGGCAATTTTCAGCGCGGCATCAAGGAAATATACGATCAGCACGATCCGGAGCATATCGTGATCGAGCCGTCCGGCGTCGGAAAGCTGTCGGATGTCGTCAACGCGTGCTATCTTGCGGAGCGGATCGAAAAGGTGCCGCTTGCGATCGAGCGGTTGATCGTGCTCGTCGA
>JBGZCE010000066.1:0-4038 GCA_041845175.1 Filifactoraceae bacterium
ATCCGATCTCTCCGACGCTCGCCTCGACTCGCTCGATCACCGCGCGCGAATCGATCAGCTCCGCGTATTTGTTGATGTCTGTGTACATCACGCGATCCTCCTTGAGCATCGGGATCCTTTCGCGCACCGCCTGATAGGCCGCCTGCGTTCCTTTGCCGAGCGCACCGCCTTCTCTCAGATCGATCCCCTGGCATGCGCCCATCAGCTCCATCGCCAGCACCTGCTTTGCGTTTTCCGCAATCTCGAGTGCTTTGCGCGCGGCGATCGTTCCCATCGAAACATGATCCTCCTGATTCGCGGAGGAAGGGATCGAATCGACCGAGGCCGGATGCGCCAGCACCTTGTTTTCGGAAACCAGTGCCGCCGCCGAATATTGGACGATCATAAAGCCGGAGTTCAAGCCGCCCTCGATCGACAAAAATGCCGGCAGGCCGTTGGATAATGCCGGATTGACCAGACGCTCCAGTCTTCTTTCGGAGATATTCGCAAGCTCCGCGACCGCGATCCCCAAAAAATCCATCGGGAGCGCGATCGGCTGTCCATGAAAGTTGCCGCCCGAGATCACGGAGTCATCCTCCGGAAAAATCAACGGATTATCCGTTACCGCATTGATTTCGATCTCCACGCGCTTTCGCACATACGCGATCGCATCCTTGGACGCGCCGATGACCTGTGCGGAGCAGCGCAGCGCGTATGCGTCCTGCACGCGCTTTTCGCCCTGTTTTGTCGTGTTCTCGGAGCCGCTGACGATATTCAGCACATTTCTCGCCGTTGCGATCTGACCGGCATGGCCTCTTGCTTCATGGATCCGCTTGTCAAACGCATCCTCGATGCCCTCCAGCGCCTCCAGACAAAGCCCGACATTGATGTCCGACTGCTTCGCGAGCATTTCCGCCTGCGATACGGCAAAGCATCCCACCGCCGTCATCACCTGCGTTCCGTTGATCAGCGCCAAGCCTTCTTTGGAGGAAAGCTCGATCGGCTTCATCCCAACAAGCCGGAGCGCTTCACCCGACGGCATCCGCTCGCCCTTGTAGAAGGCTTCTCCAAGACCCAGCATCGTCAGCACCATGTGCGATAATGGCGCCAGATCGCCGCTGGCTCCAAGTGAACCCTTTTGAGGAATCACGGGAGAAATCCCGTTGTTCAGCAGTCCCAAAAGCTGCTCCATCGTTGAAAGCCGGATCCCCGAAAGACCTCTCGATAGCGCATTCAATCGAAGCAGCATAACGGCGCGTACGATATGCTCCTCAAAGGGTTCTCCCACACCGCAGGCATGCGACACGATCAAATTGGTCTGTAATTGTCCGGCGTCCTGCTTTCCGATAAAAACATCCGAAAATTTTCCGAAGCCGGTCGTAATTCCGTATACGACTCTTTCCTCCGCGACATATCGCTCCACGATTGCACGCGATTTTTCAATACTTTCTCTCACTTCATCCGAAAGCTCGACCGAGTAACCGTTTTGAGCTACATTGATCACATCCTCCAAGCCGATGCCTGCATGTGTTAAGACTACTTTGTTCATTTTCCCTCCCAAATTTTTCGATTCCGAATCATCGCCCGCTCCGCGCGGATCTATTTTACACTTTGCCGCTTCTCGATCGAATGCGGCAAAACCATCGATTCCAATTTTTCGTCCGGATCCTCGATCTGCTTGATCAATATCCGGATCGCCACCGCGCCGATATCATACAGCGGCTCGCTCACCGTCGTCAGCCCCGGCCGTACGATTCCCGCCACCTTGGAATTGCCGAAGCCGAGCACGCTCACATCTTCGGGGACCTTGATCCCCTTGTCGAGCAGCGCATTGATCACGCCGATCGCCGCTTCGTCATCCGGCACGAAAAGGATTCTCGGAAGCTCGGTCGTCGAGTCGATATATTCTCCCATCGAGCGATAAATTTCTTCAAAGCCGTTTTTTGTATAATCAAAGGTCTGCACCATACATTTCTTCTGCCGGCTTTCGATCATCGAAAGGAATCCGTCCAGAATGCTTCCGTAGCGCGACTCTCCTTTATATCTGATGTCCAGTGCGCAAATCGAGTCGTAGCCTCTTGACAGAATCCACCTTGCCGCATCTCTTCCCGCTTCTTCGTAGTCGATGCCGACCGAGATGACGCCGAGCTCGGTTGCATTTTGGCTCACATACACCGTAGGAATGTCCCTACCGCTCACGAGCTCCACCAGCTCCTGCGTCAGCTTCGGACTCAAGATGATCATCCCTGCGACCTGCTTGTTGAGCAGAAACTCCACATAATTTATTTCCTCCTGCAATTTTCCGTATGAATTGCATAGCAAAATGTCATATCCGTAGATCTTGCCGACCTCCTCGATCCCGTTGAGTATATCTCCGATCCGACAATCCGAAATATCGGGCGCAATCACCCCGATAAAATTGCTTTTTTGCAAAACCAGGCTCCGAGCGACCGGATTCGGCACATAATTCGTCTCCTCGATCACCTTCAGCACCTTCGCCTTGATCTCGCCCGAAACCGGTTTGGATTCGTTGATCACGCGCGAAACGGTCGAGATCGACACGCCTGCCAGCCTTGCCACATCCTTGATTGTGATAGTCATAAGTCCCCCCTTTACCGATTCTATGGTTCTATTTTACAATTATTTTTTTGCCGATTCAAGCCTTTACGGCGCGGAGCACAAATCTTTTTGCCGGTCCCGATTCGCGCACGCAAACAGCGATCCTGCGTTTTTGAAAAGCCGATCGACGGACAGCCGGTCTTTTTCGATCCGCCACGGATGAAGCCGGCGTAAAACGCCGATGCGATCCGTTAATAATTTTTTGTTGATAAATCCTCGTTCTTGTATTATACTCTGTAAAGAATATTATTGTGTAGGAGGATTTATGGTTTTTGAAAAAATTCAAAACATCATCAGTAGACAGCTGGGCATCGACAAAGACATGATTCAGTTAACCTCAAACCTGACTACGGATCTGGATGCCGACTCGATCGAAGCGGTAGAGATCATCATGGCGATCGAAGATGAATTTGAAATAGAAATTCCGGAAGAAAAGATCGAAACGATCGTCACTGTTCAAAACTTAGTGGATTTCATCGAATCCTGTATCGGGTAAAACATTTTTTATCAGCTCTCCGATGTCGTCGGGGAGCTGAATTTTTATGCTGACAAGCTCCGACCTCCGCGGCGATCGGAAGGTCAAGCGGCGCGCATGGAGCGCCTGTCTTTTGATCCGCGATCGGTCTCCGCCGTAGAGCTCGTCCCCCAAAAGCGGATGGCCCATAGACGAAAAATGCACGCGAATCTGATGTGTCCTCCCCGTTTCGAGTCGGATCTCCGCCAGCGACGCATAGTCATTGCTCGCAAGCACTCTGTAATGCGTGATTGCGCGTTGTCCGTCCTCGCGGACGATCCGCCGGATGCCGTCCTCCGATTTTGCGATCGGCGCGTCGATCGTTCCTTCCCCCTGCATCGAGCCTTGCAGAACGGCAATATATTCCTTGCCGATCTCATCTTCCCGCTCTTCCCTCGTCAGCGCGTTGTGCGCATACGCGTTCTTCGCGATAATCAGTATGCCGCTCGTGTACCGATCCAGCCGGTTGACAAAACGAACCTTTGAATCGATCCCGTTCCGCCTGAAGTAATACAATACCGCATTGAGCATGGTATCGTACAAATGCGCCCGTGTCGGATGCACCACCATATCGTAAGGCTTTTCGACCACCAATATATCCTCATCCTCGTAGTAGATCCTCAGCGCGATATCCTGCGGGAGATACTCGCTTTGCTCCTTCGGAAGAAGCACCGTTACCTCATCCCCTCGTCGCACCTCGTCCGTGACGATTCTTCGCTTCCCGTTGACGCGAATATGATCTCCTTTTTTCAGCTCGACCAGCAGCCGGATCGAAATCGCCATCTCATCAAGCAAAATTTTTTTGAGCGTTGCATTTTGTTCGGCGATCCAAACCAAACGATCATAAGTCTGTGCATTTTCTTTCCACATAAATACTCCCGATCACATTACTTTTTAGCAATGATACCATTTTACACGCCGCCGCG
>JBGZCE010000067.1:0-2912 GCA_041845175.1 Filifactoraceae bacterium
ACCGCCTGATCAGGCGAAGAAAGCTTCGGTACTCCCGAATGTGCTTTACCGATACGACAATTGCGCCGGCTGCCCAGATCACGATGAGAAGATCGGATAGGGTAAGGCTTGTCCGAAGGATTCGGTCCGAAGGCGCCGTCACAGGCTGCGCCGCCAAAGCATCGTTCCCTACATTCGAGCTTTGCACGGCTTGGGCACCGAGCTCGCTCGAGCCTGCGCTTCGCACCGCGATGTCCTGTGTTTGGTCCAGCTCAGCCGAAATCGTTTCGATCGGATTCTCGACCGTAAACACGGTAGCGCTTGTGAGCGGTCTGAACGGAACGATCAGTCCGACCAGCAGGATGATCCACATCCAATATCTCGCCTTCGCAAAGACAAATTTTCTAAAAACGGCGGATGCTCCGAAAAGCAGCAGGATGATCCCCGACAGGACAACGCCGCTCTCAAGCATTCTGACTGTAAAGTTCATTGTACTACTCCTTGTTCATCAGCCATTCCTTCAGCTCGCTCAGATCCTCCCGCGAAAGCTCGCCCTCGGAATACAGCGCTTTGACCAGTCCGCCCAGAGAATTTCCCGAATATCTTTTCAAAAAACTTCCCGTTTCGATCTGAAGATATTCTTTTTCGGAAATCATGGCGTGGTAGCTGCGCTCTCGCCCGACGCGGTCGCTTCGGATAAAGCCTTTTTCACTCAAGCGTGCGAGAATGGTCAATAAGGTTTGCGGTTTCCATTCAATGCCCTCGTTCATCCGTTCCATGATCTTATGCGTGGTGATCGGTTCTTCGCACCGCCATATTGCTTTCATCACGGAAAACTCCGTATCCGGCAATCGCTTGATACTGTTTTTCATCTTTTCTCCTTATTCTACAATTGTCTTGTTCGTATTCTACAATTGTCTTACGGAATTGTCAAGAGCTTTTTCAAAAATTTTTTCAAAAACTTTAATTTTTTTATTAGCTTCGGCTTGTAAAAAAAGTGGCGCCGCCACTTTTCAAAGCCTTCGAGATTTTCTTCAGGATCGCGTCTGTGTTCGCAGATCGTTTTTCGAATTGCGGATTTCAAAGATCATGCTCCGCGGATGGATGATCCCCGCTGTGCCGAGCGCCGGACTCGCAGCTATTCGTCATGCGAGGTATCTGCCATTTTATGGCGCGCCGTTCGCCGCGGCTTTCCTTTTACCGCCGCTCGTCTTCACCGTCATTCGCCTTTCGCTGCGTCTGTCCGATCGACCGATCTCGCTCAGGCGAAGACTGCATCCGTCAAGCTCCGCGCTCGGTCGAGGTCTGCGCCTGCTAATTTGCGCTCCCGGAGGATTTTGGCTATTCATACCCATTTTCCGGCACGACAAACCGAACGGCCTTAGGTAAAAGATAGGCCTGAAGCTCGCGTACCTCCTTCAGCTCGCCGTCGATGCTGACAAGAATCGGCTCTTCGCTTCGGACGGTGAGCTTGCGCGCATTTCGGTAGCTTACCGCGGAATCCTTTTTCCCGATTTTGATATGCTCGCCTTTTTTGTAGTCGCCGATCAGCTTCAAAAATTTGATATGATCGATCCTTCTGACCAGACAGACATCCATCAGCCCGTCATCGACCTTTGCCTTGGGCGTGGCACGGAATCCTCCGCCGTAGGTCGTTCCGTTGCCGATTGCAAGCAGCGTGGCCACGCCGTCAAAAATTTTCTCCTCATCCGCCTCGATTGTCAGCGGATAGCTTTTGAGCGACAAAAATGCGCGAAACGCGCCGTAGATATATGCCATCCTGCCGTTGAGCAGCCTGAGTCTTTTGACTTCCTCCATATACTCCACCACATCGCAGTCCAAGCCGGTGTTCACAAGATTGATCCCGTAATATCGCGTATGCCGATCCAGATTGCAGGCGATCAAATCCACGCTGACCGCGTAGCCCTCAAGCTGCGCCTTGATATTGCGAAACGCTTTTTCGTCGCCGAAGTTACGGATGAAATCATTCCCCGATCCGGCCGGTATGCAGGCGATCTCGACATTCGCATAGCCGTAAGCGCCGTTGAGCACCTCGTTGAGCGTTCCGTCGCCTCCGCAGGCATAAAATCGCAGCGTCTGCGAAAAATCTTTCCGCAGCGAGCAGAGCCTTTTGACAAAACGGATCGCATCGCCCGCCTTCGTCGTGATGTGCATTTTGTAATCCGCATCGACCCTTTCGAGCTCCTCGACGATACGCGGCATAAAATAGTCTCTTGCCTTTCCCGTTCCTGCGACGGGATTGATTATAAAAATATGCTTCATGCTTTCTCCTCTACCAGAACTCTTGCCCATTTGTTTTTGAGTGCGCGGGAAATCCCCAGCACAAATTTGATCAATTCCTCGACAAAGCTCATCATCACGACCATGTACACCGGCCAGCCGAAAACGGTCGCGCCCGCGATCGCCAGCGGGATCCCGACGAGCCACATCGGCGCGACATCAATGACGAGCGCCACCACCGTATCGCCGCCGGAGCGCAAAATGCCCGTGATGTTCGTCCAATTGAAGGTGATCAGACAGTTTGCCGCTGCGCGGGCCAGCAGGATCCGCCGGATATTGAGCGCCGTTTCGCCCTCCGCACCGAAGATCCGCGGCACCCACGGCAGCACGACGACCAACATGAGCCCCGTCGCCAAGCCGACCGTGATCGCGACTTTCATGATCCTGCGCGAATATCGGATCGCTTCGTCGCGCTTGCCCTCGCCGAGCTTGTTGCCCAGGATCGTGCCGACGGAGCTCGCCAGTCCGAACGAGGCGACCAGCATGATATCGTTGACGATCTGCGCCATCTGCGTCGAGGCAAAGGCGGAGGTCCCGAGCTTTGAAAAGGCGAACGAATACATCACCGTGCCGAGTCCCCACAGCGTTTCGCACAAAATGATCGGCCACGATACGCGGATATAGCTTTTTAC
>JBGZCE010000068.1:0-17819 GCA_041845175.1 Filifactoraceae bacterium
AAAATTTTTTCGATTTGCCGCGAAAAAATTTTTTCTTCTCGCGCCGGCGCGCGCCGGATCGCCGAGCTCGTGCACGATACGGGAAATTTTTGTGAACAGCCTGCACCGTTTATGCGAGCGGATCGCGTAGAGAGTTCACAGAAAATTCCTCTTTCTTCATTTTTACCCCGAATTTCCCGAAATCGTTCTGCACAAGATATAAAACTTTTCGGATATACTTTTTGTTTTCGTTCTGCTATACTGAATGAGGTAGGGAAGCAATCTGATTTTTTAGGAGGAACTATGAAGTTTAATGAATTACCGTACAAGCGTCCGGATATGGCAGAGGTCACGGCCGAGCAGAAGCGTTTCAGGGACGCGATCGAGCGCGCCGCCTCCGCCGATGAGGTGATCGCTTTGATCAAGGAGTACGCCGTGTACTCGAAGGAGCTCAACTCGACGACGCAGCTCGCCACCACACGCTATACGATCAATACGACGGACGAATTTTATTCCGCCGAGAACGATTTTTGGGATGAGCATCTGCCGATTTTGGAAACACTCGATGTCGATGTGAAGCGCGCAATCCATTCCTCGCCTTTTCGCAAGGAAATTGGAGAGCACTTCGGCGCGCATTATCTCAAGCTGATCGAAAGCTCTCTGGTCTTGAATGAAAAGGCGATTCCTTTTATGCAAAAGGAAAACGAGCTGGTTACACGCTATGAAAAAATCAAGGCGACCGCGATCATCCCGTTTCGCGGAAAGGATTACACGCTGACGCAGCTCGGACCGCTGCTCCAGAATCCCGATCGCGCGTTCCGCAAGGAGGCATATCAGGCAAGGAGCAAATTCTTCGAGTCGCATCAGGAGGAGTTTGACGCGATCTATGACGAGCTGGTCAAGATCCGCCACGAGATGGCGCTCACGCTCGGCTACAAAAACTATATCGAATTCCGCTACAAAATGCTTCAGCGCACGGATTACGGTCCGGCGGAGGTCGCCGCTTATCGCGAAAAGGTTTTGAAAACGCTTACGCCGCTTGCGACCGAGCTGCGCAGAAAGCAGGCGGAGCGACTGGGCATCGCGGATTTCAAATTCTACGATTATCCGATCAATTTTGCGGACGGCAATGCGGATCCGATTGGCGATGAGGCATTTATCGTCCGGCAGGCGATCAAAATGTATGACGAGCTGAGTCCGGAGACGAGCGAGTTTTTCCGCTTTATGGCGGACAACGAGCTGCTCGATCTCTCCTCGAAGCCGGGCAAGCGGGCGGGCGGCTACTGCACGAGCTTCGACAAGTACAAGATGCCGTTCATCTTCGCGAATTTCAACGGCACGGCGGCGGACATCGATGTCGTCACGCACGAAGCGGGCCATGCCTTCCAGAATTATATGTCGCAGAGCATGCTGCTGCCGGAATATATCTGGCCGACCTATGAAGCCTGCGAGATCCATTCGATGAGTATGGAGTTTTTGACCTGGCCTTATATGGATCTGTTCTTCGGCGACAAGGCGGAGAAATTCAAATTCGGTGCGCTGACCAATGCGATCAATTTTATTCCTTACGGGGTAACGATCGACCACTTCCAGCATTTCGTGTACGAAAATCCGAATGCGACTCCGGCGGAGCGACGACAAAAATATCATGAGCTGGAGCTGCTTTATCGCCCGACGCTCGATTATGATGATGATTTTCTTTCGGGCGGTACCTTCTGGTTTGCACAGGGTCATGTGTATTCGATGCCGTTCTATTATATCGACTACACGCTCGCGCAGGTCTGCGCATTCCAATATCTGTTGAAATCGCTGGAGGATCCGAAGCGCACGATGGAGGAATATATCACACTGTGCAAGGCGGGCGGCTCGGCTTCATTCTTCGAGCTGATCGAGATCGGAAAAATCAAAAATCCGATGACGACCTCGGTGCTGGAGGATATTATGCCGGCGCTCCAAAAGGTGATCGACAACATCCGGTTTTAGACGGGCATAACGGAAAAGGCGGCTTCAACACGGCTCTTATGCCGTCGATCGGCGGCGAATGTTTACAAAAGCTGCCGGGCCGACTCCGCTCTACCGATCCCGCGCCGCTGTGCAGGGTAATCGGCTCCGCTTCATTCTTCGAGCGGATCGAATGCTCCTCATATAATATAGAAGAAACTGATAATAGCAAAAGTCCCCTGTCGGATCGACAGGGGACTTTTTTATGCTCCGTAAAAATAAATAGCGATCGCGCGCGGTGAAGCCGCAAGCGAATGTGCGATCGTTTCAGCAGGTCACGCGAGTATATCATCATATCGACATAGTGCTCGCTCGATCGGCGTCACAGCACCTTGGACAAAAATTCCGCGGTGCGCTCGTTCTTCGTTTCTTCAAAAATATATCGCGGGCTGCCGATGTCGATGATCCGCCCGTCCTCCATAAAGGCAACCTTGTCGGAGACTTCGCGGGCAAAGCCCATCTCGTGCGTAACGACGACCATGGTCATACCTTCTTCGGCAAGCTCTTTCATAACATCAAGCACATCCTTCACCATTTCGGGGTCGAGCGCGGAGGTGGCTTCGTCAAAGAGCATCAGCTCCGGGCTCATCGCCAGCGCGCGTGCGATGGCGACGCGCTGCTTCTGTCCGCCGGAGAGGGCGCTCGGGTAGGCGTCTTTTTTGTCGGTCAGTCCCATTTTGCCGAGCAGGGTCATTGCGAGCGCTTCGCTCTCCTTCGGCGTTTGTTTTTTTACCTTGATCGGCGCGAGTGTGATGTTCTCAAGCACGGTCTTGTGCGGAAACAGATTGAAGCTCTGAAACACCATACCGATCTTCATTCGTATTTTGTCCGGATCAGCTGCGGGATCGGTGATAAGCTCGCCGTCGAGCAGAATGCTTCCGCCGTCGATTTTTTCAAGCAGATTGATGCATCGCAGCATCGTGCTTTTGCCGGCGCCGGAGGGCCCGATGACGGCGATCGTATCGCCCTTTTCGATGTCGAGGTCGATATTTTTGAGGATTTCTTTTCCGCCGAAGCGTTTGGACAAGTTTCGGATCTTAATCACTTTCTTTGAGCTTCCTTTCGATCATATTCACCAGCTTTGAAAGGCTGAAGGTCAATACAAAATAGATGATTGCGGCGATGAACAGCGGCTCAACGGATCGGTAGCTTGTCGAGCGGACGATGTTGACATTGTACATGATGTCGCCGACGCCGATCACCGAAATGATGGCGGTTTCCTTGATGACGGCGATAAATTCGTTGCCGAGCGATGGAAGGATGTTTTTGATCGCCTGCGGGAGAATGATCTCTTTCATCGTCATTTTATGGCTCATGCCGAGGCTGCGTCCGGCTTCGAGCTGACCTTTGTCGACCGATTCGATCCCCGCGCGGACGATTTCCGCCACATAGGCTGCGGAGTTCAGGCTGACGGCGACGATTCCGGATAAGAACGCGATCGCCGCGATCGGCAGCTGAAGCTCTCGAACATTGAACAGCACCGAGGAGCCGAAGAATACGATGAACAGCTGCGTGATCAGCGGTGTGCCCCGGATCAGCTCGATGTAGGCGGTGGCGACGGTTTTGAGGATCGGTTCGTCGGAGATCTTCGCCAAGGCGATCAGACTGCCCAGAACGGTACCGATCAGCACGGATGCCAGCGAGAGTCCGAGTGTGTAGAGGATGCCGCTGATGAAATAGCTGTGATATTTTATGAAGATCGCCCACACCTTCGGAAGGCTCGCCAGAGCGTAGCCGATCACGAGCAGGGTGAGGAGCAAAAGCGTGTAGCTGAGCAGCTTTTTGATGCCGAAGAGATTTTTCATCACGGCTCCTTTATTGTTCCGCCTGCTGCTCTGCCAGCTCCGTCGCCTGTTGAACGAGCAGGTCGAGCTGTCCGCTGTCGAGCAGCTCTTTGATCACGAGGTTAATCTCCGCCATCAGCTCCGGCTCGTCGTTGGCGGTGGTGATGTATGCGCCGCCCTCTTCCTTCAGGAAGGTCATCTCGCCGAGCTTCAGATCCGGATTTTGCGCGGCGTAGGCTCTTGCGACCGGCGCTTCGAGCAGGATGGCATCGATCATGCCCGTTTTCAGCTCCAATACGAGATCGGTTATTTTGCCGAGCGATTTGACGGTGGAGTTTGTAAATTCGGCTTTGGCAAAGTCATCCTGCAGCGTGCCCATCTGTACGCCGATCGTTTTTCCGTCGAGCTCGTCGAGGGTCGTGTAATTGTTTTCGGAATCGGCCTTCGTCAAAATGATGTTTTCGGCGGAGTAGTACATTTCGCTGAAGTCCATCACTTCGTCACGCTCGTCCGATTTGTTGATTCCCGCCACGCCGATGTCGATCAGCCCGGTATCGACGCCTGCCAGCACGGCGTCAAAGGCCATATCCTGTACCTCAAGCTCGACGCCCAAATGCTCGGCGATTTTTTTGGCGATCTCGATGTCAAAGCCGACAATCTGATCCTTTCCGTCGATCATGGCATGAAATTCATACGGCGGATAGTCCGCGGAGGTGCCGACGACGAGCTTGCCGCTTTGCTTGATCTGCTCCAATTTGTTTGCCGGCTCGGTCGAGGCGCTCTCGCCGCTCGCCGTTTCGCCCGCGCATGCCGTCAGCGACAGGATGCCGCAGATCGTTATTATGCCGAGCAGCTTTTTCAGCATGGTTTTTATCGTGTTCGCATGGGTGTTCGTTGCATTCTTCATTGCGTTGCTCGCATTGGTGTTCATCATTGTGTTCTTCATTGTGCTTTTCATTATGCTCTCCGTTCCGCCGCCGTTTCGCGGCTATGATTATGTTTGGTTCGCTCCGTGCCGCTTGCGCGCTTCGGGCAATTGTGTTTTTTTGTATAAAAAAACCCGCCTCCGTTTAGAGGCGAGCAAATTCCCGCGGTACCACTCTATTTAATCCGTAATGATTTTTTCAAAATCCTTAAGATTCCCTTGACAGTATTTAACGCATACCAATCGTGAAAGATACTCACACGAATGCTTCGCTTTCGCGCTCACCGAAAAATATCGGCTCTCGCGCGCTCTGCCACCCATGCTTTGTCTGTTCAATCTCAACGACCCTCTTCGTACTTAAAATATTTGCGGAGCTTTCACCGTCATCCGCTCGCTAAGAAATATTTTTAAGCCTACTCCTCGTATCAACGATTCTTCGTATTAAGTTTTTTCCGTCGTGATGCCTGCGCCTGCGCCTCATCGTTGATACCTCCTTTTGATTTTGAATGTGATTATACTGCCTATTGTCCGCGTTGTCAACTGCTTTTTTTATTTTTTTTGAAATTCCGGCTTCGTTTCGATGCAAGCGGCAAGGATGTGCTTTGCGGGCGGCGGGATCGCGAAACAGCGCCTGACAAAATTCGCCATGATGAGATCGGCAAGAATAAGTGGATCCTTCTTTGCCTGCTCCGTCGCGCGAAACGAAAGCCTTCACCCGGCTTTTTTTGCCGGGCGCTTATCCCGCGCCTACTCGCCGAGCTGCTTGCTCAGCCAGCCGATGTTTTTTTCAAAACAGACGCCGTAGCGTCTTTCGAGCTGCTCGTCGTAGCTCATTTTGATCGTTCGATAGGTGAATTCGGTGGCAAGCTCGGTGCCGACCTTGAGGCTTTTTTCGTTGAGCAGACTTGCCGCCAGCACGGAGGCGAACAGGTCGCCGGTGCCGTAGAAGTGGTCGTCCACCTTGTCGCCGCCGAAGAAGAAGCTTTTGTCCGAGCTGCGATCGTAGCAGAGCGCGCCGTATTGGTCCGAGCTGCTGATGCCGGTCAGCACGACCTGCCGGATCGAAAAGCGTTCGCACAGCGCTCTCGCCAGCTCGGCGGCATAGTCGGTATCATCTTTTTGCGCTTCGTAGGGTCGGTCGAGCAAAAATGCCGCCTCGGTCAAATTCGGCACGAGAATGCTCGCTTTTTTGCACAGCTGTTTCATCGCGTCAACCATGGACGGCGTGATCTTGGAATAGAGTCTGCCGTGATCCGCCATGACGGGATCGACGAGAATGAGCGCGTCGTCCTTTGCCAGCTCGAGCGCTTTGAGCACGACCGCCGCCTGCTCGGGCGAGCCGAGATAGCCGGTCAATATCGCATCAAAGCGCAGCGACAGGCTTTGCCAATGGGTGAGAATCTTTTTCATTTCGTCCGTCAGCTCCAGAAAGCTGAAATCCTGAAATTCGCCGGAATGGGTGGACAAAAGTGCGGTCGGCAAACAGGATGTGTGTATGCCCGCCGCGGAAAGCACGGATATGGAGGTCATTGCGGATACTCTGCCGATCGCGGAGAGGTCTGAGATGACGAGTGCGCGCTTGGTCGGTTGGTTCATGGTTGCTCCTAACTTTTGATTGCGGAAATATAGATCGTATGATAATCATCCGTCAGGATCCGCCACATCGGAAATGCGCGGGCATCTCGCGTTTTGTGGAGCTCCTCTTCGGGAAGATCGGAATAGTAGATCAGATCGACGGCGATGATCCGCGCGCCTTCCTCCAGCTCCGTCAGCGCGTTGATGACGGCTTCGACGGAGGTGATGGTGGTGCGCTTGTTCGCGGATTCGCCGATCGGGGTGATCATGACCGCCGAAACGGCGATGGTGCCGTTTTTGATCTCAAATTCAACATAGCCGTCCTCGTAGATCTTGCCGTCGATGACGGGATTAAATCGCCAGATATTTTTGTTTTGGTATTTGAGCCGATAGCTGTTGCCGAAGTATTGCTCGAGAAGCTCCTCAAAGTACGCCAGCCATTCGTCGTATTGCTTGGAGGAGTATTGATCGCGCGGGATCGCGTCGGCGGTTTCGATGACAAAGGCTGCCCGCTTGGCATTGTCGAGCAGCTCGATGTCCGCAAAGGCTTCAAACAGCGCCGGATAGGTTTCGGCGTCGATCCGCTCGTATTCGATGCTGACCACGCCGGTGTTCTCGGTGGTTCGCGGCAGCTCCGCTTCGAGCGTGATGCCCTTGTCTTGCAGGATTGCCTGAAAGTTCGCCAGCGTTTCGCCCGAAAAGTACGGGTTGTCAAGCGAGGCGTTGTTGTTGTGTCCGATGATGCTGAACAAAAGCATCGCGTTGATGATGACGAGCAGCGCGATGATATAATTTTTTGCGGATTGCCAGTCCATTATGTGATCACCTCCGCATCTTCGATCTTAAAGAAAAAGGTCGTGTCGCCGATCACCATCCGATAGCTGGCGATATAGTTGTATTCCGGCGAGTAGATGTACGCATATTCGACGGAACGGATATTGTCGAGCAGCTCGCTCGTCCCACCAAACGGTTCGCGCTCCTGAATGTAGTCGTAGTTTTTTTCGAGGATGAGCAGTACGGCATTCTCGCCGAAGGACAGGTTGTTGTCGACCTCGACGACGGCTTTTCGGAACAGTCCTTCAAATGCGGTAACTCTTCCGTTCATCACCAGCACTCTGATCACGGGCTCATCGGTTTTGAGCGATACGCGAACGCCGTCGATGCGCTTGCTGAAGCTGAACCGGTAGCCGAGCGAGTCGCCGTCTTGAACCTCTTCGACACCCTCGATCACATAGATCTCCTGCTCGCTTCCGATCTCACTCACGAGCTCCGTCGCGATGCTCATCGCATCGGTGAAGCTCATACGCTGCCTTTGCAGTCCGACGCTCTTATTGTAGTAAAACACCTTTCCCTCCGGCGTGATCTTCACGATCTCACGGCCGTAGTCGTAGCTGACGACCGTCGAGCCGTCGATGTCGGACACTCTGCCCGAAAAATCGTATTTCGAGCCGAGCAGCGCGCGCAGGATCCGTTCGATGTCCTCCTCCTCGACCATCGCCTGCGTGACGAAGGACGGCAGTCGCGCTTCGTCGGAGATCAGCACATCGTTGTCGGTCAGATTCGGAAACCGCTCGCTGATGGAGTAGTATTTTTTGTTATTCAGCGCATCAAAATTGCCGAAGCCGCTTACCGTGTTCAGCTTCGGATTTTTTATTTCGTAATAAGTGGCTTCATCCACCGCCAGATAGATGGATGTATCGTATCCCTGCGGTATCCAGATCTCTTTGATCTTGTCAAAGCTGCCGAGACTTCCGTCCTCTAAAAAAAGACTCCCGTACAGGAGTCTATGGTCGATCGCCGGATCAAAATTAAGCTGTATGCCCTTGGATTCTTTTTTCGTTCGATAATCGCTCGCCGTGATCGGCAGCGTTTCCGTTCTGCTCCCGATGGATTCCTCCAGCACGCGGGAGATCTCCATATAGTAGAAGCCGGATTTGTCCACGATTTTGACGGCGTTCTCCGGGCCCAGGCGCAATGTGATCGAACCGGGCATCACCGAGTATCGAAGCGCCGTTTTGTTTTCCGAAGTAACCGCTCCGGCGGAGCCGGATGCAACAAACAGCTCAAATCGAATGGATATCAAGAGGAGGGATGTCG
Organism: Filifactoraceae bacterium; assembly: GCA_041845175.1. Classification (GTDB taxonomy): domain Bacteria; phylum Bacillota; class Clostridia; order Peptostreptococcales; family Filifactoraceae; genus JAUNKE01. Next base: position 8,362 of record JBGZCE010000068.1, read on the forward strand.
CAAGCAGAACAACGATGACGATGTTCTGTATCAATCCCTTGTTCATATTCCCTCTGTTATTTTACAGTCGCGGTCGGAACCAATGCTGATGATTTTAGTGTATCCAGAGATTTTTTTACCTCCTTGTCGTCCGTAAAACGGATCAGGCGGTAATCCCATGTGACGGTATCTCCTCTTTTCAGCTCCAACACCACAAAGGTTTCTTTGGAAACGGTCGTCTCTTTCGGAGATTTTGTCTGTTCATCCTTCAAAGACACTTCCTTCGTAAAGATACCGAGCGGGCCGATCTTGATCTCCACACTCTCTCCCATCGGTACAAAGCTGTTTCCAACTCTCTTGTACAATGTGATCGTTAATTTATCGTTCTCTTTAGCAGTTCCGGAAAGAATAAAAGCATCGCTGACCGTAGTGAGGATAAAGTCTTTCGGCTTATCCACAAAGCCTTTGTCGATTTGAATCTCATCCGCAATCTCGGCAACTTCTTCTACGGAATATTGCTCCGCCGCACCGTCGGCAAAGCCGAGCGCGCTGATCGAAAGCACCGTCGCGAACAAAAGTACGATGATAAGGCCAAGTCTTTTCATACGCTCCTCCTTCCTATATGTTTTGGTGTAATATCGGTATTCATGGTTTCATTATAAAGAATCAATATTACAATTATGTTACACCATAATTAAGAGTCATTAACATTTTGTAACTTTTTTATTTGCGCAGCGGCAGCGTGACGACAAACTCGCTCCCCTTGCCGAGCTTCGATTTTGCAAACAGCCGTCCGTTGTGCGCATGCACGATGTCCTGCGCGATCGCAAGACCCAGCCCCGTGCCGCCCTGGCTGCGCGAGCGTCCCTTGTCCACTCGATAAAATCGCTCGAAGATCCGATGGACATCGCCGTCAGGGATCCCGATCCCGTCATCGACGATCCGAACGCTTACCTCCTGCGCGCCGAGCTCCATCGTGATGACGATGTTGCCGTCCTGCGGCGTATATTTGATCGCGTTGGAAATGATGTTGACGAACACCTGCTTGATCTTGGTGCGGTCGACATAGACCGTCGCCGACGTCTGCGGCAAAAAGGTCAGCGTCTGACTTTTTTCGCGGTAAAAAATCTTGAGATGGTCGATGCACTCCCGAATGATCTCGGCAAGCTCGTATTCCTGAAGCTCCCACTTCGTTTTTTTGAAGTCGATATGGGAAAGCTGGAGCAGATCGCGCACCAGCGCGCTCATCCGATCGGCTTCCTTTTCGATCGTCGCCAAAAAGCTTTGCTCAAGCTCTTTGTCGTCCACGCTCCCCGTCAGCAGGGTCTCGGCGTAGGTCTTGATCGTCGTGATCGGTGTTTTGAGCTCATGCGATACATTCGCGACGAATTCCTTGCGCATATCGTCCAGCTGCTTGGCTTCGGTAATGTCCTGAAAGAGCAGGATGTAGCCCGTCTGGATCCGCGCTTCGTCGTTGAAGTAGGCGCAGGATACCTTGAGCACTTTTTTATTTTTCGTTTCGATGGCGAAGCTTCCCGTGCCTTCTTCGGAGAGCGCGTTTTTGACATCGCTCAGCCGAAGCTCCGTGCCGAGGTCGCGCGAGAGCTGAAGCAGATTGTTGCCGTAAAAAACGATGCCCTTGGTCTCCAAAAGCTTGAGCAGCGATTTGTTGTACAGCACGACGACGCCTTCGCGATCCACCGCCATCAGCCCGTCCGCCATATTGTTGATGATCGCGTCGAGCTTGCTTTTCTCGGAGGAGATCTCGATCAAGGTGGTATCCAACCGTTTGGCGAGATAGTTGAAGGTGTTGCCGAGCATCCCGATCTCGTCGGTGGATCGGGTCTGCACGCGCTGCGTAAAATCGCCCTTTGCGATCAGGCTCGCTTTGGTATTGAGCTCGTTGATCGGCGTCGTGATCGAGCCGGAGATGAAATAGCCCACCAGCAGCGCGACCAGCAGCGCGACCACCGAGGCGTTGACGATGATCCGCGTCGTCGCCCTGAGCGATGTGTAGACTGCATCCAAAGAAGCGCTCGCATAGATGATGTAGCGCTCGGTCTGATCCGTTTCGGTCACATAGCTTGTATAAATTTTCGTCAGGCTGCCGTTTCCGTTGGTCGCCTGCACATCAATGTCCGCGGATTTCTGGTTGATCGTCATCATCATCGCGCGCGAATCAAGCACGCTCATCGCATTTTTCCCGAGATAATTGCTGCTTGAGGTCGCAACGATCTCGTAGCTTTGCGCATCGATCAGATGTACGCTGTAACCGACCGGCAGCGTCATCTTTTCCATATTGGTCTGAAGCTCCTGCGAGGTGATGTCCGCACGATTGTCGGGCAGGATGCTCAGCACCGTGCTGTCCGAGATCATCGCCAAATTCTCGCGTACAAGCCCCAGATTGTAATCCTCCAGCCGATTGCTGACAAAGACCCCGACGATCACCATGGCGATGAATACCAAAATAAAGTAAAGTCCGCTCAGCCTCCACCTGATGCTCTTAAACATAGTCTTCTCCTGTCGACGCACCGGAGCGCACCGGCATTATTCGCCTTTGAAATAGTAGCCCACGCCGCGCCTTGTCATGATATACTCGGGCTTGGCGGAATCATCCTCCACCTTTTCGCGCAGTCGGCGCACCGTCACATCGACGGTTCGCATATCGCCGTAATATTCGTAGCCCCACACGGAGGCGAGCAGCTGTTCTCTCGAAAAAACCTGCTCCTTCTGCGTTGCCAAAAATTTGAGCAGATCGAATTCGCGCACGGTCAGCTGCAATACCTCGCCGCCCTTTGACACCTCGTATTTGAGCAGGTCGATCGCCAGCTTGCCGGAGGTGATCACGGTTTTGCTGTTCTCCGATGCGCCCTGCTGGATCGGCATCGCTGTCCTTCGGATATTCGCTTTGATCCGCGCTGTCAGCTCGCGAATGCTGAAGGGCTTTGTGATATAATCGTCCGCGCCGAATTCGAGTCCGAGCACCTTGTCGACCTCCTCCGCCTTGGCCGTCGCCATAATGATCGGCACATTGGATTTTTCGCGGATCTTTTTGCAGACCTCGAAGCCGTCCAGGCCCGGAAGCATGATGTCCAGCAAAATCAGATCCACATCGATCGAGCGCGCGAGGCTGAGCCCCTCCAAGCCGTCAAAGGCTGTGATGATCTCAAAGCCTTCCTTTTCCAGATTGAATTTTATAATGTCGGAGATCGGTTTTTCATCTTCAATAATCAAAATCTTACTCATACATCCTCCTATGCTCTATTTGTTTGCGCGCTCGCGCCTGTCGCGAGATCCTACGCGCAAAATTTTTCGCTTTTATCCTTTTATTGTAGCACAAAAACAACCGTTTGACAAAATTTACGGTTCAAAGAGCCTTTGCCGGAGATCGGTTATGTAAATTCGATGCTGTGCGCTGACGATCCGGCTTTGCATCTCAGCCGCATCCGCTATCGTCCGTTCAGATATTCCTCGAGGCTGATGCCGCGCTCGTACATCTCCTTCGCGGCTTCTTCGCCGACATAGCGATAATGCCACGGCTCGTAGCCGATGCCCGTGATCGCGGTCTTGTCCTTTGCATAGCGCAGGATGAAGCCGTATTTGTGCGCATTTTGCATCAGCCATTGCTGCTCGGCGGTATCCGCCTGCTTTTCATCAAGCAGCTGATAGCTCTGCGCGACGATGTCGACCACAAGCCCCGTGTGATGCTCGCTCGTGCCCGGGATCGCGATCCATTTTGCCGCCTCCTGCTTGGCGGCATCGGACGAATAGCCCTTTGCGATGTAGCTGTTGACCAAATTGTTGTAAAGGCTCGTTTGCTTCTCCATCGTGCGATATGAGGAGCAGATGATCGGCGAAAGTCCCTCCGCGCGCGCATCGTCCATCATCCGCTGAAGCGCTGGATAGATGCGCACATCGACCTGATGACCGCTTGCCAGCGTTTTGAGCTCCACCTCGAAATCGCTCGGCAGCGGATGATGCGAATTGACCAAAATCAAATTCCAATCGCTCGACAGCTTTTGTGCGCCGATCGGATCGTTTGAAGCATTCGTTTGCCCGGCAGCATCCGTTGTTGTGCCGTCTCCGGCAGCGGCGCCGTTCTCCACCTGCGCTTCGCCATCCCCGGTCGAAGCCTCGTCCGTTGTCTGTGCGTCATTTGCCGAAGCATTGCTCCACGGCTGCCAGATCGAGCATTGCGACCGGTTTGCCGTCGTCGTCTCCCGACCGTCAAGCAGCTGCCATGCCCCGATCGCAACGGCGACCGCAAGCACCAGCGCCGCCGCGATCGGCATTTTCGATCTTCTGCGTCGCCGAGTCGGCTCGCTCTCGATTATTCCCATTCTTGTTCCCATCGTATCCTCTATTCCAATCGAAATGTTTTGATTTTTGCACTTCGGATCCTTCCGATCCGTTTCTTTCTTTAAGCGCGCAGCTCTTCCAAAAGTATATCCTCTGTTTTTATCATATTTTCACCTCTTGGTCCCATTATAATGAGAGCAAGAGGTGAAAATCAAGCTTTATTATATTTTTTCTTCGCGATCCGATCTTTATTCCACTCGACTTTTTATGGCGCTCCGTTTCTAATACAGCTCGACGATTTCGCCGGTGCGGAGCGTTTCCCGAATGTCGATCACGCGCTGGTTGGCGCTGCCGCGAAATTTAAGCCGCAGATTTTTGAGCGATTCGACATATCGACCGTCCACGAGCACATCACAAAGCGCAAGGATTTTTTTCTTTTCTTCCTCTGCGATGATCTCTTCATAGGTGTATCCGGAGTAGATCCAGATGCTTTTGTCGCTCACCCGGCGGATCTGTTCCAAAAATGCGCACATCTCCCGAGGGTCCTGCTGCAGCGGCTCGCCGCCGAGGATGGTCAGCCCGCCGATCATCGGCTCCGACAGGTAGCGCTTGATCAATTCGATCTCCTGCTGTGTGAAGGGCTGTCCGAACGCAAAGCTTTGGTACTCCGCGTTGAAGCAGTTGTAGCAGCGATGCGTGCAGCCTGAAACGAACAGCGTCGTGCGGATGCCGACTCCGTTGGCGGTATCGTAATGTCTGATCTGTGCATAGTTCATGGGCATGCCGCTCCGTTTCTTTTACAGGTGCATCACGCGATCCCTGATGTCTCTTGTCCGTCCGTTCGACCAGAAGTTTTCGCCCAGATAGCCGCAGGTTCGCCGAACGACATTCATTTTCATCATATCCTTGTTGTGGCATTGCGGGCATTCCCACATCAGATCGTCGTTGATGAGGATCTCGCCGTCGTGGCCGCAGACCTGACAGTAGTCCGACTTGGTGTTGAATTCCGCGTAGGTGATGTTGTGATACATAAAGTCGATGACCGATTCGATCGCCGGGATATTGTTCGTCATATTCGGGATCTCGATGTAGGAGATACAGCCGCCGGTCGAGATGCCTTGGAATTCCGCTTCGATCTTCAGCTTGCTGAATGCGTCGATCTCCTCCGACGGGGTCACATGGTACGAGTTGGTGTAGTAGCCCTTATCGGTCACGCCCTCGATCAGTCCGAAGTTCTCGATATCGATCTCACACAGTCTGCCCGCGGTCGATTCGCTCGGCGTACCGTACAGCGTGAATGCCAGCCGCGTTTCCGCTCTCCAGCGATCGGCGCGACTCTTCATAAAGTTCAGAATATCCAGTGCGAATTGGTGGCCTTCCTTGCTCGTGATCGATTGACCGAGCATCGAGTAGACCGCCTCATGCAGTCCGATATAGCCGACCGACACGGTGGCATAGCCGTCCAAAAACAGCTTGCCGATCTTTTCGCCCTGCGCCAGTCTCGCCACGCCGCCGTATTGCCAGTGGATCGGCGAAACATCGGACGGCTGGTTTTTGAGCAGATTGTATCGGAGCAGCCCCATTTCCCGGATCAAATTCAATCGTTCCTCCAAAATATTGTAGAAGAGATTTTTGTCCCGCTTCGCCAGAATCGCGATCTGCGGAAGATTGAGCGTCTGAACGCCGATGTTCAATCGCCCCTCGAATTTGTATTCGCCGTCTTGCAGATAGGCCGGCAAAAAGCTTCGGCAGCCCATCGGCGAGAAGCAGTTGCCCTCGTAATGCTCCGCCATTTTTTTCTCGCTGATGTAATCCGGATACATCCGCTTTGCCGTACATTCCGCCGCAAGCTCGGTCAGGTAATAATATTTGCCGCCCCTTGTCGTGCTTTCGTTCAGCACATAGACAAGCTTCGGAAAGGACGGGGTGATCTTGATGCCGACGGAATTTTCGATGCCGTCGATCCTCTGACGAAGGATCTCTTCAATGATCATAGCCATCTCTTCCTCATACGGCATTCCTTCCTTTATATTCATAAACATCGTGACGAACGGCGCCTGTCCGTTCGTCGTCAGCAGGGTGTTGACCTGGTATTGGATCGTCTGGATGCCGGATCGCAGCTCCTTCTTCGTCAGCTTCTCCGCGATGCGCTTTGCCACCTCGTCGTCCTGAGTTTCTTCAAATGCGGTTTCGTAATATTTTCGGTAGGAGATCGGCAAAAATTGCGCCAGGTGCTTGAGATCGACGGACTGTCCGCCGTACTGATTGCTCGCGATCTGCGCGATGATCTGCGTCAGAACCGTGCATGCCACCTGAAACGAGCGCGGCTTTTTGATCAGCTTCTTGTTGATGACCGTTCCGTTTTCAAACATATCGGCAATGTTGATCAGACAACAGTTCGTCATCGGCTGCAAAATATAATCCATATCGTGGATATGTATGCTCGCATTTTTGTGCGCCTGCACGAGATGCGCCGGGATCAGCTTTCGGATCGCAATGTCCTTTGAGATCTCGCCAGCCAGCAGATCACGCTGCGTCGAATTCAATATCGCGTCCTTGTTTGAATTTTCCTTGAGCACCTGCTCATTGGTTCGATCGACCAGCGTCATCACATTTTCGTCAGTCGTGTTGTGCTCGCGCTGATATTTGCGCACCGCCTTGTACGCCTCGTAGGCTTGCGCCGTCGTGTTCTGTCCGTGTGCGATCAGCTTGTTGAAGACCTTGTCCTCGATCGTAAAGATCGAGATCTTGGTGATGCTTTCGTTGACACATTCCTCGTAGATCTCGTTTGCCACCTCGACCGCGATCTGATACGAATAGATCCCGCTGCCGTATCGCATCGCCTTTTCGATCGCGCGTACGATGCGCTGCTTGTCAAAATCCACTTCTTTTCCGTTTCGCTTGATTACATTGATTTTCATAATGCCCCCTGAATGATTTTTGCGAAGAACACTCCGATCCTTCTCTTACTACTTGTCAAAAAGCGACGCCCCTTCCAAAGAGCTTTCGGACAAATGCACCATATTTAGATTTCACAATAAAATCGAAATACTACATCTTGTGTTTCCACAACATTCTACTACAAAAAAATTGCGAGAGCAATACCCTCGCAATCTTTTTTGTGAAAATTATTCAAACAGCATTTTCAGCGCCTTTTCCATTTCGTCGCGGCGAATCGGCTCTATGATCCTCCCGGCTCATTCTCCGCCAATTCAAAATCAAAATTTTTGACGCCGCTCGTTTGGACGATCTCTCCCTCTGCGGTGATAAAGATCGCTTCGATCCCGTCCTGCGATTCGGCGAAGGCGAGTCCTTTTTCCAAGCCGAGCACGAAGCAGCTCGTGCTCATCGCGTCGCCCGCCATCGACGAGCTCGACAGGATCGTCACCGAAACAAGCTCGACATCCGCCGGCCTGCCGGTGAACGGATCGAGCAGGTGATGATAGATGACCCCGTCGTATTCAAAAAATCGCTCGTACACGCCGGAGGTCACGACCGACTGATCGCTGACCGCCACGGATGCCAGATAGCTGCCCGTTTCGGCTTCGGGATCCTGCACGCCGACGCGCCAAGGCGTGTTCTCCGTCTTTTCGCCGAGCACGAGCACATTGCCGCCCAAATTGATCAGCGCGGAGGTGATGCCGCGCTCCCTGAGCAGCGCATACACTTCGTCGGCGATAAAACCCTTGGCGATCGCTCCGAGATCGATCGTCGCACCGTTGTGCAGCGTGACCGTGCGCCCTTCAACCGATTCGCCGGCGGCGGTCGTGTAGATCGCTTTTTCGCCGAGCTCGATATTTCGGTAGCCGACCTTTGCGAGTGCTTCGCCGATCTGTTCATCGATCGGCGGCGTCGGCGCTTCGGCTTTGAAATCCCACAGCTCCTTGAGCGGGAAGATCGTGATGTCGAAATAGCCGTCCGTCAGCTCGCTGTACCGGAGCGATTGTTCGATCAGATAGGCGGTCTGCGGACTGACCACGGTCGGCTGCCCGTTTGCCGCGTTGAGGCGGCTCAGATCGCTTGTCGGGATCGACTTGCTGAACATCTGCTCATAGTCGAGGCAAAGCTGCTTCGCCTCTTCGAGGATCGCCTCCGCCTCCTGCTGCGAAGCCTTCGCGTTGGACCATGCCGACAGCGTCAGCACCGTATCCAGTGCAAAAAATGTGTTGTCAACGCGAACCGGCTCGCGGCTCGCACAGCCGACCAGCAAAAGCATCATCCCGATCGCTGCCATTATGATTCGTCTTTTGTGCTTCATTCTTCCAAAACGGCGCAAGGATGTGCATTCACATCCTTCGCCCTTTGCTCCTTATTGATATTATTTATGCTTCAGACTTTCGAGGAGCTTGCCTTGCGCGCCGCTCGGGCGCTGACGATCAAATGCCGCACATGTCCCGCTTGTGCGATGATCCGACCTCTTTTGATCGAAGGGCTTTTCCGAAAATCCTTACTCCTCCTCCGATCGAATGCCGGTGATCTGATGTCGCTCGCCTTCCTCGCCTGCTTTATCCTTCAAAATAGGCTCTGATCTCATCGATCCGCGCGTCGACCGCGTCGTAGCCCTCCTGATAAAATCGCCACATCTTCTCCACATCCTTTTCCGTTCGCGAAAAGGACTTGGTGTCCTGCGGACGCACGACCTTGATGCGGCTACTTTTTTCCAGTTCGTCGACAATGTCCATGCTGCGGTTGTAGACCCTCGGACGATGAAGGATCGCCCGAACAAAGTGCTTACGATTTTTGAACATCCGCACCGCGGCACGGTCGAGCAGCTCCGGCTTTTTGCGATAGCCCCGCTCTCTTGTCGACAGCACGAGTATCCGGTCGCAGCCGTCGGCAATCGCCTTGCGAATCGGCATCGGATCACAGATCCCGCCATCGAGATAATCCGTGCCGCCGATCCTCCGCATCGGAAACATCACCGGCAGGGAGCAGCTGGCGATCAGAATATCATCCCGATTTTGATTCCCGATCAGGTTGAAATATTCCGCCTCACCCGTTTCGACATTGGATACGACCGCGACCACCTCGCCCCTGAACGCTCCAAAGGTATCGTAGTCAAACGGCTTCAGACTTTCGGGAATCACCTTGAAGGTGAAATCCACGCCGAAATAGCTTCGGTTTTTCCTGTCGAAAAAATTTTGGAAGCCCATATATCGCTTGTCGTTACAAAATTCGGT
>JBGZCE010000069.1:0-4629 GCA_041845175.1 Filifactoraceae bacterium
AAATATCCGTTTAATATTCATTGTACTATTTTGTTCGCGCCGAGCTCCTTTCGCAAAATCGGCGCGGTCGATACAGGAGGTTTTTTATGAAAGGATTTTTTTTCAACCGAAATATGCTCTTGAGCTTTGCGGCGGGAATGGCCGCGACCGTTGTCGGATCGAAGGTCTTGAAGAGCCCGAAAACTCGCGAGCTGATCGTTTCCGGCATGGCGAAGGGGATCAAGCTTCAGCATGATGCGCAGGAGGCACTTCAGAATATGCGTGAAGAGGCGGAGGATCTTGTGGTCGAGGCGACGCTGGAGGCCGAGTAATGACAAGGACGCCCCGAAAATATCAGATCGTCTATGATAAGGGCAATCGACTCAGACTGCGTTTCGGAAAATATGCGTTCACCAAGGAGCAGGGCTATCGAATTGCTGCCCTGCTTCTTTCATTGGAGGGCGTGCGCTCCGTAACCACCTCGCATCTCAACGGCGGGATATTGATCCTGCATGAGGATGCGCGCGATCGCTTGCTGGCGGCGCTTGAAAAAATCGAGCTTTCTTCCCTGCCGGAGCCGATCGCCAATCCCGATCAGGTGCGTCAGGAGATCGATCACCACTATCAGAATAAAATTATCGCTTCCTTTATAAAGCGTTCTCTTTTGCGTCGATTGTTCCCGGCACCGATCGGAACGATCGTCACCGCCGTTCGCGCGCTCGGTTATCTGAAAAGAGGCTTGCAGGCGCTTTCGCAAGGAAGGGTCAATGTCGATGTGCTGGATGCCGCGTCCGTGACCGCATCCTTTCTGTACAAATCGCCGGCAACCGCCGCGTCGATCATGTTTATGCTCGGCATCTCCGATACACTGGCGGAGTACACCAAGGAGCGGGCAAAGCACGATCTGCTCAAGAGCCTCGAGATCGATGTCGATCGCGTCTGGATTCTGTCCGGCGACGGCACGGAGATCAATATCCCGATCTCCGAGCTCAAGCAGGGCGACACGCTGCTCGTGCGCTCCGGCAGCATGATCCCGATCGACGGCACCGTTTCCGACGGCTACGCGCTTGTCAACGAAGCCTCGATGACCGGTGAGCCGCTTGCCGCCGAAAAGAAGATCGGCAGCACGGTATTTGCCGGCACTGTCGTCGAGGAGGGCTGCATTTCGATCGAGGTCCGTTCGCTCACCGATGAAAGCCGCATCGCCGGCATCGTGCAGATGATCGAGCGCTCCGAACAGTACAAGGCGGGCATCCAAGGCAAGGCGGAGCATCTTGCCGACGCGATCGTTCCATTCAATTTTATGATGTTCGGCGCGATCTGGTTCTGGACCGGCAGCTTCACCAAGGCCCTGTCCGTTCTGATGGTCGATTATTCCTGTGCAATCAAGCTATCGACACCGATCGCCGTGCTCTCCGCAATGCGCGAGGCCTCGTCCAATCATATCGTCGTCAAGGGCGGCAAATTCTTTGAAAGCATTGCCGAAGCCGATACGATCGTATTCGACAAGACCGGCACGCTCACCATGGCGGTGCCGCAGCTCGAAAAGATCGTTGCGCTCGAAGGCTACTCGCGTGACGAGGTGCTTACGATCGCCGCCTGTCTGGAGGAGCATTTTCCGCACAGCGTCGCACGCGCTATCGTGCGGCAGGCGGAATCTGAAAGCCTTGTCCATCCGGAATATCACGCCGAGGTGGAGTACATCGTTGCACACGGCATCGCCTCGACACTCAACGGCGAGCGCGCCGTCATCGGCAGTCGCCACTTCGTGCTCGATGACGAAAGGATCCCGATCGACGAAGCGACCAAACAAAAAATCGCAAACGAGCTTGATCATCTTTCGCCCATCTATCTGGCGCTGGGCGGCAGGCTGATCGGCGTACTCGGCATCTCCGACCCGCCGCGCATCGAGTCCGCAAGCATCATCAAAGCACTCAAAAAATCCGGCATCAAGGAAGTGATCATGATCACCGGCGACAATGTCAACACTGCCAAAGCCATTTCGGACAAGCTGGGCATCGACCGTTTTTACGCCAATATCCTGCCGGAGAAAAAATCGCAGATTATCGCCAAGCTCCAAAGCGAAAACCGCAAGGTCATCATGGTCGGCGACGGCATCAACGACTCACCTGCTCTGGCGCAGGCCGATGTTTCCGTCGCGATGAAGGACGCGTCCGACATCGCGCGCGAGGTCGCCGATGTCACCTTGCTCAACAACACGCTCGAGGATCTGATCAAAATTCGGCGGATCAGTAAAATGCTGATGCAGCGGATCCGCAAAAACTATGCCGCGATCGTATCCTTCAACACGATGCTGCTCGGGCTCGGGCTCGCCGGACTGATCACACCGAATACACTGGCGCTTCTCCACAACAGCTCGACGCTCGGCATCTCGCTGCACAGCATGACACCGCTCGATCCGGGCAAAAAAGAGCTGCCTGCCGAAAACGATGCAACAACGATGTAGGCGCTTTCGGCTCCGAAGTAGCGGCTCACGCTCGATCTTTACAGAGACTAAGCGAAGCTCGCGTAAGCGGAGCGCTCGACACACGACAGACTCCGCGCCGATGTCCCTACTAAGGTCGGCAAAGGAGCAGCTGAAAGCGAATCGGATCACATGAGTACGGACTGCTGTGATGTATTGCAGCGGCCGCATGGTGGTGACAGCGCCGTCATTCCTCACTGAAACCAGCAACGAGCGCCTCCCTTTGACAAAGAATCGGTCTAAAGCGAAATCGGATAATACGAACGAAAACAACTGTGCGGATGATTCACAAAAGCGTTCGCCGCTACGAGTCGTCACAAGAGGATAAACTCGCAGAATCTTGCTTGCTCTGTGGAGAATCCTCCGAGGTTTTTGTGTCCTTTTGCAAAAAAGCCCTTTTGTCGGACAAACCGAACAAAAGGGCTTTTTATTTTCAATCTACCGATCGAGCAGCGGCTTACTTCGTTGCCAATGCTGTCGATCACTCAGCAGTTTACATCATGCTCAATGTGCACTTGCTTCTTCGTCAATGTCATCAATCTCATAACATCTATTTCATCGTCAGTGCCATCATTCACACAACATCATGTTTCTTTCTCAATGTCGTCGATCACACAACACTTATTTCATTTTTTCTTTCTTGAGTGCGACGACCAAGCTGTACATCGACCACACCATGATGATGGCAAACGGGAATGCCGCGACGATCGAGATCGTCTGGAGCATTTGAAGTCCATTGGTGCTTCCGATCATCAGCGCCAAGGCGAGCAGTGCGAGCAATACGCCCCAGACCACCTTTTTGCCGGTCGACGGGTTGAGGCTTCCATCCTCACTGAGCATTCCGAGGACGAAGGTCGCCGAGTCCGCCGAGGTTACGAAGAAGGTACAGAGCAGCACGACGACGATCAGCGAGATCGCCGATCCCATCGGATAGTTTTGCAGCACCACAAAGAGTGCGGTCGAGGTGGATTTGATCGCTTCGGTCGCCACATCGAGCCCGAGGTTGATACCCAGTGCGCCGAACACGCCGAACCACAGGAAGGATGCGAGCGCCGGCACAAGCAGTACGCCGGTCACAAATTCCCGGATCGTTCTCCCTTTTGAGATCCGTGCGATAAAGATTGCCGAGAACGGTGCCCACGCGATCCACCATGCCCAGTAGAAGATCGTCCATCCGCCGTACCAGCTGCTATGTTCAAAGGCGCCGACCGCGAGCGTGTTTTCCGCAAGATTTTGGAAATAGCCGCCGATGGATTCGACCAGTACATTGAGCATCATCAGGCTCGGCCCGACGATAAAGACGGCGATCAGCAGCACACCGGATATCCCGATATTGAGGTTCGACAGGAATTTGATCCCCTTGTCCACACCGGTGATCGCGGAGGTCATAAACATTGCCGTAACCACGACCACGATGACGATCAGGCTAATATTGTTTTCCGGGATTCCGAAAATGAAGTTCAAGCCCGAGTTGATCTGATACGCGCCGAGTCCCAGCGAGGTCGCAACGCCCGCCAGGGTCGCAAAGATCGCAAGCACATCGATCGCGATCCCGATCGGCCCCTTGACCCTTTCTTCACCGAGCACCGGAATAAACACGGAGCTGATCAGCCCCGGCTTGTTTTTCCGAAACTGCATATAGGCAAGCGCAAGCGCAAGCACGGAATAGTTCGCCCACGGATGAAGTCCCCAGTGCAGGAAGGCTTTGTTCATCGCAAATCTTGCCGCCTCGCCCGTTCCCGGCTCCGCACCGAGCGGCGCGACAAAGAAGTTGAGCGGCTCCGCAACGCCCCAGAACACCAATCCGATCCCCATCCCTGCCGAAAACAGCATGGCAAACCAGGAAATATTGCTGTATTCCGGCTTGGAATCGTCCGGTCCCAGTCGCAGGTCGCGATACTTGCTGAAAAATCCGATCCATATAACAAATACGACAAATGCCGTCATCGCCAAGGAGTAGAACCAACCGAAGTTGGTCACGAAGGTGCTGAAAAGCATATTGCCGACGGACTCGAAGCTTGCCGGAAGGATCAATCCCCAAGCAACGATCGCCAGTGAAATGACCAGCGCGATAAGATAAGTGCTATTCTTTTTAGAGCTCATAATATATCCTTTCCTTAATATTCTTTCGATATTTAATGAACTGCGTCGCGCCCGACTTTTCC
>JBGZCE010000070.1:0-2744 GCA_041845175.1 Filifactoraceae bacterium
CCTGTCTGAGCAGCAGACGATACTCCGCCCGGGAAGTCATCATTCGGTACGGCTCATTCGTCCCCTTGGTCACCAGGTCGTCGATCAGCACACCGATATACGCCGTCGCACGATCCAAAATGATCGGCTCTTTGCCGTCGATGCTTCGAACCGCATTGATCGCCGCCATCAGACCCTGTGCCGCCGCTTCCTCATAGCCGCTGGTCCCGTTGAACTGTCCGGCGCTGTAAAGATTCTCCACATCATTGACCTGAAGCGTCAGCTGCAAATGCGTCGGATCGATGCAGTCGTATTCGATCGCATACGCCGGTCGCATCAGCTGTGCGTTTTCAAGCCCGATGACCGTGTGATACATCTCAAGCTGCACCTCGTACGCCAGCGAGGAGGAAAAGCCCTGAATATAGTATTCCTTGGTGTCCAGCCCCTCCGGCTCCACAAAAAACTGATGCGTTTCTTTATCGGGAAAACGAACCACCTTGTCCTCGATCGAGGGACAATAGCGCGGCCCCTTCGAATCGATCATTCCGCCGTACACCGCCGAGCGCTGCAGGTTCTCGCGAATGATGTCATGCGTGATTCCTCTCGTGCGAGTGAGATAGCAAGGCACCTGATCGCTTGCATCCAGCTCCTCCGTCATAAAGGAGAACGGCATGATCGGCTCGTCGCCGTACTGGATCTCCATCTGCGAAAAATCGATGCTGTCGCCGTGTACCCTCGCCGGCGTTCCCGTCTTGAATTTTCTGAGAGGAAGCCCCAGCTTCGTCAAGCTTTCGGACAGAAATCGCGCGTTGGGCTGGCCGAGCGGTCCGGACGGGAAATTCACCTCGCCCATGTAGATCCTGCCCTCCAAAAAGACACCGGTCGCGATAATCACTTTTTTCGCATAATACTCGCAAAGCTGCTGCGTGCGCACTCCCTTGACCACTTTGTTTTCGTGGATCAGCTCGGTGACCTCGTCCATGACCAGATCGAGATCCTTCTGCTTTTCGAGCACTCTTTTCATCTCGACATGATATTTGTTCTTGTCCGCCTGCGCTCTGGTCGATTGCACCGCCGGCCCCTTGGAGGCGTTCAGCGTGCGGGATTGGATGTAGCTTCTGTCGATGTTGAGTCCCATCTCTCCCCCGAGCGCATCCAGCTCGCGGACCAGCTGACTTTTTCCGGTCCCGCCGATCGCCGGATTGCACGGCATGTGCGCGATCGTATCCAGATTGAGTGTGATCAGCAATGTCTTTTTGCCGAGCCGCGCCGATGCAAGCGCCGCTTCGCAGCCGGCATGTCCCGCACCGATCACGATGATGTCATAATTCCCTGCGTTAAAATACATAATCGTCTTTCCGGTCCATCTCCGCATTGAGTAGTCGCTGAGTATGAACTTATTATTGTTTCACAAATAGTATACCATATTATTAAGCTTCGTCAACCTAAAATTTACATTTTGTTACTTTTGTTCTAATTATTTTTTAACTCCGCCGCGACTCAGAATTGTTCGGTGTGTCTTCGGAAGGCTGCAATGCCTAAGAAGAGCAGCAACAAAATCGATGCCAGCCCGAATTTGGAGTTGCCGGAAATTTGTGTAACCAAGCTCATCAACAAGGTGCCGGTAAATGCCGCGCCCTTTCCGAAAATATCATAGAAGCTGAAAAATTCGTTCGTCCGCTCCTTCGGGATGATTTTTGAAAAATATGACCGCGACAGCGCTTGGATTCCACCCTGAAACATGGCGACCACCACCGCCAAAAACCAGAACTCCCATGCCTTGTCCAGCTGCAGCGCGAACAGCGCCACGCCGATATATCCTATGATGCAGACCTTGATCATCCGCTCTGCCGAATGTTTTTTCGCCAGCTTGCCGAACAGGATCGCGAACGGAAAGCCGACCGCCTGCGTCAATAGCAGCGCGAACAGCAGATTGTTGTCCGATATGCCCATATCCTTGCCGTAGGATGTCGCCATTTCGATGATCGTATACACGCCGTCTATATAAAGGAAGAAAGCCAGCAGAAAGGTCGCAACCTTTTTGTTCTCCTTGATCGCGAGGATCCCTCGCTTCCAGTTCTGCATATTTTCGCCGAGGCTCGGCAGCTTTTCGTCCCGATGAATCTTTTCGCCGAAATTTTTGCGATAGCTGCGCTCCAACGGAATCGTGAAAGCGACCCACCAAATCGCGACCATAATAAAGGATATTTTTGTCGCCAGCCCCGCAGTAATCCCAAACAGCTCCGCCTTCATGATGAACAGCAGTGCGATGACAAAGGGCACGATCGAGCCGATGTATCCGAACGCATAGCCCTTTGACGAGATGTCGTCGATACGCTCGGGCGTCGTAATGTCATTGAGCATTGCATCGTAAAAAATCAGCGACATGCTGAAGCCGACCTTTCCGACGATAAAGATCCCGAGAAATAAAAAGCCTTCGTTGACCGTGCTCAAAAAGAAGCAGCCGACCGCTCCGAGCCCGGCAAACAAAACGAACAGCTTGTTTTTGAAATCTCTCCGGTCGCCGAGCGCCCCCAGTGTCGGGCCGAGCAGCATGACAATCACGGTCGCCAGCGATGCCGCATAGCCCCAGTATGCCGTCGAATCCGCCGCACTGATCCCCTCTGTCGATGCAATGTTTTTGAAATAGATCGGGATGATCGTGCTGACGATCAAAATGAATGCGGAATTCCCAACATCATATAGTATCCAGTTTCTCTCAATCTTCGTGAGCTTTCCCATTCAACCTCCTAATCGAACGGCAG
>JBGZCE010000071.1:0-5741 GCA_041845175.1 Filifactoraceae bacterium
ATTGCTCGCAATCCGAAAATTGTGCTTTCCTGAATGTGATCATAGCTTCTCCCTATCATACTGATTTATAATTTTCTTCTCGTCACTTCACTGCCGATCATCCCTGCCGCCCGATTCTCGATCGCCAAGCGTTTGACGAATGACCGCCTGTTTCGTTCTCCTGCAATCGACAGCCCGTGACAAAACGACCGCTTGAAGATCTTTTCAATTCCCGCGTGTGCTTTTCAACGATCGGCTGGTTGTAGCCGCAGTCCAAGCATTTTTTCTTGACCCTGCTCGCACTCGAGCGTCAAGCGCTCACAAAATGACTGCGCTTCATTCCTTCTTGCCGTAATCGGCAGCTTGGCAAAACGACCGCTTAAAAATCCTTTACTCCTCGCGCATTTCCGACAAAATATGCTTCGCCACGCTTTCCCACGAAAAGACCTCCATTGAGACCGAATGTCGACGATAACCGTTGGCGCGAAGCCGCCGGATCTGCCTCGTGATCGCCTCGGCAAAGGCGCGTTCGTACTCCGCCAGCTCCGACTCGACCGGCACATCGTGCTCCGTCATCGTCGGCAGCGGAACAAATTCGGCGGGCGACTCCGCCACCTTGCTCAAGATCCAATCCTGCAAGCCCGGCGTATCCGATACGACCGCGTACAGCCCCGTTGCCATCGCCTCGATCGCCGAAAGTCCCAGCCCTTCATAATAGGAAGCGAATACAAAAAGCTGTACTCGGCGATACAACTCCGCCAGCTCTTGCTGCGTTTTGTGTCCCAAAAACTCAACGCGGTGCCTGCAACGCGCGGCACGCTCAACGATCCGCGCATACTCCGTTCGGTCGCCCGCATTGCCTGCCAGATAGAGGATCGCCCGATGTCCGAGCAGATCCGCTCGGTCGATCGCAGCCAGCAGCGAAAGCAAGCCCTTGCTTCGTGAGATTTTACCGGCATACGCCATTTCGATCACCGGCAAATCGTTATCGAAAAATGACTCACCCGGTGCATTCCGACCTCGCGCGATCGCATTTTTCTCCGACGCTCCGTAAAAAATAGCGGGATTGTATCCGTTTCCGATCACCGCGATCCGATCGGCGGGATAATCGAGCAGGCGTTCGATCTCTTGTTTCTGAACCGCCTGCAACGCAAAGATCCGGTCGGATGAAGCCAGCGCCTTCAATATCCGCTCCCTCTCGAAGGAATGCGTGCCGAGCTGCCGCAAACAGGTTCCGTGACAGATTACGGCGATCTTGCATGAAAAATCCTGCTCCAGCACGAGTGCCGACAAAAAATACAGATGATGACAGAGGATCAGCTCCGGCTGAAATTCCTCGACCGCCTTGCGGATCGTGTGCAAAAAGGTCTGCTCGAACGCCTTCGCCTGCGCCTTTGTCAGATCGCGATACCGCGTCGAGCGATACGGCATCACATCGCTCATTCCCAAAATATCAAAGGGCAGCTCCTGCGAATTGAAGCGCACTGGAAAGACCGCCACCTCGCTCACACGCTCGCAAAATTCGTCAAAATACGGCTCTTCCGCATCGATCCCGCAGATCAGCGCCTGCGTGTGCCCCGCCCGAGCCAGCTCGCCGATCAGCTCCGTGCAGTAAACGCCGCTCCCCGTCGCATATGGCTTTTGTGCAAGAATACTCAGAATCCTCATTCGCCACCTCGTTATTTATGATACGCTTCATTCGCATTGATCTTGCAGGCGCGGTAGATCTGCTCCAACAGCAGAACGCGAAACAGCTGATGCGGAAAAGTCATCCTTCCGAAGCTGATTTCAAGATCCGCGCGTTTTTTGAGCGCCTCGCCGTGTCCGAGGCTTCCGCCGATACAAAAAATCAGACTGCTCGTCCCCGCCAACGCCCTGTCCTCAATATAGCGCGCAAAATCCTCCGAGCTCATCATCTTGCCGTCCGGCGTCAGCAGGATCACAAAATCATTCTCGCGCAGCCTGCTAAGAATTTTTTGCGCCTCCGCCTCCTTGACCCGCTCCTCCTCTTTTTTTGAAGCATTCTCCGCGAGCCGCTCCTCCGGCAGCTCCGTCACCGTCACCCTTGCGAATCGGCTCAGTCGCTTCAGATATTCCTCGCTCGCCTGCTTCAAATAATTCTCTTTCAGCTTTCCGATCACGATCAATTTAATATTCAGCATCTACTCCTCGTCGTCATAAATAGGCTCATAAAAATCTTCCTCATAATCATATTCAAATCTTTTCTGATTGTTACGGTGCTCCTCGAGAATGCGCTCCTCGTCGAACAGCTCGCTCTCGGAAATCAGCCGCTCATTTTTGAGCGAGCGGATCACTTGATCGATATGCAGCTCCAGCGCGCGCTCCTTGGCGTCCGCTTCCTTCTTTTTATTTCTTTCTCCGCTCATACATATCTCCCTCCTTACCACCAGTCTATGAGTTTTTGCAGCTTTTGTCAAACGATTTGTGCAAGAGATGAACAATTTTTTTCTTTTCTGTACTTTATCCGAAATTTGGGGTAGAATAGAAGAAAACAAATGTGGAGGTTAATATGAAGATACAGCTGTTAAACCATTTGGAAACCGTACAGAATTATGATGCCTATGTGATCCCGTTTACTTCGGATGTGACCATCGGCGATTTTTTTGATGAGAATTTCAGAAATATGCTCCGTCCTTATCTCGATGCCAAATTCTTCGAGGGCAAAAAGGAGCAGCTCTATTCGTTCACCAGCTTTTTCCGAAACTCGTCCAAGCATGCGCACATCGTGCTCGTCGGTTTGGGCGAAAAAGGAAAGCACTGCAGCGAGATCGCCGTCAATGCGCTCGGCAAAGCCGTCAAGGAATTGCAGCGCCTCAAAGCGGAGCGACCGCTTCTGATCCTCCAAAACGCAGCCTCCGAGCTGAACAATGTGGACTGCTTCTTCAAATCGCTCAAAGCAATGCAGCTCGCACATTATAGCTTTGAAAAATATCAGACGAAGGAAGACAAGCTGCATCAGCTGACCGAGCTTGCGATCTACACCGAATTTGCCGATGCGGACAAATGCTTGAAGCGCGCGGAGCTTCTTTCGCAAAACATTTTGCTCGCCCGCGATCTCGTCAACGAGCCGGCGAATATCGTAAAGCCTGCCGATCTGGCCACGCTGGCGACCGAAGCGCTCGCCGATCTGCCGATCGAGGTGAAGGTGAAAAACAAAGCGGAGATCGAAAAGCTCGGTATGCACGCATATCTTGCGGTGGCACAGGGCTCCAAGGCGGAGCCGCGTCTGATCGTGATGAACTACAAGGGCAATCCAAGCAGCGACAAAAAGCTTGCGCTCGTCGGAAAAGGACTGACCTTCGACAGCGGCGGATATTCCATCAAGCCGACCGATTCGATGATGACTATGAAAACCGATATGGCAGGCTCCGCAGCGGTGATCGGCGCCATCCGTGCGATCGCACAGGCGAAATTAAAGATCAATGTCGTAGCGATCGTTGCCGCTGCCGAAAATATGATTTCCGGTGAAGCCTATCTGCCGGGTGACATCATCCCGACGATGAACGGCAAATTCATCGAAATCGTCAACACCGACGCAGAGGGCCGTTTGACACTGATCGACGCGATCACCTACGCGATCCGTCAGGAGTCCGCGACCAAGATCGTCGACATCGCGACCCTGACAGGCGCGGCATTGGTCGCACTGGGCAAAAATTATGCCGGCGTCGTTACCAATGACGAGGACTTCTATCAAATATTTGAAAAGGCCTCCCGCGTTTCCGCCGAAAAAACCTGGCGACTGCCGCTTGACGAAGCGATGCGCGAAGCGAACAAATCGAAGATTGCCGACCTTAAAAATTCCGGCGGACGATTCGCAGGCTCATCGGTTGCCGGTGCATTTATACAGGAATTCGTAGAAGATATTCCGTGGATCCATGTCGACATCGCCGGTACCGCCGATGTCGATGAGGACAAACCGAATTGCCGACGCGGCGCGACCGGCTACGGCGTGGAACTGTTGTTTACGCTGGCATCGATGCTGTAATCGGGCTCAATCCCGATTCACTCTTTTTTGTTGCTTGCAAATCCCTTAAGACAATCCCGCATCCATGCCGTATGCAAGCTCGGGTCCGCGCAGAGTATCGAAAAACGCTCGTTCTTTTCGTATGCAATTTCCTGAAGGTAATTTTTCGGTATTTCGACGCCTGTGCGATATGCCGTTCAGAGCTTCGCTTGCCATGCACCGACTGTCAAAAAAAACATGGGACGACTGAAAAACCAAAGCTTTTCATACAAAACGAGCGGCTCAAAATCGAGCCGCTCGTTTGTATCATAAATCGTTTATCCCTATGCTTCTTTCTCCATATTTCTCAGCGCCTTGTCCAGCAAAGCCCGAAGCATTGCGAATTCCTCCTCGGACAAGCCCATGCGGTTCATTATCTCCGGAGGCACCTCCGTCGCCCTCAATCGTAATCTCTCTCCCTGCTTTGTCAAGCTGATCAGCAGCATCCGTTCGTTATGCTCCGCCCGCTTTCGGTTCACAAACCCCAGTTTTTCCAGCCGCTTCAAAAGCGGCGCCAGAGTTCCCGAGTAGCCGTCCTTTCCAAGTTTTGCAAGCAGCTCGTCAAATTAAGATTTCATAATTTCAAATAGTTCTGTACTAACCCATTCATTGTGAATTTGCAAGTCATTTTCTATAATCTCAGTGGAGATAAACCCGTTTTTCATTAGTACTTTTTTAGATGCGAAATTATCTGTTGCTGTTCCGGCAATAATTTTATTTAAACCATAAATATTAAATGCCTTGTCTAAAACAATTTTCACTGCCTCACTAGCATAGCCTAAATTACTATAAGTTTCTCCAATTCTATATCCAAGTTCCGCTGTTTTTTTATCATTCTCCAAAGTAACTAAATTAATTCTTCCAACCACATCACCACGGGAATTTCTAATAACGTGCATGAATATATCATGATTATCCTGTTTAACTAACAATTCATTTGTGATATCTTGAAAAGTATTTAAATTAAAATAATTATCAGGTCTAGGTGGTAAATTTTTCTCAAAGTAATCTCGGTTTTCTTTTTCGAAAGAGTATATATCAATACAATTTTCTTTAGACATCATCTCTATGCTTATCAATTTAAACCCTCCTTTTTCAGATAAATTTGGATTTATGCACCCATAAAATTAGATCCGCCTTGTCCAAAAAATGATTGTAAAAGGTCTGCAAAGACAAACCGCTTTCCTCCACGATTTCTTTCACGGAAATTTTGTCGATGCTCTTACGCTTTGCCAATTTCAGCAATGCCTCTACAAAAATATCTTTTGTCGCTCGTTTTTTCAAATTCGGTTTCCTCCTTCGGATTCTCGTGAAATCGGAACAGCTTTTTGCCCTCCACAGGCTTTATGGCTTGATATACGTCATAAAAGGATATATCCGGCAATTCTCTCGTCGGCTTGACTCCTCCCGTTCCTCCGACAACCGTAATAAGTCCTGCGCCCTGCAGCTGTGCGAGTATCTTGCGAATGATAACCGGATTGGTTCCTATGCTCCCTGAGAGAAAATCGCTCGTAATCTTATAATCATCCTTAAATGTGTCCACACAGGTGAAGATATGCAGTTTACATCAGTGCCACTTTTGATGCAGATATCATTATTTTTCAGATACTCACGCATTAGTTCTCTCATTGCTGCTTTTTGTGGGTTGTCTTTTCTTTTTGACATAAAAATAACCTCCAAACTAAGTAATTCTATCTTACATCAATTTGGAGGTTTACACAAACTTTGGGATACTCCC
>JBGZCE010000072.1:0-11544 GCA_041845175.1 Filifactoraceae bacterium
ATGCAACCGATGGGAGAGAAATACAAAAAAGATCTTCCTGTATATAATAGCCGGCTGTATACTATGAGAAACAAGGCGAATGCAGCGCTTATAATGATCAGGAAGCCGTTTTGGAGGAGGGTATACTATTGCTATAATACGGAACATGTTTCTTATAAACCTGACCGAGTGATTGAGATAGATATATAACACCGATAGAGAAATAGAATGAGAACGCTCGGAAATGAATCGATAGGGAGCCTTTCGGTACGACATATTTCATAGAGCAACGGTTGAAATTTTTCGAAGATGTGTTATAATGGTCGAGTGTTGTTACACAGCATATCGAAGGATGAAGAATAGTGAGGGAAAAGATGAAAAAAATTATCAGTAGTATATTCGTGGCGTTATTGGCGCTTGCTTTGGTCGGCTGCGGCGGAGGCGGAAGCTCTTCCGAATTGGAGAGCAAAACCTATGTCGCATCGCTGAACGGCATTGAGATGGAGCTGACTTATTATTACAGCGGCGACAAAGTATATAAGCAAACGGCTCACAATGTAATGCCTTATTCCGCACTGGGAATCAGCACGAAGGAAGAAGCTCAAGCGATGCTTGAGCCGATCTCGGCGGAGTACCAAGGCATCGAGGGCTTGGAAGAGAAGATTGAGTATGGCGATACGGAAGCGGTCGAAACGCTGTCGATCGATTATGAGAAGGTGGATTTCAACAAGCTGGTGGACGGGTCGATCCCGGGCATTCTGATGGACGAAGGAATTCTTCAAACAAAAACGATCAGCTTGAAGCAATCGGAAGAATTGTTGATTGCTAACGGATTTACCGCAAAAGAATAATCGTTGATGAAAGCTTTTTGCGAAGAGAACATCGGCAACGAAAATAAATACCTTTGATATGTGATTTTGTGAAAACAAATGAACGGAAGAGCCTTTGCGCGCGGGAGAAAAAAGCTTCTGCTTGCAGCAAGGGCTTTTCTTAAGTTTCAAAAAAGACAAACCGAATTTTCATAAGCTGGAAATGAAGTTTGTTTTTTGCGGTTTGTGCTCACGAGCGTGCCGCTTTTTCGGTGTGGTCGTGCGACAGCCGCTGTTTGATTGGAGAGGTCGCTGTTTTGGAGCCTAATTAAGTCGGATAGGACAAACGGAAATATTTTCGCTTTGCCAGCGTCCGCAGGAGTCCATCTCAAGAGGAGCGGAGGGCGGTTTGATTTGTCGCTGCGGAGGATTCTTTTTCGAGGGCGCAGCGGATGTTTTGTAAGCCGAGATATTTTTTGGCTCGCGCGTGATAAAAAACTTGATTTACAAATCTCGGTGTGCTAAAATGTTAAAGATTGGGAGTAGATGGGTGCTGGTGTGCCCGCCAGTCTTCAAAACTGGTTCGAGGGGTTAGTAGCTTCTTGGGTGGGTTCGATTCCCACATATTCCCGCCATTTTTTTGTCTGAAATCGCGTATGCGTAAAATATTTAGGAGGTAATGATGAAAGTATTGGTAATTAACTGTGGCAGTTCATCCTTGAAGTATCAGCTGATCAATATGGAGGATGAATCGGTTCTTGCGATCGGTCTGGTGGAACGCATCGGCATTGACGGCTCCGTGCTGAAGCATGAGATTCCGGGAAAAGACAAAGTGGTGATCGAGACGCCGATGCCGGATCACAAGGTCGCGCTTGAGAATGTAATGGCTGCGCTTGTAAGTCCGGAGCACGGTGCGATCAAAAGCATGGATGAAATTTCTGCGGTTGGTCACCGAGTGGTTCACGCCGGGGAGAAGTTTGCAACTTCGGTGGTGATCACGGATGAGGTCATCAAGGCGATCGAGGAGATCGTTGATCTTGCGCCGCTTCACAATCCGCCGAATCTGATCGGGATCCGCGCTTGTCAGGAGATTTTGCCGGGCGTGCCGATGGTCAGCGTGTTCGATACGGCATTCCATCAAACGATGCCTGCTTCTTCCTATATTTATGCGCTGCCGTATGAATACTACAAGGAGTTCGGTGTCCGAAGATACGGATTCCACGGAACGAGCCACAAATATGTCAGCCGGAGAGCAGCGGAGCTGTTGGGTAAAAACATCGAGGATCTGAAGATTATTACCTGCCATCTCGGTAACGGGGCGTCCGTTGCGGCGATCCAAAACGGCAAGGTGGTCGATACTTCGATGGGACTCACTCCGCTTGAGGGACTGATCATGGGAACCCGAAGCGGAGATATGGATCCGGCGATCGTGGCTTTCCTGATGGGGAAATTGAATCTCGGCGTGGCGGAGATCAACGATATTATCAACAAGAAGTCGGGCGTGCTCGGGATTTCCGGCGTGAGCTCGGACTTCCGCGATATCGAAAAAGCGGCGGGCGAAGGCAACGAGCGTGCGGCGCTTGCGCTTGAAACCTATTACAAACGAGTGAAAAAATACATCGGAGCATACATGGCGGAGATGGGCGGCGTGGATGTGATCGTATTCACGGCGGGTCTGGGCGAAAACTCCATCGAAGCGAGAAAGCAGATCTGCAGCGGCTTGGAAGGCCTGGGCATCGTGATAGACGACGAGCGAAACAATGTTCGCGGAAAGGACACTTTGGTGTCGAGTGATGCGTCGAAGGTTGCGATATTCTGTATCCCGACCAACGAGGAGCTGATGATCGCGCGCGATACAAAGGCGTTGTTGGTGTAGTTTCAAGGGCGACAAGGGAGACAGCTTGACAACGGATCCGTTTTTCTGTATAATGTTGCTGTTAATTCAGAGGTGAAAGAATGAATCTTAGCTTGATACTTGAGGGAAAGCGAATGACGCAAGAGGTGGATGTCCGCTTTGAGGCTTCTGAGCTTGAAGAAAAGCAGGGCATTCGTTATCGGACACCGCTTTATATCAAAGGCATGATCAGGAAAAAGGGAGACGCTCTGGAATTTTCCGGCGCTCTGGACACAAGGGTCGCGGTCGCGTGTGCAAGATGTCTTGCCGAGGTGGAATACCCGATGGCGCTGGAGATTCTTGTGATGCTGGAGACGGACGAGGAGAGAGCGTGGGAAGCGGAGTATGACAGCTTTGTGCTTGACGGTTCGACGCTGGATCTTACAGAGCTTGCGCATCGGCAGATCCTGGAGGAGCTGCCGCAGAAGCCGCTTTGTGATGCGGACTGCAAGGGTTTGTGCAGCGTTTGCGGCGCGGATCTGAATCGCGTAGGCTGTACCTGCAAGGAGGAACAAACCGACAGCAGATTTGATATATTGAAACAATTGTTAGAATAAAGGAGGTGGGGATAATGGCAGTACCTAAGAGAAAAACAGCCAAATCGGCAACTCGCTCAAGAAGAGCATCCGTAATGCAAATATCTGCAAAAGGATTGGTGAAATGCCCACAATGCAATGAACCGAAACTATCTCACAAAATGTGTCCTGAATGTGGATACTACAATGGCAGAGAAGTTGTAGAGAAATAATCGACAGGCATGTAGTGCGAGCTACATGCTTTTTTGTTAAGCGAAAGGATCATGCTCGGATGATGCCTGCCGGTGCGGCACGGCGCGTGCGGGCATTTCGGAAGAAGGGAGGAGCTCGATTGATTATTGCAGTGGATGCGATGGGTGGCGATCATGCACCGAGAGAAACGGTAAGGGGTGCGATCGAGGTGTTGAAAAATGAAAAGGAGCTGCAGATCGTGCTGGTCGGCGAGGAACGGAAAATCAATGAGGAGCTTGAGAAGCTGACGGCGGATCGATCACGCCTTCGGATTGTTCATGCGGATGAGGTGATCGGCTTTGACGAGCAGCCGACGGTCGCGATTCGCAAAAAGAAAAATTCGTCCATCGTCGTGGGCTTGAATCTGGTCAAAAACGGGGAGGCGGACGCATTCGTCAGCGCAGGCTCCACGGGGGCGCTGCTTGCGGGCGGATTGTTCATCCTCGGACGGATCAAGGGCATCAGCCGTCCGGCGCTGACGGTGTTCGTGCCGGCGCCCAAGGGCAGCCCGATGCTGCTGGATGTCGGGGCGAATGCGGATCTTAAGGCGAAGAATCTGCACGAGTTTGCGATCATGGGCTCGCTGTATTTCGAGAAGATCATCGGCAAAACCGATCCGAAGGTGGCACTGCTCAACAACGGAACGGAGGAGGGCAAGGGCTCGGAGCTTACGAAGGAGGCATACCGCCTGCTTTCGGAGGAGCAAAGCATTCGATTTGTCGGGAATATCGAGGGCAGAGATGTGACGGAGGCGGCGGCGGATGTCATCGTCACGGACGGCTTTACCGGGAATGTCTATATCAAAACGGCGGAGGGGATCGCCGGTGTCATCATGAAGAGCCTGAAGGAGAGCTTTATGTCTTCGCTGAAGGGAAAGCTCGCTGCATTGCTGATGAAGTCGGAGCTGACCAGGCTGAAAGCCGCGTTCAATTCGGAGGAGATTGGCGGCGCGCCTTTTCTGGGCGTTGAAAAGGTGCTGATCAAGGCGCACGGCAATTCAAACGCGTATGCCTTCTCCAATGCAATCCTGCAGGCGAAGCGCGCGATCGAAGCGGATTATATCCGCGAGCTGAAGCAGAAGCTGGCGGAGTTGAGCGTCGACGAGGCAGGGGAGCAGGCGCTTTAAGGAGCGGAAAATTTGCCCGCAGCGAATTATTTTTGGTATAATGGAAGCATCAGAAAGAAGTGGAGGAAATCATGAACGAAAACAATATCACGATCTCGGAGGATGTGGTCGTAACCATCACCAATATCGCCGCCAAGGAAGTGAAGGGCGTGCACGGCTTGCATGTCGGCGTCGGGGACCTTCTCGAGCGAATGACGGGTGCGAGCAAGTGGAACGGCGGCGTTTCGGTCGAAACCACGGAGGATGGCGTGGTGGCGTCGGTGATTATCGATGTGGTCTACGGCGAAAAAATCTGCGAGGTGGCAAAGCTTGTGCAGGAAAATATTAAAAATGCGATCGAGTCCATGACGGAGCAGAGCGTTGCGTCCGTAAATGTGCATGTTCACAGCGTTGTAGTTTCTTCCGATAAAACGGAAAAATAGCGGAGAATTTATGAGCGATAACCGGAAGGAAAAGAAAAAACCGATCGCAAGGCGCGTGCAGCGAGAGATCGCCGTTCAGCTACTGTTTGAAATGAAGGCGCAGAGCGAGGAGAGAGTCTCCTTTATTGAGGAATACTTCAGTATTCGGGAGATGGATCCGAAGGATCACGGCTATACGGTCGCGCTGATCGAGACCTATCTTCAGCACAGGGAGCGGATCGAGGAGATCATTCGGGAGAATGTGCACGGCTGGCGTGTGGAGCGTGTCGGCAAGATCGAGATCAGCATTATTCGGATCGCGACGGTCGAGATGCTGTACTTCGAGGATGTGCCGGCTGCCGTTTCGATCAATGAAGCGGTCGAGATCACAAAGCGGTTTGCGGATGAGATCGCCTATCGCTTTGTGAACAAGGTGCTGCGAAATATTTACGAAGCGATCAAAAAATAGATCGTTCGGGGATGGGGGAGAAGAACGGTCTTGCAATAGTGGGAGGTTTGTTTGAACATTATAGGTGCCAAAATCAAAGAGGTGTTGTTTTCGGTGCTCCCGATCGTCGGGATCGTGGTGATTCTGAGCTTGACGATCGTTCCCTTGGGAATGCCGCTGATGCTCCGATTTTTCGTCGGCTCGATGCTGGTCGTGCTGGGGCTGACGATCTTTTTGATCGGCGTGGACATCGGAATCACGCCGCTCGGCGATCTGACCGGCGGTGCGCTGACAAAATCCAATAAGCTGTGGATCGTATTGATCGGGGGTCTGATACTCGGATTTTTTATTTCCGTGGCGGAGCCGGGTCTGATGGTTCTGGCAAATCAAGTAAATTCCGTTACATCGGGTCAGCTTTCCGGTGCGAGCATTCTGATCGTTGTCTCCACCGGCCTTGCGATCATGCTGGCACTCGGCTTTGTGCGGATTTTTTACAATGTGCCGCTGTTCAAGGTGTTGAGCATTTTGTATCTGATTATCCTGCTCCTGGCGATTTTTGTTTCAAGAGAATTTTTGGCGATCTCCTTCGATGCGTCGGGGGCGACGACGGGGGCGTTGGCGGTGCCGTTTATCCTGTCGCTCTCGGTCGGGATCTCCAAGCTCAAGAAGGACAGCAAGGCGTCGGAGAAGGACAGCTTCGGGCTGGTGGCGATCGCCTCGACCGGCGCGATCATGTCCGTGATGCTGCTGGATATTTTTTCGCCGACGCAGGAGTTTGCGGCAAGTCTGGAGTCGAGCGCGGACTTGTCGAGCGCGATCCTGATGCCTTTTATTTTGATCGTGCCGCAGTATTTGAAGGAAAGCTTTTTGGCGATCCTGCCGCTGATTGTCATTTTGCTCGTTGCACAGACGATCTCGTTCAGGCTGCGCAAGCGCGAGTTCCGAAAGCTGTTGACCGGTTTCGGCTTTGCCTTTGTCGGCTTGTTTGTTTTTTTGGTCGGCATCAACGGCGGCTTTATGGATGTCGGACTCAAGATCGGAAATGAGCTGGCGCTCTTGGAGAACAAGGGCTTTATCATCGCGGTCGGCTTTGTGCTCGGCGTGGTGACGATTCTGGCGGAGCCGGCGGTATATGTGCTGACGCATCAGATCGAGAATGTGACCAGCGGCTATGTGTCGAGAAGAGCGGTGCTGCTTCCGCTGGCGATCGGAGTCGGCTTTGCCGTGGCGCTATCGATCATTCGGATCCTCGTTCCGGAGGTGCAGCTGTGGCATTATCTTTTGCCGGGCTATCTGGTGGCGGTCGCGTTTATGTTCGTGGTGCCCAAGCTCTTTGTCGGGATCGCCTTTGATGCGGGCGGCGTGGCGACGGGGCCGATGACGGCGACTTTTATTCTGGCATTTACACAGGGCGCGGCGAATGCTTCCGCCGGAGCGGATCTGATGGCAGACGGCTTCGGAATGATCGCGATGGTCGCGATGTTTCCGATCATCACGCTGGAGGCGCTCGGCTATGTGTTCCAAGTCCGTTCAAAGGATAGAGGAGATGAAGATGATTAAACAACCTACAGGCGGTTATGAGCTGATCTATGTGATCGTAAACTTCGGCATGGGAAGCAGGATCCTGCATAAGGCGCGAAAATGCGGCATTCCGACCGGTACGATTTTCCTGGGAAAGGGGACGGTAAATAATTCCATATTAAATTTCTTTTCACTCTATGATGAGCGAAAGGAGATCGTGATGCTGGGCGCGCAGTGCAATGTGGCTCAGAAAACATTGGAGCAGCTCAACGAAGAATTCGAATTTTCAAAGCCGAATCACGGGATCGCATTTTCCGTCGGCGTTGACAGGATCTTGGGTTCGAGAACCTTGACGGACAATCCGGTGATGGCGGAAGGAGAACAATCAATGTATCAAATTATTTCTACGATCGTGGCGCGCGGAACGGCGGAGGATGTGATCGACGCGGCGACCGCAGCCGGTGCAAAGGGCGGAACGATCATCAACGCCAGAGGCTCCGGTGTCAATGAAACGACGCGGGTGTTCAATATCGAGGTGGAGCCGGAAAAAGAGCTTGTCATCGTCATCGTCAAAAACGACATTGCCGATGCCGTGATCGGATCCATTCAAAAAGCGATCGGGATCGACAAGCCGGGTCATGGCATAATGTTCGTGCAGAGCGTCAACAGGGTGTACGGGATCTACGAGTAGAGTTTGTGAGGAATTTTTATGACCGAGATACAAAAGATGCTTTTTGCGTTGGGCGAGGAGAAGTACAAAGCCTTTTCATCCAAGCTGAACCCGACGCTCGATGCGAAAACGATTATCGGCGTTCGGATGCCGAAGCTGCGCGAGCTGGCAAAGACGCTTCAAAAGGAAGCGCCCGAGATGATCGCCGGCTTTTTTGCCGAGCTGCCGCACAAATACCATGAGGAAAACAATCTGCACGGCTATCTGATCATGCAGATCAAAGACATCGACCGCTGCCTGGAGGAGCTGGAAAAATTTTTGCCGTATATCGACAACTGGGCGACATGCGACAGCACCGCGCCCGCCGTTTTCAAAAAGCATCCGGCGCTCCTTCGCCGCAAAGCCACGGAATGGATGCGATCGGCCCATGAATATACCGTTCGGTACGGGATTGGCCTGCTGCTGTCCAATTACTTGAAGGAGCATTTCGATCCGCAGGATCTGAAGGAGGTCTCCGAGCTTACGACCGGAGTCTATTACATCGACATGATGATCGCCTGGTATTTCAGCATGGCGCTTGCGCATCAATACGAGTCTGCGATCGGATATATCGAGAAACGAGCGCTCGCGCACTTTGTTCATCAGAAAACGATACAAAAAGCCGTCGAGTCGCGGCAGATCTCCGACGAGCGAAAGGCCCATCTCAAGAGTCTGCGCTATTGATCATGATCGGGCTAAAAACTGTAAACTTTATGTAACGCTTTTACTTAAAAAGTGTAGTAAGATACAGTGGAGGGCGAAAGGAGAGTATTTGATGAAAAAAATATTTTCACTTATTTTGATCGTCGGAATGTTTTTGACTGTCATTCCGTCCGAAGCGGTGCAAAATTACACGACGCAGAATCGTGAAATGACAACGGAATTACAGGATATGTCGGAGGCGGCACAGGATCCGGCGATCGAAGGCGAGCTCGCACAGGAGCCGGATCAAAACATCTCGAAGGAAAAGCTCGAGAGCATCCTTGCCGACATCAAATCCCGCGTAGTCATCAATGACAACAATACCAAGTTGATCTACTCCATGGGATTGTACAACGGGCAGACATACTACGATCTGACATGGGAAGGTGAGGATTCGATACAATTTGTGCGATATGGCGAAGACGGCAATATCTACAGTTACAGCAATGTTACGAAAAGCTCCGAGCTCAGTGAACAAAGTCTGAAAAAGCTGCCGCTGTATTCGCTGGAGGAAAGTAAGGTGATCGCCAGAGACTTTATCGCCAAAAGCCATCCGAATGATCACGAAAGCTTTATACTGAACGAAGATTACAAAGTCGGCACCGAAAGCTACACCTTCCATTTCGATTACTACAAGGACGGGATCCTTGTTGCGGGACTCAATGCGATGGCGGAGATTGATTACACCATGGGAAAGATCACCGCATTCGACGCGGACTATGTGCCGGTCGTCGACTATGAAAGCACGAAAGGGATCCTGGATGTCAAAGAAGCGGAGTTTGCCTATCGCAGCAACATCGGACTCAAAAAAATCTACACCTACTATTATAACGAGCAGGACGAAATGCTCGACAATGTAAGGACCGCGTATGTTCCCAAGCTGGACGAGAGTTATGCGATCAACGCGCGAACCGGGAAAAGCGAATATGCCGGCAATTTTTTCGAGCTCTACTATGAGGACACGCCGACCGTCGTTTCGGAGATGGAAACGATCGAGCCCTACGAACAGGTGGAGGTTGAAAATAAATCCGGGCTCAAATCGCTTGCCGAAGCCTCAAAAAAAGCAAAGCAGCTTGAATTTTTGGAGGCGGAGGAAATGGATGTCAAATACGCGACGCTGTATGAACGCGCCTATTTGGAATCCAAATATGTATGGTCCTTCGATCTGGACGATGCGAGCGGCTCCTACTCCATTGAGCTTGATGCGAAAAACTTGGAGCTCGTGAGCTTCACCGAATATTCCGCCTCGGGCGAGCAGCAAACGATCACGAAAAACGATGTCGAAGAAGCCGAGCGGGCAGCGTCCGCATTCATCGAGCAGTATGCGCAAAAATATACCGGAAAGATTCGGCTCGACGAAAGCGATCTGAACCGACAGATCGGCGAAAAGAGCGACACGGTTTTTTTGAAATACATCCGATACGAAAACGACGCATACATGCTGTCGGACAGCATCTCGATCGGCTATCAGCTGGAAAGAGACAAGATCACCTCATTTTACGCTTCATGGAGCAAGGTTCGGCTGCCGCGACCGACAAAATTCGCGGATGCCAATCTGATTTTTGAAAAGATCTTTGAAGAAAACACCCTGGCGCTGCGTTATCGACTTCAATGGGATGAAAAAAATCAGCGATTCAACGCCAAGCTTTATTACTGTGTCGATCATACCGATGAGCTTCCGCTGAAATTCGCATCGACCACCGGGCTGAGGGTCATCAACACCGAAACCGAAGAGCAGGATGTGGTGCTCTATGAAGACATTCAGAGCAGTCGCTACCAGCATGAGGTGGAAATGCTCAGACAGATCGGCATCGGATTTTCGGGCGGCAAGCTCCGAAGCGGGATCCAAATATCGGAAACCGAATTTTTGACGCTGCTGTCCTCGGCGTACAACTCCTATTCATCCTATCAGGGAGCGCAATCGGCGGAATACCACGAGAGCCTGTGGCGCCAGAAGGGCTTGCTGCTGACGGGTGAAGAGGTCGACGATCTGCCGATCCGGCGCGAAGAGATTGCAAAATATCTGGTTCGTGCGATCGGCTATCAGAAGCTGGCAATCAAAAGCGAGATCTTCAAGAGCGAGCTCTACGACTTTGACCGAACGAGCGAAGGCTACGAGGGCTATGTCGCGATCGCCGCGGCGCTGCGCTTTTTGGATGTGCAATCGGACGGTGAATTCAGGCCGTACGACAACGCGACTCGTGACGAAGCGATAAAAATGCTGTATAATTTTCTTGCTTTTCAGTAGATAATAAGGTATATTATATAAAAAGGTTACGAGGCTTTGGAAAGGTTGGAGAAATAATGAAATCAAGAGATATCGCAAAAATACTGAAATCGAAAATGCCGATCGACGAAAAGAAAAAGATCCTGGATCGCGAATTATCAAGACCGAGCACAGGCAAGGTACTGGCGGGAGTCGCCGTGGCGGCATTGGTGGCAACAGGAGTGACAAAGCTTGTTTCGGACAAAATCAAAGAAAGAAAAATGATCAAAGAGATAGAAGAACAGGAAGAATCCGAGTTCTGGGATTCCTACTATGAAAACTACGACATTTCTCCGGAAGATCTCGAAGTGGAAAACGAATACGGCTTCAACGAAACCTTGGATCCGACGGAAGATTTTGAAAGAGAATTTGAACAGGAGCATTAGAGCATACCGAAAGAAGCACGCGTGAGCGTGCTTCTTTCGTATACAAAAAATTGTCGGATACTGTACGCGAGAACATTCGAAGAAGCTGTTCCGTAGGCGGATCAAAATCTCGGTTTGGATGGCACTTTGGATAAAGCGAAGCAGCGGATACATATATTGCGGTTTGTCCTCCGGGGTCGGCTTGAATGACGCTGTGATCAAAGCCGAAAAAAGGATCGTTGAAATTCCGATAGAAAAGCCGAGCGTAATCTAACAAAACATATGTTACGGAAATATACAAAAGCGGTGGAATATCAATCGTTTTGTAGTTTGAGCTTTTGAGTATGCCGGGCTGCTTGATGGGCAATGATTCGTACCTCATATTCTTCATCGAATGCGTGATCCTATTTATTTTCTGCATACATTAATGGAGCGGTCGAAAAACATCAACAACGCTATAACGCTACCATGAAAACCTGTTTGAACTTCAAAAGTCCGAATCAAGTAGTATCGGAGTATTTCTCAAAAGTGTAACATATACAACATTTTAATATTAA
>JBGZCE010000073.1:0-3968 GCA_041845175.1 Filifactoraceae bacterium
AGAATAGAGCAAACAAAAAATCCGCTTCGGCGGATTTTTTGTTTGCAACTGCGATGGAGCGCTCTTTGCAGAAAAAACTATCAAAATGCGGACGGATTTGATATACTGTTCTAAGAAGCGAATGGGAAATATGCCGGCCGCTTGCGGATCGCTAAGGCGCAGAGCCGGCGAGCGTACGAGCGGATAGTTTGTACGCACGGCGTTGTGAGAGATAAAGCGCAGGGGCGAGATGTGGATAATGAGCGGGGCCTGCACGAAGACGCCGAGCAGCGAGCTTGTGAACAAATGGCTTGACCGCAGCGCTTCGTGAGATAAGCATGACGCGCGGGATGCGGACGGTAAGCCGAGCCTGCACGAAGACGCCGAGCAGCGAGCTTGCATAAAGGCGTAGAGCGGACGGCAGATTCCGTGAAAGCGACCTGAAATCGGATAACGGGCGCCGATCAGTTTGAATGCCGACGGCGCATACAAAATAGAAAAGGATCTTATAATGAAAAGAAAATTAATTCTATTGGATGGAAATTCACTTTTTAATCGCGCATATTTTGCGCTCCCGCCGCTGATGAACAAAAAGGGCTTTTATACCAACGCGATCTACGGCTTTGCGACGATGGTCAACGGCATTTTGGAGAATCACAGGCCGGACTATATCGCGGCGGCGTTCGATCTCAAGGCGCCGACCTTTCGTCATCGGCAATACGACGAGTACAAGGCGGGACGCAAGGGGATGCCGGACGAGCTTCGTATGCAGGTGGAGCCGCTGAAAAAAATGCTCGATGCGATGGGGATCATGCGCGCGGAGCTGGAGGGCTATGAGGCGGACGATCTGATCGGGACCTTGTCGCGCTTCGGCGAAGAGAACGATCTGGAGGTAATCATCGTGACAGGCGATCGCGACGCACTGCAGCTGGCGTCTCCTCAAACGACCGTGCTGATTACGAAAAAAGGGATCTCGCAGGTGCAGGCATACGACGACAAGGCGGTGTTTGAGGAATACGGCCTGACGCCGACCGAGTTTATCGACCTCAAGGCGCTGATGGGCGACAAGTCCGACAACATCAAGGGCGTTGCCGGGATCGGCGAAAAGACGGGCATCAAGCTCGTGCAGGAATACAAGAGCATCGAGGGCATCTATGAGCATCTCGACGAGATTAAGGGATCGGTGCGCACCAAGCTGGAGAACGACAAGGAATCCGCTTTCCTCAGCAAAAAGCTGGCGACCATCGTACGCAATATGCCGGTGGAGATCGATTTGGACGAGCTGCGCTACCGGGGCGCGGATACGCAGGCGCTGGCGGAGCTGTATCGCGAGTTTGAATTTACCTCGCTGTTGACTGCGCTGCTGAAAAAAAGCGGTGGAGATTCTTCCGGTGCACCTTCAAAAATGCAGGAGGAAATGCCTCGGGATCCGCATCCTACAGCCGGACGGCGCGCGGCACACAATTTGGGAGAGCTCGGCGAAAAAACGCTGATCACGGAATTTGACGGATCCGATTTTGAACAAAGCGGCCGGCGGATCTATCTGATGCTCGACGCGCAAAAGACCTCGGTCAGCGGCAGCTACTCGATCCGAACGGCCTATGTGCTGCTCGGGGACAAGGTATTTGTCGTACCGGCGGATCGGCTCCCGCTGCTCAAAAAAATGCTGGAGGACGAAAGCAATCACATCGTCGGGCATGATCTCAAAACGATCTACAAGGCATTTCTCAGCTATGGCATCACGATCGCCGATCCTGCCTTCGACATCGAGCTTGCCGAATACACGGTCGATGCGAACAGCGGAAATTATGGACTGGATTATCTGACGATGAAATATGCGCTGCCGACCTACGAGGGGCTCGAGGAGATCCTCGGCAAGGGCAAGGCGCGGATCGATCCCGCGCTGGCGGATCCGAAGCGCTTGAACGAGCATTACAAAAATGCGCTCGCCGCCGTCGAAAGGCTGGAGAGGATTCTGGAGGCGGAGATCGAAGAAAACAAGGTGGGCTTCGTGTTCTACGAGATCGAGATGAAGCTGATCAAGGTGCTCGCCAAGATGGAGCTGGAGGGCTTTCTGATCGATCAGGAGCTGCTCGAAAGCCTTGCCGTCGAATACAGCGCGCTGATCAGAGAGATCGAAGCCCGCATTTACGATCTGGCGGAGGAAAGCTTCAACATCAATTCGCCGAAGCAGCTCGGAACGATCCTGTTTGAAAAGCTCGGACTTCCGCACGGCAAAAAAACCAAGACCGGTTACTCGACCAATATCGAGGTGCTGGAATATCTCAAGGATCATCACCCGATCATCGAAAGGATCATGGAATATCGACAGCTGACCAAGCTCAAGTCGACCTATATTGACGGACTGTCGGCGATCATGGATCGAAATACGGGCAAAGTGTACACGACCTTCAGTCAGACGACCGCATCGACCGGCCGATTGTCCTCGCTCGATCCGAATTTGCAGAATATCCCGATCCGCACGGAGCGCGGGCGCAGACTTCGCGCACTCTTTATCGCGCAGCCGGGTTCGCTGTTGGTGGATGCGGACTACTCGCAGATCGAGCTTCGGATCCTGGCGCATCTGGCGGACGATCCGAAGATGCAGCAGGCATTTACCGACAATGTCGACATCCACACCAAGACCGCAGCCGAGGTGTTCGGCATCGACATCGAGCAGGTAACCTCCGAGATGCGAAGCGCGGCAAAAGCCGTGAACTTCGGCATCGTGTACGGGATCAGCGATTTCGGGCTGTCCAACAATCTCGGTATTTCCATTCCGAAGGCGAAGGAATACATCGAGCAATACCTCGACAAATACGAAGCGGTCAAAGGCTATCTGAGCGAGATCGTCCGAACGGTCGAGCAGCAAGGCTATGCGCTGACGATTTACGGGCGCAAGCGACACATCCCGGAGCTGCAGGCAAAGAATGCGGTCGTCCGAAGCTTCGGAAAGCGACTGGCGATGAACACGCCGATCCAGGGAACGGCGGCGGACATCATCAAGCTGGCGATGCTGCGTGTGGATGAATACCTCACAAAAAACTACCCGTCTGCCAAGCTGCTTTTGCAGGTGCATGACGAGCTGATCATACAGGCGGACAAAGAGGACGCCGAAAAAATCAAAGAAGAGATCCGAAGCATCATGGAGCAATCCGCCGAGCTGAAGGTGCGATTGCAGGTCGATGTTGAGGTCGGAGAAAGTTGGTTTGATACAAAATAATGCTGGAAATAGGAATCACCGGAAATATCGGCAGCGGAAAATCCGCCGTCAGCGATTATCTGATCAAAAAGGGCTATCCCGTGATCGACGCGGACGCGCTGGTCAAGCGGATCTATGAAAATCCGAGCTATGTGTGCAAAATGATTGAGACCTTCGGCGAAGGGATTCGGGACAAAAACGATC
Source organism: Filifactoraceae bacterium (assembly GCA_041845175.1). Lineage (GTDB taxonomy): Bacteria > Bacillota > Clostridia > Peptostreptococcales > Filifactoraceae > JAUNKE01. The sequence goes on from JBGZCE010000073.1 coordinate 3,386, forward strand.
CGAATGCCCTGGATAAGCGCGCGATCTTCGACATCGTCTTTGGCGATCGCGCCAATTTGGAAAAGCTGGACAAATTGGTCGGTCCGTTTTTCAAAATCGAAATGGACCGGGAGATCGCAAAAAATGCAAATGAAAAAATCGTATTTTTCGATATCCCGCTGCTCTACGAAAAAAACTACGAGCGCTTCATGGACAAGGTAATTCTCGTGTATGCGGACGATGCGATCCGCTTTGAGCGTGCGGCGAAGCGGGATAACAAAACAATCGCGCAGATCAGAAGCGTCGACAGCGCGCAGCTGCCGCAGGATCAAAAAAGATCCAGGGCGGACTATGTCCTTGAGAACAACACAAGCTTTGAAAATTTGTACGCGCAGCTCGAGGCGGTGCTGGTACGGATCGAGGAATGGATGAAATGAGCAACCGAAGATTAATTGTAAAAAACAGAAGAGATTTTTCGACCAAAAGGAAGATCCCCGGAGAGGTCAAGCTGATTGCCGCGATCGTATCGGTGATCATCCTCGGGCTGGGGCTGTTTTTGTGGCTGCGGATCGAAAATACGACGGAGATCGCCGAGGAGGAAACG
>JBGZCE010000074.1:0-4520 GCA_041845175.1 Filifactoraceae bacterium
CCTACGATGTCCAGCAGCAGTGGAGATTCAATAATTTTTTTATACATTTTCGCTCCTATTTTTCCGTTGCGATCACGGAATCTTCATAAGTAATATAATCGCTCCAGCTCCCGATATAGAATTTTGCAAACAGACCGATCTCGTCCATCGCGATCAGATTGACCGACCCTGAGACGCCCGAGCCGCAATGTACGATCCGCTTGTCATATGCCGACAGCTTTCTGTAATGCTCCTTCAGAAACGCTTCCTTTTTATATTTTCCTTCCTCGTCGAGCACTTCGCCGAAGAAATAGTTCTGCGCGGTCGGGATATGCCCGGCGACCTTGTCGATCGGCTCGGCGAGCCCTTTGTAGCGCTCCGGCGTGCGACTGTCGATGATTACCGTGTCGGAGCTTTCAATGGCTTGGCGAATATCCTTGATGTCGGCAAGCATTTCATTTCGTAGCTGCATCTTGATCCTGCCGGATTTTTGCGGCAGCGGTGTAGGCTCGGCGGTCACCTCGTAGCCCTCCCTCTTCCAGGCGTTGATGCCGCCGTTAAGGACCTTGACATTGTCCAGCCCTATGTATTTGCACATCCACCAGAAGCGACTGGACGGCACCATATCCTCATCGTAGACGACGATCGGTGTATCGTTGTGGATGCCGAGGCGCTCAAGCTTTTCGGCAAAGCATGCCATATCGTCCGGCAACGGATCGCGTCCGCCATGCTCGCCGAGCGTGCCGACCATATCGCCACGCAGGTCGATGTGAAATGCGCCGGGAATATGTGCCGCGTCGTGTTTTTTTCTGCCCTCTTCGGGTATCATAAAGTTATTCGTTGCATCGATTAGAACGACTTCGTTCAGTCGTTGATGCAGCTCCTTTGCTTCAACTATATTTTTCATACTGTCCTCCTGATTCTTACGCGCGGCGAGCGTACAAAAACGACCGCCGATTTACAAGATTCATTATATCACTTTTTTTCACTTTGGGCAGTTGAAATTTCAATTTTAATCCTTTATAATTGGTTTATTGTAGTTAAAGCAGCCGACAACTATTGCAGAGTATGAAAGGAGTATCATTTGATTCCGCACAATCAAACGCCTGCCCAACTGGAGACGCTTCTGGGCTCGAATCTGAGCACGGGACTTTCGGATAGTCAGGTCATCAAACAACGAGAGGTTTATGGCGAAAACCGCTTAAAAGAAAAAAGAAAGCGCACCCTGCTGGAGCGCTATCTCGATCAGTTCAAGGACGCGATGATCATCATCCTGCTGATCGCCGCCGCCATTTCGTTCGGCATTGCCGTTTACGAGGGGGATACGAAGGAATTTTTTGAACCTGCTCTGATTCTGGCGATCGTCATCCTCAACGCGATGATGGGCGTGATGCAGGAGAGCAAGGCGGAGGCGGCGCTCGAAGCGCTCAAGAGCCTGACCGCTCAAAAGGCGCGCGTGATCCGTGACGGCAAGGAGCAGATCGTCGACTCGGTCGAGCTCGTTCCCGGCGACATCATCATGCTGGAGGCGGGCGACTTTATTCCGGCGGACGCGCGTCTGATCAAGTCCTCGTCGCTCAAGTCCGAGGAATCCGCGTTGACGGGCGAGTCCGTTCCGACTGAAAAGGATGCGGATGCGATCGTGGAAGAAAATGCGCCGCTCGGCGACCGAAGCAATATGGTTTTCTCCGGCAACAGCATCACCTACGGAACGGGAACCGCGATCGTTACGGCGATCGGGATGCAGACCGAGGTCGGAAAGATTGCAAACCTTCTTGAAAGTGAAGAAAATCCACCGACTCCGCTCCAGCAAAAGCTGGCGGATCTTGGAAAATATCTCGGCGCGGTCGCTCTGATCGCCTGCGCCATCATTTTTGTCATCGGAATCATCGACAAGATGCCGATCATGGAAATCTTCATGACCTCCGTCGCGCTCGCGGTCTCGGCGATACCGGAGGGCTTGCCGGCGATCGTGACGATCGTTCTGTCCATCGGTGTTCAGCGGATGGTAAAGAAAAATGCCATCATCCGACGACTGCCGGCGGTCGAGACCTTGGGCTCCGCCTCGGTCATCTGCTCGGACAAAACCGGTACGCTGACACAAAATCGAATGACGCTTCTGCATGCGTATGCGGACGGCGCAAAATCACCGGAGGACATTACCGAAAACAATTCCGATGAGATCAAAAAGCTGCTCACCTATGCGACGCTTTGCAGCGACGGCTCCATCGTGACGAAGGAGGACGGCACGCATCAGCATCTGGGCGATCCGACCGAAACGGCGATCGTTTTGGCAACGCAGAACAACGGACTGTACAAGGATGCTTTGAACGAAACCTATCCGCGCTTGGCGGCAATCCCTTTCGACTCCGATCGAAAGCTGATGAGCACGATCAACCGGATCGACGGAAAAAACATCGTCATCGTCAAGGGTGCATTCGATGTGATCGCCAAGCGATGTATTCAGGGCAATATCGACATGGCGTCGGCGATCAATACGCAGATGGCGGACGGCGCACTTCGCGTGCTTGCGATCGCTTATCGCGAGATCGACGCGATCCCCGACAAGCTGATCCCCGATAAAATCGAAGACAAGCTGATTCTGATGGGTCTGGTCGCCATGATCGACCCGCCGCGTGACGAAGCAAGAGATGCAGTTGCCGTCTGTAAGCGCGCCGGCATCAAGCCGGTTATGATTACGGGCGATCATCAGATCACTGCTGCGGCGATCGCGCGCGATCTGGGGATTCTGAACGAGGGCGACCTCGTTATCAACGGCACGCAGCTTCAGGAAATGAGCGAGGACGAGCTTGCCCGTCAGGTCGAGTACATCTCGGTTTATGCACGGGTTTCTCCGGAGGACAAGATCCGGATCGTCAAGGCTTGGCAGGATAAGGATCAAATCGTTGCCATGACCGGCGACGGCGTAAACGATGCGCCGGCGCTCAAGGCAGCGGACATCGGCTGCGCAATGGGAATCACCGGAACGGATGTCGCAAAGGGCGCGTCGGATATGACCCTGACGGACGACAATTTCGCCACCATCGTCGACGCGGTTCAGGAGGGCCGCGGTATCTACGCCAATATCAAAAAGGTGGTCGGCTTCCTGCTCGGAACGAACACCGGCGAGATTCTGACCGTGCTGACGGCGATTATTCTGTGGAAGGAATCTCCGCTTTTGTCGATGCATCTGCTCTGGATCAATCTGGTGACCGATGCGCTGCCTGCGATCGCTCTCGGTATGGAGGCGGTTGAGCAGGGCATTATGGACAAAAAGCCGAAGCCGAAGAACGAAGGGCTCTTCGCAAACGGTATGGCGATCCGAATCGTTTTGCAGGGCGCTATGTTTGCCGCACTGACCCTGATCGCCTACTATTACGGAAGATCACATGCTGCAGCGGGCGGAGCGATCGAATCCGCTCAAACGATGGCATTTATCGTGCTTGCGGCATCGCAGATCGTACAGGCATATAATATGCGTACCAATCTGTCCCTTTTCAAGATCGGCTTCTTTACGAACAAAACCTTGAATATGGCAGCACTTGCTTCGGTCGTGATGATCCTGATCGTCCTGTTCACTCCGCTGTCCGTTCCGTTCGGGATCGCACATCTGCCGGCAAATCTGTATCTTGTAGCGATCGGATTGGCATTCGTGCCGCTGGTCGTTATGGAGCTTGCAAAAGCGATCTTCAAATACGAAAATTGACTCGTCGGATCATAATATCAACCCATATAAAAAGCGCGTTGCGAGTTTTACTCGCAACGCGCTTTTTATATTCCCTAGCTGCAGGATCAGCTCTTGCTCTTATTGAACAACGGACTCAGTACGCTCGCATATTTTTCAAAGATTTCTACCAGATAAATATTCCAATGTCGCGCATCTTTTTTGGTATTTCCAAATACATAATCCTCCTGTCCGTAATCGATCACATCGAAGCCCGGCATCGCTTTGCTCGCTCCCTTCAATCGATAGCTGATTGCATCCGCCAAGCTGACCTTCACATTCTTGATATCGCTCGATCGGACAAAGCTGCTGATATCGGTCCCAGACATTGCGGTCGCGGTTCCGTTTTTCGTCTGCTTGGTCGACGCCGCTTTTTTCACCGACACAGATCCTGTGACATGCTTCGCATACATTTGGTCCACATACAATGAGAAGGAATCGCCGAGCACCTCAGACGGAACATGACCACCATCCCATTGCCACTCAATGTTGGCATCGATTTTTTCATTAAGCAGAGCAAGCTGGAGATTCAGCGAGTTGAACATCGAAATGTCGCCTTCGGCCGCACCCGACAAAAGCTTTATCCAGACAGGCTTTTTCGTTTCCTTCGCATGGATATAGTTCAGCGGATTATACAGCGAAACAATATTGTTTCCGTATTTATCGCCGGCATAAATTTCTTTTACATCTGCCTTGTACGCAGCGACCATTTCGTTGTAGCTTGCGTAGTTCGCCGAATCCACCTTCGAGCTTGCGGATTGTGTCGTTCCGCTATCCGGCGTTCCGACGATCATGCTTGTGCCCGACGCGGTGCCGC
>JBGZCE010000075.1:0-10575 GCA_041845175.1 Filifactoraceae bacterium
AGCGGGAAGATCCTCTTTGCCTACGGCATTCCGATCGCCGCCGCGATGATGCTCGGCGGCTACCTCGGCGCACGCTGCTCGCTCAAAAACGGAAACCGATTGATCAAGCCGCTGTTTGTCCTGATGACACTCGGCGCTTCAATCCGACTTTTTTATCAATATATGGAGAGGATGCTATGATTTTTAAGAAACTGATCCCGTATTACAAGCCGCACAAAAAGCTTTTTTATCTGGATTTCGGGTCCGCCTTTCTGACCGCGCTGATGGATCTGTTCTTTCCGGTGGTGGTCAGCTATGCAATCAACACGGTGCTGCCGATGGGCGACACCGCGCTGTTCGTGAAGCTGATGCTGTTTCTTCTGGTGTTCTATATTTTTCGTTTTGTCACCAACTACATCGTTCATTACTACGGCCACATCATGGGCACGCGCATCGAGCACGATATGCGCCGCGATCTGTTCAACCATATTCAGACGCTCTCCTTCAAGTATTTCGACAATACGCGAAAGGGAAAGATCATCTCGGGCATCGTCAACGATCTGAACGATATTTCGGAGTTTGCGCATCATGCGCCGGAGGATATCTTTATCACGGCGACAACGATCGTCGGCTCGGCAGTCGTGATGTTTTATATCAATCCGACACTGGCGCTTGCGACCTTTGCGCTGATTCCCGTGCTGATCGGCTTTACGATCATCAAAAACATCCGTATGAAGCGCACCTTCCGCAAGATGCGCGAAAAGATCGCCGATGTCAATTCGCAGATCGACGATTCGATCACCGGGATCCGCGTGGTCAAGGCTTTTGCCAACGAAGATTTCGAGATGGAAAAATTCGCACGCGGCAACCGGTTCTTCAAGGAAATCAAAGAGGAGTCCTACAAGACGATGGCGGAATATTTCACGGGTGTGGAGCTGATCGCCAATCTGACCTCGCTGCTCGTCATCGCGTTCGGCGGCTGGCTGATCCTGAACGGACAGGCGCGCTACGGCGATGTGGTCGGCTTTCTGCTGTATGTCAACATCCTCGTAACACCGATCCGTCGCTTTGCCACGCTGATCGAATTGTTCCAAAAGGGAATGACGGGCTTTGAGCGCTTTTGTCAGACGATGGCGATCAAACCGGACATCGAGGACAAAGAAAACGCCGTCACACTCTCCGAAGTGCATGGCAGGATCGATTTTGAAAATATCCGCTTCGCCTATGACGATCACACCGAGGTCATCGAAAATCTCAGCCTGCATATTTCGCCGGGCGAGCAGCTCGCACTGGTCGGACCGTCCGGCGCGGGCAAATCGACGCTGTTCAATCTGATCCCGCGCTTTTACAATCTCAGCGGCGGAAAAATTTCGATCGACGGCATCAACATCGAGGATATCAAGCTCTCGTCCCTGCGCAACAACATCGGAATGGTTCAGCAGGATGTCACGCTGTTTGCCGGCACCGTCAAGGATAATATCCTCTATGCCAAGCTCGACGCAACGGACGAGGAGGTGTATGAGGCGGCAAGGCTCGCCAATGCGCTCGAATTTATCGAGAAGCTCGAAGACGGCTTTGACACCTATATCGGCGAGCGCGGCGTCAAGCTCTCCGGCGGACAGAAGCAGCGACTTGCCATCGCCCGGATTTTTTTGAAAAACCCGCGGATCCTGATTTTGGATGAGGCGACCTCCTCTCTGGACAACGAATCCGAAATGCTGGTCCAGGAAGCACTGTACAAGCTTTCGCAAAATCGAACCACGCTGGTGATCGCGCACAGACTTTCCACCATCAAAAACGCCGATCGGATCATCGTATTGACCGAGCGCGGGATCGTCGAGGAAGGCACGCACAGAAATCTGCTCCACAAGGGCGGCATCTACGCGTCCTTATACAAAATGCAGTTCCGCGACGAGGAATCGGATATCTTCTATCAACAAACCGAACATTCGCCGCGCGCGTGAGAATCTCATACAGTGCGCCGAACATTCGCCGCAAGAGCAAAAATCTCATACAGCGCGCCGAACATTCGCCGCAAGAGCAAAAATCTCATACAGCGCACCAATCATCTACAGCGCGCCAATCATCGGCGACCGCGCGGGATCATCGAGGAAGGCGCGCACAGAAATCTGCTCTGCAAAGGCGCGTCTACGCGTCCTTATACAAAAAATGAGCCGAGGTCATGACCTCGGCTCATTTTTCGTTCTGCCGAAAGAGGGGGTTGGCAAAACGAGTTATTATGAAACGATATTAGCTTAGTATTTGTCATCCGAAAGATTCGGAGAAGAAACGGATGCGCCCGACTTCGGCGATCCGACTCTCGCAGCGCGGCTCGGTTGAGCCGTGAAGTCTTCGTAGGAATGTCTTTCATCCTCCAGCTTGAAGCGTTTCACCTCGTCGTAAAGCATTTTTGCCTGCGCCGAAAGCTCTTCGCTCGCCGCCGAGCTTTGCTCCGAGGTTGCCGCATTGCTTTGCACAACGCGCGATACCTGTTCGAGCGAGGTGTTGATCTGCTCGATGGTTGCCGCCTGCTCCTTGCTTGAATCGGAGATGACGGATATCAAATGCGTGCTTTGCTGTGCCTTTTCACCGACCAGATCGAGCGAACGCGAGGTATCCTTGGAAATGTCCAGTCCGATATTCGCATTGCGCACGCTTTCTTCGACCAGCAGCTGCGTCTGCTTTGCCGCCTCCGCCGACTTGACCGCCAAATTGCGCACCTCGTCCGCAACGACCGCAAAGCCTTTTCCGGCCTCGCCTGCACGCGCCGCCTCCACGGAGGCGTTGAGCGCCAAAATATTGGTCTGAAACGCAATGTCGTCGATCACCTTGATAATTTTATGAATTTCCTCCGAGGATTTGGTAATATCCTCCATCGCCACGAGCATTTTGTCCATGTGCAACTTGGATGCGCCCAATTCGCCGCTCGCCTGAATTGCCAAATCCCTCGCCTGTCCTGCGATTTCCGCGCTTTCCTTCGACTGCGTCGCAATCGTTGCCGCAAAGGAGCTCAGCTCCTCCAGCGAGCTTGCCTGCTCCGCCGCGCCCGATGCCAGCGACTGTGCCGAGCTCGATACATGCACGGCGCTCTGATTCACCTGCTCGGCGGAATTGTTGATCATGTGCAGCGTTTGGTTCAATGAACGACCGATGTCGCTGAACGCGCTTTTGATCACGCCGAATTCGCCGATGTATTCCTTCGTCAACCGGATGCGCATATCGCCGTCCGCCATCTGCGAAAGCACCTGAGCGATTTCATTGATGTATTCGATATATTCCTTCAGTCGATCAACGGTTCGACGCATCGAATCCGCGACCATACCGACCTCGTTGTTCGATCGGATATCCAGACGAACATCCAGATCGCCGTCCGCGATTTTGCTTGCCACCCCGTTCAATTCGATCAGGGACGCCGAAATCTTTTTGCTGGTGCTTTGCAGCACAAAGAGGTAGACACAGATCACGATGACGAAGATCAGGATCATTCGGCTCCTCAGTGCAAAAAAGTCTCCGAACACTTCCTTCTCCTGAATCCCCGAAACGACCTTCCACTTTGTGGTCTCCGCCACATCAATGTAGCCCTTCAGCGCAGTCGATCCCTCCTTGAAATCAACATTTCCGACCTCATCCTTTTGCAGCTTTTCGATCAGATTTTGGCTGATCGGCGCTCTTTCAAAATGAAGATTCAAAAACTCGCTGTTCGGATGATACATCACCTCTCCGGAGTCGGCTACCAAAACGAAGAAGCCCGTTTCCCCAAGCTCCTGCGTCGCCATAAACTCGCTGATCTTCGCAATCGTAATGTCCACAGCGGCGACCCCGATCAACTCCTTGTTGTCTCCGCGAATCGGCGTAACCACCGAAACGACATATTGATTGATATATTCATAAAGAAACGGCTTGGACATGATAAAGCTCGCGTCCGGATTTTCCTGTATCTTTTTGTACCACTCGCGCGAATGCATATCCCAGTCATCCCCGGAGAAAAATCCGTCCGACACCCAGATTCTTTCGGTGTCAAAGTCCCCAATCCATGCACAGACGATATTCTCGTCGCTGTTTTGGATGTTGACCAGACTCTGAAATGATTCCTCAAACTCCGGAAGCTCTTTCAGCTCGATCCCGCCCGGCTTGTATTCCTTGACGATATTGACGAACTGCTCGTTGCCTGCCATCGTATCCGTGATATGATCAAATTTTTCAAAATACCTGTCCACATTATCCGCCACGACGATCGTCGATTCCCCGATCTCGCGCTCAATCCTCGTATTGAGCATGCTGTAAATGCTGCTCAGCACAAGCGCCAAAATAACTAAAAACCCGATAATCACCGGAATCGCTCCGGTAACCGTGATCTGTCTGCGAATACTCCCCTTTTTACTCAGAAGATCGGTCGGCATCTTAAAAGATTGAAACATGATATTCCTCCTTGAAATTGCTGTCTAACACTATATCGTTCATTTTTACTTCAAGATAATATCTTTTTGTTTTTTACTTGTTCTTTTAAGGAAAATTAATATATGCGCCTTATTCGTTTGAATTTGTGAAACACAGTGAGCTGATTTACAGCAAGCGTCGATCGTAAAAGCAAGCTCGCACGCAGCCCCACCACCCACAAATCATGCGCACGCAAATTCACTGTATGCAGACAACGCCACACAGATCGCGCCACGCAAACCCGCCGACATATCCGTATGCGACTTTCTTATAAAAATCGCTTTCTATTATTATATAGCCTATATAGCGCAAGCGTGGCGATCCGCCACGCGATCGCTTTTGGCGCGAGGTTCCTCCGAAGGGCTTATGCCGATCCTGTCCGCAGCGCTGCATGCGCCCGATCCGTTATGATCCGCGATCATTTTGCCTCTTTGATACGCACGCCCTCCTCAAGCTTGTTGTTGTTCGGGTCGGCAACGATACGATCCCCGACCGCGAGGCCGTCAAGCAGTTCCACCTCGTAGGCTCCGATATAACCGATCTTGATCTCGACCTTTTCCGCCTTGCCTCCATTTACCCGCCACACATAATTTTTCCCGTCCTCTTCAAAATAGGTCGTCCTTCCGATCGCGACCACTTCTTTGTGAAAGGTTTCAAACTCCACCGTCACGCCGTAGCCGTCGCCGAGCTGCGCGGTGCCTTCGATCAGCTTCGCCTTGAGCTCTATGCGCTGCTCCTCCAATCCCAGTGCCGAGATCGTCTTGTGAGCAAATTCATTGATGTGAATGATTCTCGCCCGATATTCCCTGTCGCCCGAATGGGTTTTCTGAATGACCTTGACCTCCTGCCCGACCGACAGCGCCGTCACCTTTTCAGTCAACACCTCGCAGCTTACGATCCATTCGCCGTCGCCCGAAAGCTCCAGGATCGGGCTCACCGACTGTACATACTCTCCGGGCTTTTTGTCCGAATTTTTGACAAAGCCGTCGATCGGCGCGAGCACCTGCGCTTTTGAGATTTTGTCCCGCACATCCGCAAGCTGCGCCTCAAGCGAAGCGCTCTGTGCCGAAAAATATTGCCGCGAGCCCGTTTGCGCCTTGCTCAATTCATCCCGCTGCTTTGTTTTTGCCTCGACATTTCTTTTTGCATCATCATAGAGCGTCTGCGCTTCTTCAAGCTCCGCTTTGGACGCGCCGCCCAGCTCATACAGTCCGCTGATCCGCTCCAGATGAAGCTTCGCATTCTCCAGCGCAAGCTTGGCGGAGTCGAGCGCGAGCCTGGCGATGTCCACCTGATTTTGGCTGATGCCGTTCATATCATATTGTCCTTTGATCGCTCCGATTTGCGCAGCCAGCGTTTGTTCCTGTACGAGCAGCTCCTGCGTGTCCATCACGAGAATCACATCGCCCTTGTCGACAAAATCGCCGTCGGATGCGATCGCTTTGATCGTTCCGTTGAAGGGCACATAGATCGTCGATGCCTTTTCCGCCTCAACCAGTCCCTCTTCACGAAAGGTGTCGATCAGCTCGGCACGCCGAATCTCGTCCAGCTCGACCTCGATCGCCTTTGTCGCGTTAACCCAAAGGATTCCTATTACTGCAAGCGTTGCGACCGCTATCAGCGCAAGCTTTACCTGTTTCTTCACAAAAACCTCCTTACTCATCCGCCTTTAAGGCATCCGACACCTTGATCCGCTTGATCTTGAGCGATGCCGAAAGCTGCCCGACAAGAATGATCATGACCGTGATCGCCAGACCGACCGCATACGCCGCCGGCTCGACCTCAAAGTCAAAAGTAAATGTGTCATTGCTCGAAGCCTTTCCGACAATATCCACCATCGTCCGAATGACCGGCACGCCGAGCGGAAACGCCGCGATGCTGATCAGCCATTGCTCCAGGCTGATAATACCGATCACCTCCTTCTCGCTCATCCCCATCACGAGCAGCGAAGCAAATTCCTTCTCCCGCTCGGACAAAATGATCGAATACGAATTGTAAATGACCGCAAAGCCGATCCCGATCGCGATGATCAGCAGGAGCCACATCATGGATACAAAGGTTTGTACAAATTCCCGCATCATCGAGATCATATCGTCGGTGTCGTTGATGTCGTCGATCTGCGCGCTGTCCTTGTAGTCCCGTTTCAGCGCCTCGCTGCTGTCCGGCGTGCCGCGCAGGAGCACCGAGCTCGCCGCATTTTCATCTCCGATCAGTCCGCCGATGTGGCGAATATTCGCATAGGCGGACATTCCGACCGTCTGTTCGATGATCTCATAGACGATGACCTCCACCTTTTCGTCCTTATATTTGAACAGGGGACTTTCCATTTGAAGAATATTGCCCTTGGATACATTGAGCTTTTCCGCCAGCCGCTGCGACAGAATCACCGCGTTTGGCGGCGGCTGGATCCTGCGACCGTCCTTTTTCAGCGTAAACAGACTGCTTTGATCCTCTATCGCGATCAGCGCAACATTTTCCCGGACATGTGCTTTCGTCAATGTAACGGGGATCTCGAGCAGCGCTTCCGCACGCTGCACATCCGCGCGGCGGATCAACTCCGCCTTGACAGCTTCCGCATCCATGAGCTGCGTCAAATAGACCTTCACATTGTAGCGTTCGACCTCCGTGTAATTGGAAAACAGAATCCGGTCGGTTGCCCGAATAAATCCCCACGGCACCACCGCATAGGCAAAGGTGATCACGACGCCGATCAGGACGAACACACTTCTCGCCGGGTTTCGAAAAATATTTCTCAGACTCATTTTTCCCGCCGTCGTAAACAGATCGGTCAAATGACGAAGCTTCTCCGGCAGGCTGCTCCGAACGATATCCGGCGCCTTCGCCCGCATCGCTTCGCTCGGCGAAAGCCCGGACGCCTTGCAGCTCGCCCGTATGCCCGACAGCGTTCCGAATACCGCCGTCATCCCCAGCGCCTGCAGGATATGGCTCGGCGAGGTATCCGCCTTCACAAAGGGCATATTGAAAAACATCGCGTACACATCCACCATAAGATCCGACAACACGAAGCCCAGCACGATCCCGAGCACACCGCCCAGGATGCTGATCGTCATCGAGTACATCAGATAGTGCAGAAAAATCTCCGGATCGGATAAGCCGAACGCTTTCAACAGTCCGATCTGTCCTCTCTGGCGATCCACGACCCGTCCGAGCATAATGAACAGGATCATCGCCGACATCGAAAGAAGGATGATCGGCGTCACGACGCTCGCGCCCTTCAGCTGATGCAGCTCCTGCGTCATCATCAGATTGCTCGTCTGATCATCCATCGGGTACGCGCGAACAACGCCGTAGTCCTTCAGCAATATCTCCAGCCTTTTTTCGACATCCTGCTGCGAATATCCGCTTTTCGTATGATAAAGGATCTGCGTCAAATGATCCGCGCCCGTGATCCTTCGGATCGATTCGCGGTGCATAAAGCCGATCGAGAAATTGGTCGGATCCGGAAAAAATTGAGCCACCGAGCGCAGCGCATACACATATTCCGGCGACTGCGCGATCCCGCAGATCTCCAGATGCTCGATCCGGCCGGAGACGATGATCGGGATCCGGTCTCCGACCTTGAGTCGATTCGCATTTGCAAAATCCTGCGCGATTACGATCTGATCGCTCTTTTCCTCCGGCGAATGCCCCTCGATCAGCAGATACTCCCCGATCCCTTGTGTCTCGCTGAGCAGACGGATATATTTTGTTTTTGATGAGGGTGCTCCGAAATTTTCATCGATGCGAACATCCGTGATAAAACGCCCCTCCACCTTCGACACGCCCTCCGTTTCCCGCACCCGATCCACGACCGACCACGGTGCCGACACGAGCTCTACATAGGCGTCCGGAAATTTTCCGACAGCATAAAATGCGGTGCGCGATCCGTCCAGCGTATCCATCACCAGCGACAGGGAGATATACAGCATGATCCCCATGCCGATGATGAGAATGATCGCAAAATTCGACACCTTGTTTCCCCACAGGTCTCGAAGTAATTTTTTCCATAGCATTAGAGTATAATCTCCTCCGCGAGCCTTTTGTGCTCATTCACCTCGATCCGGCTGATCCTTCCGTCCCGAATATAGATGATGCGATCCGCCACCTTGGCGATCTCCGTATTGTGCGTGATCACGATGATCGTCTTTCGATAGGTTGTGCAAAAATCCTGCAGGATCTTGAGCACCTCCTTGCCCGAGGCCGAGTCCAGCGCACCGGTCGGCTCATCGCAGAGCAAAAGCTTCGGATCCTTCGCCAATGCACGCGCGATCGCCACGCGCTGCTGCTCCCCGCCCGACAGCTGCGACGGAAAATGTCCCTTTCGTTTTTCAAGCCCGACCGCTGTGAGCATCTCCAGCGAATCCATCCCGCTCGCCGAAATTTCTCTCGCCAGCTCCACATTTTCAAGCGCCGTCAGATTCGGCATCAGATTGTAGGATTGAAATACGAAGCCGACCGCATCGCGCCGATACGCCGTCAAGGATCTTTTGTCGTAGATCAAAATCGGCTCTCCTTGATACCGCAGCTCCCCGGCGCTCGGGCCATCCATGCCCCCGATGATATTGAGCAGAGTGCTCTTGCCCGATCCGGACGGCCCCAGGATCACCACGAATTCTCCGTCATAAATCTCAAAATCCACGCCGTCCAGCGCGTGGATCTCCACATCGCCCATTCGATAGCTTTTTTTTATTCCCGTTCCCTTTATCAACACTTCCATAATCCCTCCGTCGGTACAACAAGCGTGAGCGATCGCACCTCAAGAATCTGCCATAAAATCCTCATTTACCGCAACAATACAAGCCGCGTGATAAAAATGCGCCGTAAGACTTTCACGGCTCGCCCGCGCAACAGACGCGGCAATTCAGATTCCGTTTTTCCGTTAATCGTATTATACTGCTTTCCGATCGAATGTTCAAATCCGCTTTTGAAAAAATTTGTGCGGCGTCCGAATCGCTCTGAAAATTACCGAGCCGCCGCACTCAAAAATCTGTATCTTCTTTGTTGTTTGGGGTATAATAAGGGCATGAGGATCACAGCCGATCCTTTTGAAGCCGCACTCGAATCGAGAACAGGAGGTCGTTATGGCAAAGGTTACACTGTGGACAAGACAGGACAAGCGTTTTTTGAACGCCATCGAAAAAAACGGCGTATTTCACGCGAAGAAGGAGTATATTGAAGAAAAAAATCAGGAGCTGACGCCATATTTTCTGAAGCTCTACGACTGGTTCGTCGCCGAAGCGAGCAAGCGCGTCCCGAGACCGAGACAGGCGCAATATCCGATCTGGTGCTCCGTCAACTCGGAATATATGCTGCGCGGCGCTCACGGAAACATCCTGATCGAGCTTTGCATCGACGAGGAGCGCATCGTCTATTTCGACTCGCCGAAATGGGATTTGGTGCTGAATCACAGCTACATCGCCAAGGACGCCGAGGATCAGAAAAGATTTGAGGAAGAGCTTGAGAGCCGCGGCGTTACCAACAGCTTTGCGCTGCTCGACGAATATCATCGGCGCTTTTATCCGGATCTTGCTCAAAAAGTAATGAACAGCTGGGTACGGATCTTTGATGTCGACCCGAAGGACGAAAATATTTTTGCCGTCCAAGCGAATATCTGGGAGATCTTCCCGCAGGACATCGTCCGAATCCTCGAAGGCGAAGACGAAAAGGTTATCAAAAGCATTCGTATTTTTGAAGACCTCAAGCCGCTGTAAATCGCTCGGCTCTGCACGCCCGCTCACGCGCGGGCAATTATTTTTATATAATATTTTTCAGTTGCAGGCGTAAGCGAGCGCTTCGCGATACCGGCGCGAAGCGCTCCGTAATCCGATCCGCACGGATACCGCCGCAAGATCTGCGTGAGCCGTTTGCCGTCCAAGGGCCTTTACATATCCGATTCGGTTCCTGACGATTTCGGCAAGGCACGGCTCACTTTTTGCGAGATATCTCCCTCAGATGTCGGATGACATTCATACCGAAAACCGATACAACTGATGCCCCGAAGATTAAAAATGCTTTCATATAGGCTTCGTTTACCCAGTCCTCGCCAAACATATACAGCCGGATAAGAATCGCAACGGCGGCAACAAACCATACGACGCATACCGTCGCCATAATAATATATCCCGGTTTCATAGCAAATCCCTCCTGTACTGTCAAGAC
>JBGZCE010000076.1:0-13791 GCA_041845175.1 Filifactoraceae bacterium
CAAGCGCGTGAGCAGACAATTTCCGCACCAGCTTTCGGGCGGGATGCGTCAGAGGATCATCATCGCGATCGCGTTGGCGTGCAAGCCGGACATCATCATCGCCGACGAGCCGACGACGGCGCTCGATGTTACGATCCAGGCGCAGATACTCGACCTGCTGCTGGATCTGCAAAAGGAGATCAACGCGGGCGTTATCCTGATCACGCACGACCTGGGCGTCGTATCGCAGGTCGCCAATCGCGTATGCGTCATGTATGCGGGACAGGTGGTCGAGGAAGCGCCGGTCAACGAGCTGTTCAACAATCCGCTGCATCCGTACACACGAAGTCTGCTCAACTCCATTCCGCAGGACAACTCCGAGGACAAGCACCTCCATGTGATCCAGGGCATGGTGCCTTCGCTCAAAAATCTGCCGAGAGAGGGCTGCCGCTTTGCGAGCCGTATTCCGTGGATCGCAGAGTCCGAGCATGAGGAGCATCCGGAGCTGCACGAGGTATCGCCGGGGCATTTTGTACGATGCACCTGCTGGAAAAATTTCTACTTCCAAGAGGAGGAAAGCCGATGAGTTTCTTAGAGATCAAAGATTTGAAGGTGCACTTTCCGATCCGCGGCGGTTTTTTCAATCGGATCATCGACAATGTCCACGCGGTGGACGGCGTCAGCCTGAGCATCGAGGAAGGCAAGACCTACGGGCTGATCGGCGAATCCGGATCGGGCAAATCCACGATCGGAAAGGCGATCGTCGGGCTTGAAAAAGCAACCGCCGGCACGATCCTCTACAACGGACACGATGTAACGAAAAAAAGCGTGCGCAAAGCCGTGAAATACAATTATGATGTACAGATGATCTTTCAGGACTCCATGTCCAGCCTGGATCCGAAAAAGCGGATCCGCGACATTATCGGCGAGCCGCTGAGCAACTTTGAAAATCTGTCGCCGGAGGAGCTGGAAAAAAGAGTGTACGAGCTGCTCGACATCGTCGGGATGCCGTCGGACGCGATCTACAAATATCCGCACGAATTTTCGGGCGGACAAAGACAGCGTATCGGGGTAGCCCGTGCGGTCGCGTGCAAGCCCAAGCTGATCGTGGCGGACGAGCCCGTATCGGCGCTGGATCTGTCGGTGCAGGCGCAGGTGCTCAACTATATGAAGGATATTCAAAAGGAGTTCAAGCTGAGCTATCTGTTCATCTCGCATGACCTCGGCGTGGTAAAGCATATGTGCGACCACATCTACATCATGCACAGAGGTCGATTTGTCGAATCGGGGACGAGAGAGGACATCTACCGCGACCCTCGGCATATCTACACCAAGCGACTGCTTGCGGCGATCCCGCACATCGATCCGAACGACCGCGAAAACGCGAAGGTTCGCCGACTGGAGGTCGAAAAGGAATTTTCAAACCAGGTATCGACCTACTACAATGAGAACTTCAGACCGTACGATCCGGTAAAAATAAGCGACACCCATTATGTGTCGATAAAGGAGGGCGCATAATATGTGGAAAACCGTCTTAAGGCGCGTATTGATCATGATACCGCAGCTGTTTATCCTGAGCATTCTGGTTTTTGCACTGGCAAAGGCGATGCCGGGCGATCCCTTTACCGGACTGATCACGCCGGAAACCGATCCGAAGCGGATCGAAGAGCTTCGTGAAAAAGCCGGATTGAACGATCCGCTGCCGACGCAATATATCAACTGGATTAAAAAAGCGGCCAAAGGAGACTTCGGCATCAGCTATACCTACAAGCGACCGGTGGTCGATCTGATCGGTGATCGGGCAAAGAATACCTTCTATCTGTCGCTGTTATCGACGATTTTAATGTATGCGATTGCGATTCCGCTCGGGGTGTTCGCCGGACGCTATTACAACTCGTTGTTCGATCGAGTCGTCGTTTTCTACAACTTTTTGAGCTTTGCGATACCATCCTTCGTCATGTATCTGGTGTTGCTCCTGGTGTTCGGTTATCGGCTCGGCTGGTTCCCGACCTCGGGAACGGTCGGCGTCGGTGTCGGCACGGGCTGGAGCTACTATATGAGCCGATTGCATCACATGCTGTTGCCGGCGATCTCCTACGCGCTGCTGTACACGACCGGAACCATCCAGTACCTGCGCAACGAGGTGGTGGATGCAAAAACCATGGACTATGTGCGCACCGCAAGAGCCAAGGGCGTGCCGATCAACAAGGTCTACTCGCACCATATTTTCAGAAACTCCCTGCTGCCGATCGCGGCATTCTTCGGATTTACGATCACGGGCTTGCTGGGAGGCTCCATCATTATCGAAACCGTATTTGTCTATCCGGGAATGGGACAGCTGTTCATCAACGCCATGATGACGCGCGATTACAGCATCATAACGGCATTGATCATGCTGTTCGGACTGCTGACGCTGATAGGCAGCGTGCTGTCGGATATCATTATGTCCATTGTAGACCCGAGAATAAGAATAGAGTAGGAGGACGATGTGAGCGCAGAAAAAAACAACAATCAAAAAGCACAGACACTCCAACAGATCAAACAGGAAAGTCCAAGCGCATGGAGCGTTCTTGTACGGGAGTTCAAAAAGGATAAGGTGGCATTGTTCAGCCTGATCGCTTTTTGCACCTTTATCATCGTGGTATTCGTATGGGCGATGTTTCTCGACCCGAAGCAGGTCATGCGAGTGGACATCTTCAGCAGCTTTGCGGAGCCGGGCGAAAAGGGCTACCTGCTCGGAACCGACCGCGCCGGAAAATCCATCCTCGGACAGCTGATCCTCGGCGCACGCAACTCGATCCTCGTCGGATTGGCGATCACGCTGCTGACGACGATCGCGGGAATTGTCGTCGGGCTGATGGCGGGCTACTACGGAGGCAAGGTCGATCAGGTGATCATGCAGATCATCGACTTCATCTCGATCATGCCGACGCTGATGATCATCATCGTATTCGTTTCGATCATGCCCAACTATACGATCCTGCACTTCATACTGATTATGAGCGCCTTCTACTGGACGAGCATCGCGCGGCTGGTACGCTCCAAAGCGCTGTCCGAAGCAAGACGCGATTATGTCAACGCATCCCGAACGATGGGGACGAGCGATTTCAAAATCATGTTCTTCGGCATATTGCCCAACATCGCATCCATCATCATCGTGCAGGGAATACTGAACTTCGCCGGCAACATCGGGATCGAAACCGGACTGAGCTTTTTGGGCTTCGGCTTCCCGCCGGACAAGGGAAGCCTCGGAACGCTGATCTCCTATGCGAGAGATTCCAATGTGCTTCAAAACAAAATCTATGTGTGGCTACCGGCATCATTACTGATCTTCTTTATGATGCTTAGCATAAATTATGTAGGACAAGCGCTCCGACGCGCTTCGGACGCAAAACAAAGATTAGGTTAAAGGAGGAAAAAATTTATGAAGAAGCTACAAAAAACTCTTGCCGCAATGTTAGCGGGCGTGATGCTTCTGACTGCCTGCGGGGGAACGACTGACGGAGGAGATACTTCCGGAGGCACGGATACGACCGGCTCCGTAGGCTCCGTCCAGCTGGGTACGCTGGCAACAAACGAGGGCGAGCCGATCGAGGGCGGCGTGCTCAAGGTGGGCTTGGCGTCAAGCTCGCCGTTCAAAGGCATATTCAATATCGCATTGTATGAGGACGCATTCGACTATGCGTTGATGCAGTATACGATGTTCGGCGGCTTCCATTTGGATGAGGACTTCAAGATCCAGGACGGCGGACCGCTCTCGCTGGTGGTCGATCCGGAGGCAAAAACCTCAACGGTAACCATCAACGAAAAATATACATGGAACGACGGCACACCGGTAACGGCGATGGACTTCGCATACTATTACTATCTCATCGGACATAAGGATTATCCGGGCGTTCGTTATGACGACGATTTCAAAAATGTTGTCGGAATGGAAGAATATCATGCCGGAACGACCGATACGATTTCGGGCGTGGAGATCGTGGACGATCGTACGATCGTGATCCACTTCAAGGAAGTGGGACCGAGCCAGCTATGGGGCGCAGGAATCCCTCCGGAGGTTATGCCGTATCATCAGATCAAGGACATCGAGATCGCCAAGCTGGTTGAATCCGATGCCGTTCGTAAAAACCCTCTTTCCGCGGGACCATACTACATTTCGGACATCGTAGAGGGCGAAAAGGTCGTGTTCAAGGCGAACGAATACTACTGGCAGGGAGTGCCGAATATTCCGGAGGTGCATATCGAGCTGGTCAACCCGGACACCGTTGTTGAAGCGGTCAAGACCGGAAAATATGACATCATCCTTCAGGCCTTCCCGGCTGACCTGTATGACCAGATCAAGGACTTCAACAATATCCAGATCCTCGGAAGACCGCAGCAGGCATACAGCTACCTCGGCTTCAAGCTGGGCAAATGGGATTCCGAAAAGGGTGAGGTTGTAACCGATCTGACGATGAAAATGGGCGATGTCAATCTGCGAAAAGCGATGGGACATGCGCTGGATATGCAAGCCATGAGCGACAATCTGTACAACGGCTTGCGCGGGCCGGCAAACTCTTTGATTCCGCCGGTATTCACAAACTTCCACACCGACAATCCGGATGCGATCCTTTATGATCAGGAAAAAGCGATCAAGATTCTGGATGACGCAGGCTACAAGGATGTGGACGGCGACGGCTTCAGAGAAAAACCGGACGGTACACCGCTTCAAATCAATGTAGCGACCATGGCGGGCGGAGAGCTCGGCGACAGCTTGGCACTCTTCTACATCCAGTCATGGCAGGATATCGGTCTCAACGCCGTGCTTACGACAGGCAGACCGATCGAGTTCAACGCATTCTACGACAAGGTCGAGGCGGATGATCCGGATATCGATGTGTTCCTCGGCGCTTGGTCCACAGGATCAAACCCTGAGCCGAGCGGATTGTACGGAAGAAGCGCACAGTTCAACTTCTCAAGATTTGCTTCCGAGGAATTGGATCAGATCCTTGCGGACATCGTATCCCCTCAATCCTTTGACGCGGAATTCCGTAATGATGCGTACAAGCGCTTCGAGAGCTACATGATCGAGCATGCGCCGGTTATCCCGATCCAGTACAGAACACAGGTATTTGTGATCAACAACCGAATCAAGGAGTACGACTTCAGCTATCCGAAGGCGGGTGAGCCGATGGTAACATGGGCATCCTTGCAGCTTCTTGCGGATCAGCCGATCGCGCATCAAGGATAATTTTGAAAGCGATAAAATGAATAACAAATAATCTTGAGATCCCGATGCAGCGCATCGGGATCTTTTGCGTGCGACAAGCGGAGTGCGGCGATCCGCCCGCAGAGTCGCAACGGTACAACGGCAATTCAAAGTACGAGCGGAGCAATCGAAAGGGAATGGACGAGCGTGATCGCAGGAGCGATTGAATGGCAGTTCCCGCGAGCAGATTGCGGCAAGGTGCAAGGCAAGTGAAATCAAAAAGACACTCATCAAAAATGACAAAGCCCGCGGCTGAAATGAAGAACAAGCAAAGCAGCAATAATAAGGAGTAATGTCGGACGACGATCGGCATTGTTTTTTGCGTGCGGCAAGCGGAGCGCACCGAGACGCCCGCAGAGTCGTAACGGTACAACGGCAATTCAAAGTACGAGCGGAGCAATCGAAAGGGAATGGACGAGCGCGATCGCAGGAGCGATCGAATGGCAGTTCCCGCGAGCGACCGCGCGGGCAAGCGGAGCGCGGCGAGCCACCCGCACCGTTTTTGCAAGACAAAGTGCGTTGGCGTTATGCGAGAACAAAAGAAAATCGGCTTTTAATAAAAAAACGCCAATCTTCTTATAGACTTTATGAATAAAAAGCGCTATACTATGAAATAAGAATTTGACAAACGAGCGAGCCGTTGCGCCGTTCGCTTCACACGGACGATAAGCGGCGCGGCGCAACAGCGCATGAGAGCCGCCCGAACGATACATAACGAAAAGGGATGAAATGGGGCGTTAGGCGTTAGCAGAATAAAGAGAGCCGCTCGAATGATACATAACGAAAACATTGCAAAAAATCACGAGCAAGGCTCGAACGGATCGCGGCGAAACGCCGAGCGATTTTCGCATCCGTCTTGAACAAGACTTTGTGCATACCGGCTTCAATGGGGAAACAAGCTCTCGAATATTCGGAGCAAATCGGAATATTTCAGATAGAGGAAGCATATCAACAACCTGTAAAGGAGGGGTAGTATGAAAAAACAAAGTAAATGGCTGAGCCTGTCGCTGGCGGCGATGCTGCTTTTGACAGCTTGTACGGGAGGAACGGGTACCGGCGGAGGAACGACCGAAGTCGATGCCCTGCCGACCATCGTGGAGAACGAGGGCGAGCCGATCGAGGGCGGCGTGCTCAAGGTCGGTATGATCGGATCCTCACCGTTCAAGGGAATGTTCTGTGCACCGCTTTATCTCGGAGCGGACGACGCAATGGTCATGCAGTACACCATGTGGGGAGCCTTTATGCTGGACGCGGACTTCAAGATCCGAGACGGCGGACCGGTCAGCTTGGCAGTGGATGTGGAAAACAAAACATCGACGCTGACGATCGACGAAAAGTACACATGGAATGACGGAACGCCGGTAACGGCGATGGACTTCGCATATTATTACTACATAATCGCCGATCCCGATTACACCGGCGTGCGATATGACGATGAAATGCGAACCGTTGTCGGCATCGAGGATTATCACAACGGAACGAGTGAAACCATCTCCGGCTTGGAAATCAAGGACGACAAAACGCTGGTCGTGCATCTGACAAAGGTATCACCGTCCAATCTGTGGGGCGGAGCGATCCCGTTTGAGCCGGTGCCGTATCATCAACTCAAAGACATTCCGGTGAAGGATCTCGAATCCTCCGACGCCGTGCGCAAAAATCCGCTTTCCGCAGGGCCGTACTACATCACCGAGATCGTGTCGGGCGAAAAGGTTATGTTCAAAGCCAACGAATATTTCTGGAAAGGCAAAGCACTGATCCCGGAAGTGATGATGGAGCTTGTCAACCCGGACGCGGTCGTCGAAGCGATCCAAATGGGAAAATACGATTTCGTGTTGACCTCCTTCCCGGCAGACAAATACAACGAAGTCGTGAATCTGAACAATGTCACCGTGATCGGGCGACCGACCTATATCTATGACTACACCGGCTTCAAGCTGGGCAAATGGGATACGGCTAACGGCGAGGTCGTCACCGACCTGACAATGAAAATGGGCGATGTCAATCTGCGCAAGGCGATGGGCTACGCACTCGATATGGAAGCGATCAATCAGCAGCTCTTCAACGGGCTGCGACCGCCGGCAAATTCGCTGATCCCGCCGCTTTTCACAAACTTCCACACCGACAACCCGAATGCGATCTCCTACGATAAGGAAAAAGCGATCCAAATTCTGGACGATGCGGGCTACAAGGATGTGGACAACGACGGATTCCGCGAAAATCCGGACGGCTCCAAGCTTCAGATCAATGTAGCGACTCTGGCGCGCGGCGATCTCGGCGACAGCTTGGCACTGTTCTACACGCAATCGTGGCAGGATGTCGGACTGGACACCGTGCTGACGACCGGCAGACCGATCGAATACAACTCCTTCTATGACAAGGTGCAAAACGACGACGCCGATATTGATGTATTCATGGCAGGCTGGTCGACGGGCAGCAATCCGGAGCCGTCCGCACTGTACGGCAAAAACGCGCTGTTCAACTATATTCGATTCACCACGCCGGAGCTTGAGCAGATCCTGAAGGACATCAACTCCGAGCAAGCCTTTGACGACGCATTCCGTAACGATGCGTACAAACGCTTTGAAGAATATATGATCGAGCATGCGCCGATCATTCCGAACAACTATCGGATCGAAGTCAATGTCATCAACGATCGAGTCAAGTATTTCGACTGGAGCCATCCGGACTCCGAAAAGCCGTACTCGTCCTGGGCGGAGCTTCAGCTGACCGCCGCCGAGCCGTATGCACACGAGGAATAAGACAAAGCATCGGATGAGAATTGCAAATACAAAATACAAAATGCAAATACAAAATGCAAATCATAAACGAACGCAGCGAACACTCGCTGCGTTTTCGTGTGCGGAAAATCCCTGCGAAATACGAAAGAAAAAACTGCCAAGGCGTCATGTGATAAGACATATGTTACAGAAATAAACAAAAAAGAGAGAACCAAGCGTTGATTGAAAGCGATAGCGTAGAAAAAGCAATACAGGAATAAATAAAAAAGAGAGACCCCATGATCAAGTTTCGACAAAAAAACAAAAGTATCATAAAAGGAGTATCTCTCGTATGAACAGTATAATCGAAGAACAAAAAAGTATAACCGAAGAACAAAAATGCAGCGAACACTCGCTGCGTTTTCGTGTGCGAAAAATCCCTGAGAAATACGAAAGAAAAAACTGCCAAGCGAGCTTGACAGTTTTTGAATGCTATGGCAGCTTGAGGGTGAGTAAGCACCCGATCGCTGCAAATTTTGTTTTGCAACGGCTGATCTCCGACCGCCGCAATAAGTGTATTTTCATGATAAACGGTTAATTGCCGCGGATTTTTCGCTTGCTGCGATATTCATCGAATAAAATAAATACCAGAGCAAGTACCGAGAGATAGGTCAACAGACTTCGCGTCATCTCGATAGCGGACAGAGCGCCCGTTTTCGGAGCGGAGCTGATTTTGCCTACATCGGTATTTGAATCGAGACCCTGCGTCGGCACCGAATTGTCGGTGATATTTTCGCTCGGTGTCGTTCCACCGCTGCCGGTCGTGCCACCACCGCCCGGAGCCAACGGTGTCGTCGGTGGAGTGATCGGTACGCCCGGTGTGCTGCCGCCGCCGCTCGGCGGAGTTCCGCCACCGCCTGAGGTGCCGCCACCACCTGAGGTGCCGCCACCGCCGCCTGAAGTTCCGCCACCGCCGCCTGAAGTTCCGCCACCGCCGCCCGGTGTCGTACTCTTTAGTGTGTTGATAAACGATGCTTCGGCAGTCTGTGCCGACTGAATTACTCCGCTTTGAACCGCATTATTGACGGTGTAGGTTGTCGGAAGATTGATCTCCTGAACCTCATATTGCAAATCATTCGGCAAGCCGTTAATGGTAATATACTGTCCATGCTTTAATTTAATGATGTTACCGCTCGACAGGGTGCCTGAAGAAGCTCCGTTCATACCGTTGTAACGATAGGTATTACCGGCACCCGTTCCAGTAAAAGTAATTTTGAATTCAAATTCCGCGGTAGAGGCAGCATTATTCGGCACGCTTTTTCTGATAGTCAGGCTGCCCGTGTTATTCGAGTAATTTGGAACAGTCAAAGTATTATCAGGGACGACGGCACCATTAATGGAAACCACTCTTTTTCCTGCCGCAGGATCATATTTTACTTCCACCGCATAAGTTGTATTTATTTGGTTATATCCGGAAGGAGGATTGTGTTCCTTCAAGATAAAATTGCCGATCGGAAGTCGCTTCAAAATCAAAATACCGTTTTCAGTCTTTCCTTCTCGAATAATAATATTCTGATTTTGACTGTTTACAAGCTGAAATACTGCATTATCCAGTTTGGCATTCGTTACTCCGTCGACTTTTTGTATGGTCAAGTACCCGCCTGTTTGTAGGTATGCGCTTGCATCGGAGTTGCTTATATTATATGAAGCGCGATCGGAGACGATCGCAGACACTCCTGCCGCTGTCGGTATGCTTGCCTCATTGTTGACTTGACTTCCCGCACCCGCCAACACATCCGTCAAATAAGAAATTCGATAGGATTTTGATGAATCAGGTATTTTAATCGTCAGGCGATTTTCTACAATATCGTATGAAAATGCGGAAGGCTTTATATCATCGGTCGGTGCATCCCCTATCGACAATTCCTTTGATACTTTGTATTTGCCGTTGATTTCGGGCACGATTTCCTCAACAATTATGTTTTTAGTTCCGTCGTCTTCAACAAACACCAACTTTCCTTCCTCATCAATACGCATTGCCATGCCGGCAGAAAGCTTATCGTGAATTTCTTCAAAGGTTGTGTTTGCACCGCTTGCATGGAAATCGATCGTCCATTTTAAGACTCCGCTGCCCACATTTGAGACCGCTTTTGCCAGCACCTTGCTCTCGATTGTAGGCGTTCTTGTCGAAGTTACAATCGGATCTGCCGATGAATAGTTTGCAGAAGAGATGGTAAGCGTATTCATTGTATCCGTACCGGAATAAGTTCCATTTTTTGAAAATAATTCCTTCAATTTTTCTTCTGTCGGTTTTGCTTTTACAAAAATCACATACGGCTTATCTAAAGAAGGAAAAGTAAATTTGACGACTTGTTTTCCATCAACAGTTGTAGGTTCAGTAAAAGAAGCTCCTGTAGGCAAATTATCCGGTGTTTTATCCTTTGCTAATGTCCTGAGTCTGCTGTAGTCCTTCAAACCGTCAAAGAGCATATAATACTGTCCGTTTTCAAATGGGACGAATTCCCAGCCTTGCGGAAGAACATCCGAGATGACGATTTCGCCGAGTTTATCAATATTTCCGGTAGCAGAGTTGTATATTTCGCGTTCGGATAAATTTAAGCGGTCGATATTGACGCTGAGCCGATATACTACCGTATTGGTTTCGTAATTGTAGCTGTACTTACTATACTCAGTTTTTGAAGCATACCAGAGATATCCTCCGACTTTGGTTATGTCTGGATCGGATTTGTCCAATTCGGCAGCAAGAGAAGCATTGTCCACGACGCTGATCCTGCTGTCAATATATTCTTTCAAATGCTCTTCTTGATGTGTCACACGAGTCATTGCATCTTTATAAATCGTTTGATTGGTAAAAGGTAAGCTCTTTGTTGACTGGGTCGCGATCTTTTCGGTCGTTCCGGTTACTTTAACCAAAACAGCCGTATTGCTGACCGGATTCCTTATGATAGTTTCCGGTTTAGCTTTCAAGTCAGCTTCAGTGATGTCATTCACGGCATTTTTAATTTGCTTGGAACCGACGACCTTTGTTCTGAAGGTGACCGATTCGGATGAGGCACCCTTAGTGAAATTTGTAAATTCAAGTAACATTCCGACAGGTTTTCCATTTTGCAGCAACTCATGCTCACTTATGCTGACGGAAGTAGTGCCTGGATTGAAAGACCTTGCTACATATTTTTGTCCCAACGATTGATGCTCCGGTTTAAAAGATGTTTTATCAAAATTATTCGGCAATCCGCTAATGGCATTCAAATCCAATGCTGTACTGTCGTATACCAATAGGTCATAAGCCTTCAGAGTATCAATGTTTTGTTTCTTTTCTTTAACGGTAATCGTCCACTCAAATTCATCGGTATACCATGCAACACCTTCGGATTCAGCATATACCCGCTTTCCTTCTTTGCCTATCCCGTTAAAACCGATACTTGCTTCAATATTTTTAAGTATCAATCCGGGTGTTGCATCATGCTTCAAGGTGACATTATTGAGGTATACAGTGGGCTTTAAGGTTACTCCGCCTTCGTCGGTGACTGTAGTGATAATGGTCAAACGAATTTGTTTGTCAATATTTCCGATTGCAAATTCTCCGTTTGCAGGAATCGGATTAAAAACGGTCTTATTTGTAGCGGTTGTTCCATCCCAGTATTCCCAATAGGCTTCTTTAAAGGTTTGTGTACCGTAACTTCCGTCTGCCAATGGCTCTTTTGATTGACCCAACTCATCGGTAATGACCACATTGGTCAATTCCTTATTCATTTGATTTACGATGATTTCCCATTTCAATGTACGATCTTGGTTGTTGTATTCCGGCAAATCGGCAGCCGCATCCTTTCCGGATTTGAATATCCAGTTCGGGAAAAAGGTAACGGGAGAAGCAGTAACTTCTTTAACAGGAGTTTGATCATTCGGTTTATAGAGTTCCGCTTTGTTTGTAATGCTCTGCTGCTTTTGATGGTAAAACATTGTATCAGGAATCTCGGTAACGAAAGTAATGGTCTGTTCTCCGATGCTACCCGCAGGGAAAGTATATTTGATATAATCAGGATTAGTGACATCCAGAGTTCCGGCAGGTTCAGCATTGCCGACTTTGAATGTTCCGGGAACATAAGTTCCGATACGATCAGGATTTTCGGAGCTTACTCCCAAGAAATCACTGAAAATATAGCCAGCAAAATCGAAATCATTACCATTTTTTTGCACATTGACTTTTACAGTCCACTGGATTTGTTTGCTATCGATCTTTGAGCCAACCAATTCGCCCGTTTTGCTCATAGGATACTGATACTCTGATGGCAGCGGTTGGACTTTATACGCTTTTTCAAGAATCTTCACATCTACAAGTGCGTCTCCGTTGCCACCATTGTATTCCAATTCATCCAAGCTGAATTCCAGGAC
Source organism: Filifactoraceae bacterium (assembly GCA_041845175.1). Classification (GTDB taxonomy): domain Bacteria; phylum Bacillota; class Clostridia; order Peptostreptococcales; family Filifactoraceae; genus JAUNKE01. The sequence continues at coordinate 12,361 of JBGZCE010000076.1, forward strand.
GGCATAATCATAGGTTTGATTGATTGCCGTTTCATTTCCGTCAATGTTGATGACAGCTACCGCTTTGTCGTTTTCGTTGGTTAAAGTCAGTGTTCCTACAGTAATAGCACCATCATCAGGATGAGTATAGATCATCGGTTTATTGGGATAACTGCCCTTTAATCTAAAATGATCGCTGAGAATGAGCTTTAGTGAATCACCATATTCAACTCCTCCGGCAGTTTTTAGTGGAAGCTTGAATTTTGCCGTCACCTTAATTGGAGATTGTGCCTGAATTGTCCCTCCGATAGGAATAACATCATTGCCTTGCTGAACATTAAGCTCAAGCTCTTCAACTTTTTCAATACCATATTCTGCCGCGTAGGAGATTCCTGCCGGCAAAAGCAAATTAGCAATCAGCAGTGCTGATAAGAGCAGGCTCACGATCCGGAGCCTCTTTGTGGTCGTATTCATAAATACATCCCCCTTCAAAAAATAACTTTTATGCTCATCTTTCGTCGAGCAAAACAATGGAACAAAAAATTTTTTTCGGCTATTCCGAACCGAAGATCGGCTTAGAAAATATTGTGGAAAGAGTCCCAAAAATTCAGCTGCCCGCCGAGCATCGAGCCGAATCGAGAGGCAGGCGAGTTTGCTTCGCGTGTGTATTTGCACAGAGAAGATCGGCAAAAAGCGCATTGAACATAGCGCGATCGCACGCTATGAAGCGCCGCGCATTTGCACAGACAAAAATGCCGCGGAGCGTGGTGCTGTTTGCAATGGTGTTCGCGCCGTGGTGTCTGTTACTGTTTTGAACACATTATACCACAAAAAATACACATTCAATACAGTATCTTGATATTTTGTGAAATAAAATGTTGAACTTGGTACGCCGCCGTACATCACTGAACCGAATCGAGTCACCGAGCGTTGCAGTCCGCGCGCGGAGTCGTCGCTACCCGACTGCGCCGCGGTACACCGGGCTACCCCATCGAGCGAGCGATTGCCGAGCAAGGCGGCGATCGAGTGATCGAGCGAGTCGAGCTGCGTCATTACATTGTGCCGCGCCATCGCACACCAACATATCGAGCGAGCGTTTGGCGGGCAAGGCGGCGATCCGGGGATCGTGGGGGATTTTTGCGTCGCGAGGATTTGCGGATCGAGCCGCCGAGCGCGTAGAGCGTGTCGGATGATCTGCGCGCGAGGTGTACGGCTACATTTTGTGTGATGCGCTTTGAAGAGAATCCGTATGGGTCAGCTGATGCTTGATGTTGTACGACTACATTTTGTGTGATGAAATTCTTTTTGAGCTGGAATTGTCAATAATTGTGCAGTCAGTAAACCCACAAAATTATTCTAGGCAGCCATTAACTTATTTTTCTCCATCAGCCTTCGGTATGCTGCCGGAGGAAGACCGTCCGGATTTGAAGTGTATATTCTAATCCGATTGTA
>JBGZCE010000077.1:0-5105 GCA_041845175.1 Filifactoraceae bacterium
AAAAATGCCCGCCGAGGATCGAGCGTCGATTTCGGATCGTAAAAAATTCATGCTTCAGATAGCTGAAAATTTTGGTCCAGCCCATGACCTGTAAAAAATAGACGATATTGATAAAATGCTTGGCGATCATCGCGAAGAAGCTCGGCAAATTAACCATGGCATTCGGCAGACCGCCTCTTGCCACCGCATATCTTCCGCCGACGGACACCATAACGCCGTGGAATTTCGGCGCATACGCCTCCATCCTGCCCTGTCCGCTGATCGCCGCGGCGATATTTTTTGCCGCAGTCGATGCCGAATGCTCGCAGTTCTCGACCATTTGCGGCACCGGAAGCTCCGCGCCCTCCGGAATGAAAAACATATTATCCCCGACAACAAAAACATTTTCGTCGTCGATCGAGCGCAGATACGGATCGACCTCGATCCTTCCTCTGCCCTTGGATCGGAGCGATTTTGCCGCTTCATTCGTGATGTCGGCGCCCTCGATGCCCGCCGCCCAAATGACCGTATCGGTCGGATAGCTGACGATCTCGTCCTGCTCCTTCACCTTGATATGATTCTTTTCGATACCGACCACGCCGACACCGAGCTTGAGCGTCACGCCCATTTTTTCAAGCCGTCTCTCCACCTTTGCGGACAGCTTCTCCGGCAGGATCGGCACGGCGCGCGGCAGCATATCCACATCCACCAGCGTCACATCCTTCGGATCGATCTCAAACTTTTTGCACAAAAACGGAGCGTATTCCGCCAGCTCGCCGATCATCTCCACGCCGGTAAAGCCCGCGCCCACGACATAAAACGACAGCATTCGCCGCTTTTTTTCGGGATCGGTCTCAAGCGCGGCATGGCGAAACTTCGCCTGAATATGCTCGCGCAGCGCAATCGCGTCCTCGAACGACCACAGCGGAAAGCTGTTCTCCTTTGCGCCCTCGATGCCGAAGTAGGTCGGCTTGGAGCCTGCCGCCAGCACCAGATAATCATATTCGTAAACGCCGACCTGCCCGATCAGCCTTTTGTTTTCAAAATCAAGCTCCGTGATATGATCGAGCACGACCTCGACATTTCGCTCCGCAAAGATCCCGCTCAGATTCATCTTGATCGAATCCTCGTCCACGCGATCCGCCGCCACCTCGTGCAGCTCGGTCAGCATGGTGTGATACGGATGCCTGTCGATGATTCTGATCGACACCTCGCTGTTTTTCCTGAATTTTTTTGCCAGTTTTTTCGCCGTCAATACTCCACCATAGCCGGCTCCCAGCACGATAATCCTCTTCATGTTCCCTCCAAAATAATAAAAAAGACCCTTCCATGATACTGATACTATTATATCATCCGACAGGCTTTCAATCAACAAGCGGTTGCCGTTCCTCGATCGCAGCGATTTTTGTCCCGCGTTTTTTAAATCTTTGATTATATTTTCAAACTCCGCGCGAGCGGACGAAGTGAAACATTCCCGCCGGCTCTTATTTGTCCGCACAATCGTTTTTCAAAAATTCTCGAATGTTCGGTTTTATTCTTCGGTGTCCGAAAAAAACGCAGGCGCTTGAAAAAAATTTTTTGCGCAGAACGATCTTCACCACGGAAAATTCTGCTCGCAAATTTTTTTCGATACGGCTCGCCGGCAAAAGCTCCTCCATTCGCTCGGCAGTGCACACGGCAAAACGGACGCGCGATATTTTTGCAGATCCGGGCACGCTTCTGCGCACAAAAAAGACAGTGTGCGCCTTGCGGTGCTCACTGTCCTCTTACTCAATCCGTATAGGTCAGGCTGTGCAGCATCATTTTGTTTTCGGCTTCTTCATCAAGATCGTACGGTACAGGTCTCATCTGCATAAAGCTGATGATCCGATCATCCTTTTGGATCCTGTGGTAAAAAATGTACCGTCCGGTCGAGGTGTCGTTTGCCAGCACACCGTAGAAGGTGCCTGCCTTTTCACTCGTTACCTCATCCATTCGGAGCACCTCCATGCCCGGCGCCATTTCGATCTCCTCTTCGATCAAGGACTGATCGACCGTTACGCCCGGAAAGGACAGATCACTGATCTCCAGCGTTTCGGACTCGGCTCTGAATTTGTAGATGTAGCCGCTCGTGATGGACTCGCTGTCGTTGATCTCCTGCGTTTCGATCAGCAAAAAGCGTATCGGTATCTCCACGGTAAAATCGCCCTCCTCGCTGGTGAAAAGCCATGTCTTTTCCTCCTCGACGACCGCAGGCTCCGTCGTATTTTCGACCTCCGTCACGGTTTCCGGCTCCGTCGGCGCGGGCGTTGTCTGCTCTGCCGTATCCTGACCGCAGCCGACCAACAAAAGTGCCGAAATCAGTGCGATCCCTATCCATTTTTTCTTCATAACCCCTCCAATTCTTTCAGCTCCTTACCGGAGCGCGTAATTCTGTTGAAAATTTCTTTCCGAACAGGCGGTTTATCATTCTTTTATCTTTTATTCTTTATATCTTTTATTCTTTATATCTTTTATTCTTTATATCTTTTATTCTTTTATCTTGTTGGTTTGTTCCAGGCTTTTTGCAGGTTTTCTTTTCAATAATCCCGGCAACGATTTCTTGAATACTTTTTTCATTTCGGCTTACCGGGCCTTCTGAAAGCCATGCCTAATTGTAATACAGATTTTCCGTCGGGAAAAGCGGGTCGCAAGTGATGTCGATGCCGAGCTTGGCATACGCCTGCTCGTCGCTTTTACTCAGGATCGTCGTCGAATGCGCTTTGGTGTTCTTCAGATCGCCGAGCTTTTCGAGCGCCTTCATCGCCACCGGATTGGTCGTTGCCGAGATCGCGAGCGCGATCAGCACCTCCTCCGTGGTCAAGAGCGCATTTTTCCCCATATTGAGCGATTCACTTTTCATTTTCATGATCGGCTCGAGGATCGACGGCGAAATCATGTGCAGGCTGTCATCCAGCTTTGCAAAATGCTTGATCGCGTTCAGCACCGCCGCCGCCGTCGCGTCCATCAGATCGGTTTTTCGGCCGGTGATGATCGCGCCGTCCTTCAGCTCGATGGCGACCGCCGGATAGGACAGATCCTTCAGTCGGATATGCTTCGCCTGCTTGTCGCGCGCCGGCTGCACCGATGCGCGGTCGGTCTCCTTGAGGTTGAGCTCCTCCATGATCAGCTTGGCGCGATCCGCCGTTTCGATATCGACATAGCCCATTTTGTAATCGCAGGCGGTTTTGAAATAGCGGCGAATGATCTCCTGCTCCGAAGCGCGGCGCACCACCTCATCGTCGATGATGCCGTAGCCGATCCGATTGACGCCCATATCGGTCGGCGATTTGAACATGGATTCCTTGCCGGTGATCTTCTCGATAATCCGTTTGAGTACGGGAAATGCTTCAATGTCGCGGTTGTAATTGACCGCCTGAATGCCGTATGCCTCCAGATGAAAGGAGTCGATCATATTGACATCCTTGAGGTCGACGGTCGCCGCCTCGTATGCGATATTGAGCGGGTGCTTGAGCGGCACATTCCATACCGGGAAGGTCTCGAACTTCGAGTACCCGACCGCTCGCCCCAATTTGTTTTCGTGATACAGCTGGCTCAGGCAGGTGGACAGCTTGCCGCTGCCGGGACCGGGTGCGGTCACGACCACGATTTTTTTTGTCGTTTCGATATACGGATTTTGTCCGTAGCCCTCTTCGCTGACGATGGTATCGACATCGGTCGGGTAGCCCTTGGTCGCGCGATGGATATATACCTTGATGTTGCGGCGCTCGAGCTTTTTCATAAACATCGTCGCCGACGGCTGATTGTTGTACCTGGTGATGACGACGGAATTGACCGCCAGCCGACTGGCGCGCAGATCGTCGATCAGCCGAAGCACATCCATGTCGTAGGTGATCCCGAAATCTCCTCGGATCTTGTTTCGCTCGATATCTCCCGCATACAGGCAGATGATCACCTCCACATTGTCCTTCAGTTTTCTGAGAAGCTTGATCTTCGCATTTTCATCAAAGCCGGGCAGCACCCGTTTGGCGTGCATATCGTAGAACAATTTTCCGCCAAACTCCAGATACAGCTTGTCAAAATTGTTGACGCGCTCCAAAATATACTGTGACTGCTCCTCCAAATACCGCTCGTGGTCAAAACCCTTTTTCATATCAAACCTCTCCGTTTTCAAAATGCTGATAAAACAAAATTGTTCACGGCATGAACAATTTGCTCTTCGCTTTATTATATCATCATTTTGGAGATGCGACATTATTTTTTGCGGGATCGGCGATTTTTTGTGCTTTACCTGCCGAGCTAATTTTTCTGATCGGCATCGATCAGCGCGTCCACCGCGATCATCATCGCCACGACCAGCGCCTGATACTGCTCGTCATACACAGTGATCTCGAAGCTGTCGCCCCATGCCAAAAACGCACGCTCGATCTCGCCGATCTGCTCGTCTCTCCTGTATATCTTGAAGCTGTAATCGAAAAAGCTGCCCTCGAGCCGGATATCCTCCTCATCGGGGAGCACATCGATCTTTTTGTGAAACAAGGTAAACCGGCTCTGCAGCGTCAGTTCCTCTCCGTTTGCAAAGCGGATGACGAAGCGCGGAAGCAGAGTAAACAGCTCGCGCTCGATCACAAACGCGGTCCGACCGTCTTTGTCCGATACATGCACGGTCTTGCCGATGATCTTGAACTCCTCGTCCACCTGATAGACCGGCTCCTGCGCGTCGTCAAACACGGGATAATGATCCGTCAGCTTGAATACCTTTTGCTTGACATATAGCTTTTTCATTCTTTCCTCCTTTTGCGGACGATTGCGCCCGCCTGCTTCGGGTTACAGCGCCGAGTCCAAAACCCCGCGGATCGCCTCCTCGGTCGGCACGCCTTCAAATGCTTTTTCCGCGTCGACATAGAAGGTCGGCACATAATAAAAATCCACATCCGTCAGCTTTTCCTGCTGTGTGTCGATATCGATCATCTCGATCTCGAGTCCTCGATAATCCTCTCTCTCTTTTTGCAAAAGCTCCAGCCATTCCTTCGCACGAACGCAGTGCGGGCACCACGATGCCGTAAACATTCTGATTTTTTTCATATCAAGCTCCTTCATTTTATAGTTGCAAACAAAATCCATCTTTCGCCGCGATCGCCGTATGA
>JBGZCE010000078.1:0-19434 GCA_041845175.1 Filifactoraceae bacterium
ACTTCGACTCTCGTCGGCTTGCGTGCAGAGAGAATTATCGGGATACTTTTCTTTGCAATCCTTGATTCGGCTTTGGGGATTTTCCGCCGCGATTTCCGGCGGACTTTTCACCGTAATCAAAAAAAATCGTGTTGCCACAAACGATTTTCACACGGCATTTTTCTCATTTCGTACAGATTTTCAAAAAGTATAAAAAGAAATTTATAAAGAATGGTATTTTCAAATATCTTTTGGTATAATGAATTGTATTTTGAAAATCGGATAGCGGATGGATTCGAAAAAATTTTCGATTTCGATACAGCTCTCAATGTGAACATCCGTATGAGAGCAGGAATTGATGAGCCTATCCGAAGAGAACGGGAATAAAACGGAGGAGAATATGTCGAATTACGGATATACAAAAGAGGTTATGGATCATTTTACCAATCCGAGAAATGTCGGAGAAATTGAAAATGCGTCGGGAGTCGGAGAAGTCGGAAATCCGAAATGCGGCGACATTATGAAGATTTATCTGGATATCGAGGGCGATGTCATCAAGGATATAAAATTCAAAACCTTCGGCTGCGGATCGGCGATCGCGAGCTCAAGCATGACGACGGAGCTCGTAAAGGGAAAGACGATCGAGGAGGCGCTTCGTCTCACCAACAAAGAGGTAGCGGAGGCGCTGGGCGGACTTCCGCCTGTAAAGATGCACTGCTCCGTGCTGGCGGAGCAAGCGATCCGAATGGCGATCCGAGATTACGCGCTCAAAAACGACATCCATATCAGCGGCTTGACCGATGTTGAATTTGACACCGACCACGATCATCATCACGACCATGAAGAGGATGAAGAATAAGATTGATTCAAAAGCGAATATCGATTATAATAATGTAGACGATGAAGAGGATAAGTAGTTTGTCAATGCAGCGACGGGGAAACGGTGAGAGCTCCGAACGATAAATGAAGCTCCCTCGGAGTATCTCTTGTAATGGAGAGCGGTGACGCGATATAGTCATTTGAGTGGTTCTTACGAACAAATAAGGTGGTACCGCGATTTTTCGCCCTTATGAGAGATTTCTCATGGGGCTTTTTTGTTTATCATAAAAATAAGCGCAAATAGGTTAAGGAGAAGGTTGAAATGAAAGTAAAAGAGATCAGAAAAGCATTTTTGGATTTTTTTGTTGCAAACGGGCATTATCTTCAGGAGAGCTATCCGCTCGTGCCGATCAATGACGACAGCCTGCTGCTGATCAATGCGGGGATGGTTCCGCTGAAAAATTATTTTTTGGGGATCGATACGCCGCCGAGCAAGCGTATGGTCACCTGCCAAAAATGTATTCGGACGAATGATATTGAAAATGTCGGAAAGACGGCTCGCCACGCCACATTTTTTGAAATGCTCGGCAACTTTTCGTTCGGCGATTATTTCAAGGAGGACGCGATCAAATGGGCTTGGGATTTTGTCACGAATCATCTGAAGCTGGAGAAAGACAAGCTGTGGGTCACCGTGTATGAGGAAGATGATGAAGCGCTTGAGATATGGGCAAAGAATCAAGGCGTGCCGCGCGACCGGATCGTAAAATTAGGCAAGGACGACAATTTTTGGGAGATCGGAACGGGGACAGGACCATCGGGTCCATGCTCCGAAATTTATATCGACCGCGGAACTTCATTTCCGTGCGACAATCCGGATTGCAAGCCGGGCTGTGACTGCGACCGATTCCTGGAGTTTTGGAATTTGGTATTTACGCAATTCGACAAAGATGCGGAAGGAAATTATAATTTGCTGGAATTTCCGAACATCGATACGGGGATGGGGCTTGAAAGGATCGCCTGCATCATGCAAAATGTGGACAGCATTTTTGATATCGACACCTTTGTAAGGATTCGGGAAAAGGTGAGCGAGCTATCCGGGATCAATTACGGCGACTCTACAAAATCCGATATTTCCATTCGGATCATATCCGATCATGTCCGAGCGACGACCTTTTTGCTTTGCGACGGCGTGATCCCTTCCAACGAAGGCAGAGGCTATATTTTGAGAAGGCTGCTTCGCCGTGCGGCAAGACATGGTAAATTGCTGGGGATCGGATCCGAATTCATCAGCTCGGTCGCAAAGGTAGTGATCGAAGAATATGCGGAAGCATATCCTCAGCTGCTTGAAAAAGAAGATTATATCTACAAGCTGATTTTGATCGAAGAAGGAAAATTCCAAGAAACCATCGATCAGGGAATTTCGATCCTGGAGCTTCGGATCGAAGAGATGGAGAAAAAGGGAGAAACGATCCTTCCGGCAGAGGATGCCTTCAAACTGTATGACACTTTCGGCTTCCCGCTCGAGATTACGCTGGAGATCCTGGAGGAAAGCGGAAAGAGTTTGAATGTCAAAGAATTTGAAGCGCTTATGGAGGAGCAGAAGGAGACGGCAAGACGCGCTCGCAGCGCAAGCGATTCGGAGGGCTGGAAAAAAGCATCGGGCGAGCTCATCCCGACCGATCTTCATTCGGAATTCGTCGGCTATGAGCGTACGGAGGAACGATCAACCATCATTTATATTTCCAAAGACGGCGATTCGGCAGACTGTGTCCGAGCCGGAGAAAAGGCGATCGTGATCCTCGACAGATCACCGTTCTACGGCGAAGGCGGAGGACAGGTCGGCGATGTCGGCAGGATCACGGGGCAAAGCTTTTGTGCCGAGGTTTTGGATACGAAAAAATCATCTTCGGGGATATCCGTGCACTCCGTTGAAGTCAAAGAAGGTGAATTAAAGCTAAAAGATGAAGTCTCGGCAGCGGTGGATCCGTCCGTCCGAAAAGATATTATGAAAAATCACAGCGCGACTCACCTGCTTCACAAAGCGCTGAAAATGGTGCTCGGAGCTCATGTCGCACAAGCGGGCTCTTATGTTGACGATGCGCGGCTCCGATTTGACTTCAGTCACTTTGAGGGCATGACCGCTTCCGAGCTGGAGGCGGTTGAAAAAATCGTCAACGATGAGATCTTTGCCGCAACGCCTGTTACGGTTCAACATATGAAGCTGGCGGATGCCAAAAAGTTGGGAGCGGCAGCTCAATTTGACGAAAAATACGGAGAAGTGGTTCGCGTGGTCGGCATGGGCGATTTTTCGATCGAGCTTTGCGGCGGGACGCATGTGAAAAACACATCCGAAATCATGATGTTCAAAATCCTTTCGGAATCAAGCGTTGCATCCGGTGTTCGAAGGATCGAAGCGACGACCGGAAGAAATGTGTTGAAGCTTTTGAATGAAAAAGAATTGAAAATAAATACAATAGCTGATATACTAAAGAGTAGTCAAAATTCACTTGAAGCAAGGGCGGAACAGCTTGTCAAAGAGCTGAGAGCTTCAAGAAAAGAAATTGAAAAGCTGAAGCTTGAGCAATCCGTTCAGGATGCCGTAAAATCATTGGACAATGCAGTCGAGCGTAATGGAGTCAAAATCGTCGTGGAGCAAATTTCCGACGCATCCGTCGACGCATTGAGGAACATCGCACAAGGGATCATTGATCGGGACATGACGGCGGTGGTTCTTCTCGGAAGCGAGCACGAAGAAAAATTGGGTTATGTCTGTGCAGCGGGAAAACAGGCGGTGGATCGCGGGATCCATGCCGGGAATATTATTAAAAGCGTTTCTTCGATCGCGGGCGGAGGCGGAGGCGGAAAGCCTTCGTTTGCACAAGCCGGCGCCAAGGATATCGAAAAGCTGGGCAAGTCGCTCAGGGAGGGGCGCAAAATAATCGAAGAAATGCTGGGCTAAAGAAAGAGGTTCGGAATGAGCAAACTGGAATATACGATGACTTTTCAGGCGCAGAAGGAAAATACCGAGTCTGAGAAGGACATTATGAAAAAAGTATACGATGCCCTGGAAGAAAAAGGGTATAATCCGATCAATCAGCTGGTAGGCTATTTTCTTTCGGGCGACCCGAGCTATATCACAAGTCACAATAATGCGAGAAGCTTGATTCGCCGCTTTGAAAGAGATGAGCTGTTGGAAGAAATTTTGAAAAGCTATATCGAGAACAGATAACATGAAGATCATTGCATTAGATGTCGGGAACAAAAGGATCGGAGTCGCAATCAGTGATGAGCTGGGGATGTTTGCGCATCCCCTCTATACCGTAAAGCGAAAAGGGATCGTAAAGGACTACGAGGAGATTCTTCTTTTGCTCGAAAAGCATTCCGTGGACAAAGTGGTGATCGGCTTGCCGAAAAATATGGACGGCTCCGTCGGCTTTCAGGCTGACAAAACGATCGCCTTTGCCGAGGGACTGAAGGAACGAACGAATGTCGAGGTCGTATTTTGGGATGAGCGATTGTCTACAAAAACGGCGAGAGACATTATGCTGTCGAACAACATTAAGCAGACGGATCGGAAAGAGATCATCGATACGATCGCCGCAACGGTGATTTTGGATAATTATTTGGGAAGTATGAGGAAGTGATGTGATGAATACATTTGAAAATTTTGATGAGGTCATCGTTCTCCTGGATGAAGACGGGAACGAGGTGGAGTTTGAATTGGTGATGTCCTTGGAGGCAAACGGAACGATGTACTCCATCTTGGCTCCGCTGGACGAGGATGACGAAGAAGCCTATATATTCAGAGTAGAAGAAGACGAAAATGGTGAAATGGTCTTGGAGGCGATCGACGATGACGAAGAATACGAAATGGTCGTTGCGACCTATGAGACGCTAACAAATTAATTTGAGATGATACATCACCGCTATCTTGATCTTAGATACTGGTGATGTTTTAAATATGGAGGAAAGATGGCAAAAAAATCAGCTAAAATCAAAGTCATACCTTTAGGCGGTATGCAAGAAGTCGGTAAAAATATGACCGCGATCGAATACAAAAACGAGATCATCATCGTTGACGGCGGACTGGGATTTCCCGAAGACGATATGCTCGGGATCGATATCGTGATACCCGACATATCGTACCTGCTCAAAAATCGTGAAAATGTAAAAGCGATGGTCGTGACGCATGGGCATGAGGATCACATCGGAGCGATCCCGTATGTTCTGAAGAAATTGAATATACCGGTATACGGCTCGAAATTGACGCTGGGGCTCATTGCAAACAAATTGAAGGAGCATAAATTGTTGGACGCGCAGCTGATGGAGGTGGCGATCGGCGATTCGATCAAGATCGGCGGCTTCATCGTGGAGTTTATTCGCGTGAATCACAGCATACCGGAAGCGTCCGCGTTGGCGATCCATACCTCTGCCGGCACCATTTTCCATTCCGGCGACTTCAAGATCGACCATACGCCGATCGACGGAGAGCGAATGGATTTTCAGAAGATTGCAGAGATCGGGAAAAAGGGCGTATTGTTGATGCTTTGCGAGAGCACCAATGTGGAGCGACCGGGCTTTTCGCCGTCGGAGAAGGTGGTCGGAAAAGCGTTTGACAGTATCTTCTCCGATGCACGGGGGAGCAGGATCATTGTTGCGACCTTCTCGTCCAATATTCATCGCTTGCAGCAGATTATTAATTCGGCAAACAAATTGGGTCGAAAGGTGATCATTTCGGGACGCTCGATGCAAAATGCGACGACCTTGGCACATAGCTTGGGCTATATCGACATTCCCAACGGGATGCTTGTGGATATAAATGACATCAACCAATACGGAGATCATGAGCTGCTGATCATCACGACCGGCTCACAGGGAGAATCCATGGCGGCCCTTTCGAGGATCGCGGCGGGTGAGCACAAAAAAATATCCATCAAAAAGGGTGATGTGGTGGTAATGTCTTCTCATCCGATTCCCGGAAATGAAAAGATGGTTTCAAAGGTAATCAACGAGCTTTTTGAAAGAGGTGCTGAGGTTATTTATGAAAGCATCAGCGATATTCATGTGTCGGGCCATGCCTTCAGAGAAGAGATCAAGATGATGCACGCGTTGGTAAGGCCGAAATTTTTTATGCCGATCCATGGCGAATATCGTCACTTGGAGCAGCATTCCCGCTTGGCGATGGAATTGGGAATGAATGAAGAAAATATTTTCAAGCTTGCAAACGGACAGGTGCTTGAACTGGATAAAAATTCGGCGGCAATCACCGGAAAGGTTGCGTCCGGTAATATTCTTGTCGACGGCCTGGGCGTGGGTGATGTAGGAAATATCGTGCTGAGAGATCGTAAGCATCTTTCGGAGGACGGCTTGATCGTCGTGGTGCTTTCGATGTCCAAGGATGACGGATCGGTCGTATCCGGACCGGACCTGATCTCAAGAGGCTTTGTGTATGTGCGTGAATCGGAGGATCTGATGGAAGCGGCAAAAGAGATCGTAGCGGCAGGGTTGAGAAGGAGCGAACAGAATCAGATCAAGGATTGGTCCTATATCAAGAACATCATTCGCGAGGATCTGAAGCGATTTTTGTTCGAAAAAACGAAACGAAATCCGATGATCCTTCCGATCATCATGGATGTATAAAAATTTATTATCGAGAGAGAGGTATAGCGGATGTCTTTTTCGGAAACGCTGACATTGCTGCCCGGGATCGTAATCGCAATGTCATTTCATGAATTTGCACATGCTTTTGTCGCCTATCGCATGGGCGACGATACGGCTGCACGGATGGGAAGGTTGACCCTGAATCCGATAAGCCATGTGGATCCTATCGGGTTGGCGATGCTTCTGATCGGCGGCTTCGGTTGGGCAAAGCCCGTTCCGGTCAATGAAAATAATTACAGAAATCCCAAGCTGGGCAGCTTCCTGGTAGCCATTGCCGGAGTGACGATGAATATTTTGGTTGCCATCGTTACCATTTTTATAGCATTCCTTACTGCCGGATATATACACCATCAGGAATATTATGATGTGATGGAGGGGATCGTTTGGATCAATATAGCCTTTGCATCGTTCAATTTGCTGCCGATTCCACCGCTGGACGGAGCAAAGCTGATCTCCTCACTCCTTCCGACCGAATGGAGGATCAAATATTATCAGTATGAGCAGTACGGTTTTTTTGTGATGGTGATCCTGATAATCACCAATCTGATCGATTATATTCTCAACCCCGTGGTGAGCGCGGTCGTGTCGCTGATCAGTTCGGTTGTCGGTGTTTTTTTGTGATGAAGTATTCCATAGAAAGTATTCAATTCCAAGGGCCGCTCGATCTGCTGCTGGAGCTTGTCAAGGCGAATAAATGTGATATTCGTGAGATATTCATTAAAAATATTATCGATCAGTATCTGACGATTATTCAGGAGGAGCACTTTCGATCCGAATGTGAGATCGCATCGGATTTCATCAATACGGCAAGCACTTTGATCGAGATCAAATCAAGGTATTTCATTTATCTGAACGATCATCTGCCGGAGGAAGAGGATCCGGGGCAGGAGCTGTATGCGCTGCTGGATGAATACAAAAAAATAAAATCGCTTTCGGAAATGCTGAAAGAAAAATACGAAGAGACTCCCGTATATTACACAAACAAAGGTACGGAAATCTTGGTGGAGGAAACGATCGACTTTTCGTCCTTTACGGTCATAGACATTTTTTCGGTCTATTCCCGTTATGAAAAGCAGTCGAAAAAAGCGCTCCGAAGTAATGTCGTAAGCTTCAAAAAAGCGTCGGTCGAAGAAAAGATACGGGAAATCGAGCTTTTGCTGGATTCCGTGGATAAAATTTATTTCAACAATATGGTCGACGGGAAAATCAAAGACGATATTGTCGCAAGCCTGCTTGGCGCATTGGAGCTTTCAAGGATGCAGAGAGTCGCGCTGAGCCAATACAAAATTTTTGACAACATTCTGATTGAAAGGACCTGATATGACAGAGCCGCGATTGTTGGGAATCATTGAGTCGATATTATTCGTTGCCTCGGAGGCGATCTCGGGCAAGGATATCATTCGGGTCATTTCGGAGGAGTGCCCGGAGATGACAGCCAAAGAAGTGCGGTATGCACTCGATCGGCTCGGAGAAAAATACCGAAGCGAGTCTTCGGGATTGTTTCTCTTAAAAATTCAAGACACTTATCAGCTGGTATCCAAAAAAGAGAATAATCCTTTTGTTGAAAAAATCACCGTCAAAAGAAAAAAGAAAACGCTCAGCCAGGCCGCGCTTGAGGTAATCAGCATCATTGCATACAAACAGCCGATCACAAAGATTGAGATCGACGAGATTCGAGGCGTAAAGTCGGACGGGATTATTTCCAATTTGACGGAATACGGCTTGATCGAGGAAAAGGGAAGATTGGATCGGATCGGCAGACCGATTTTGTACGGAACAACGGAGATGTTTTTGAAAGAGTTTGGGATTGATTCCATAAAAAATTTACCTAAAATAGTGAATACGGAGAATACAAATGAAGGACTCTAATCAACTGTTCACCATCCTATTTGTTGCTTTCTGTGCGGCGATGGTGGCGCGCTCGTTGTATAAAGCGTTTTTTATCAAAGCGGAAACGCCGAGCGATTATATGAAGAAAGCGCATTATGCGGTATCTTTTTTTAAGGCGAGAAGATATTCGATCAATTTGCTGCAAAAGGCATTGGACACCTTTGACAATCTTACGGAAGAAGAGTACAGCTACATTCATTTTCAAATCGGATTAAACCAATATTATCAGAAGAAATTTGAAACGGCAGCCGTAACATTCGACAAGGCATGGCCCTTCTTAAAAAAGTCAAAAATTCCGTACAGCAGAGCTTATGCGGCGATCGTGGTATCCAATTATAATATCGGAAAAAAAGAAAAGGCGCGTGAGATATATCACTATTTGATCAAAAAGCAAAGCTACGATCCGAAATTTGCGGATCTGCAATATTTGGAGCAGCGCATTTTCAGATAAACGGAGGATGAATGTACAGACTGAATGAGTTCTTGAGAACTGTTGAAAAGCCCGGACGATATTTGGGGAATGAGTATAATTCGATCCATAAGGATCGCGCCTTGGTGGATATTCGATTTGTTTTCGGATTTCCGGATGTGTACGAGATCGGGATGAGCCACTTGGGACTGCACATTCTGCATGGCGCATTGAACAGCCTGGAATATGTCTGGTGCGAAAGAGTTTTTTCTCCGGGAGCCGATATGGAAAGCCTGCTCAGAAAAAATAACTTGAAGCTGTTTTCTTTGGAAAGCAAGACGGCGCTGAATGAATTTGATTTTGTCGGTATCACCTTACAGTATGAAATGTCCTATACCAACATCCTGAACATGCTGGATATGGGCGGGATCAGTATTTTTTCGAAGGATCGTGCGGAGAATGAGCCGTTTGTGATCTTCGGGGGGCCGTGCGCATACAATGCGGAGCCTCTTGCCGATTTTGCGGACATCGTTTTGCTCGGCGAAGGGGAAGAATCCCTGCCGGAGCTTATGGAGCTATATCGCGTTTTTTTTAAGTCGGGAGAAAGGGCGGGAACTCGAAAAGAATTCCTGCTGAAGGTGGCGAAAACGATCAAAGGAGCGTATGTGCCGTCGCTGTATGAGGTGTCGTATCAAGACGGTAAATTTGCAAGCATTGAACCGATTTGCGATTGCGTTCCGAAAAAAATCGAAAAGCGGATCATCAAGGACCTGGATCATTCCTTTATCTTGAAGAAAATGATGGTTCCTCATATCGATATCGTACATTCAAGAGTGATGCTGGAGCTTTTCAGAGGATGTACGCGCGGTTGTCGATTTTGTCAGGCGGGGATCGTATATCGTCCGGTAAGAGAACGAAGTATGGAAACGCTGGTTGAAGCGGCGCGCGCTTTGGTCAAATCGACGGGCTATGAAGAAATGTCGTTGACTTCGCTGAGCAGCAGCGATTACTCGAATTTGGAGCTGCTTTTGGATACGCTGAACGATCAGTTTGCGAGCGATATGTTGAGCCTTTCGTTACCATCGCTTCGCGTAGACAATTTTTCGATCGATATGGCGGAAAAGATCCAAGCGGTGAGAAGGTCGGGGCTGACGCTCGCGCCGGAGGCCGGAACGCAGCGATTGCGCGATGTGATCAACAAGGGCGTAACGAAGGATGATTTGATACAGGCGACGACCAAAGCATTCAGCAACGGCTGGCGTAATGTGAAATTATACTTTATGACGGGACTTCCGACCGAAACATACGAGGATCTGGACGGGATCGTCGATTTGGCACATTCCGTTATCGAAGTCTATAAGAAGGTCAACGGAATGAAAAGCATCAATAATTTTAATGTGACGATCAGCACATCCGTTTTCGTTCCGAAACCGAATACACCGTTTCAATGGGTGGCGCAGGATACACAGGAGGTTATGGAGCAGAAGCAGAGGTATTTGAAGGAGAAGCTCAGACACAAAAATATCACATTCAGCTATCATGACAATCAGCTGAGCTTTTTGGAGGCGGTTATCGCAAGAGGAGATCGACGGCTCTCGCAAGTGATCTATGCGGCCTTTTTGAACGGCTGCAAATTTGACAGCTGGGGAGAGCATTTTAATTATTCGGCATGGTTGGACGCTTTCGAAAAATGCGGGATCGATCCGTTTGCAGAGGCAAATGTCGCGATCGATGAAGACGCTCCGCTGCCTTGGGAGCATCTCGATTGCGGTGTGAGCAGAGCTTTTTTGAAAAGAGAGCTCAAGAATGCTTTGGAAGCAAAGGAAACGGTGGATTGCAGACAGTATTGCGTGGGCTGCGGCATCAACAAAAACATCGGGGAGGGGCTTTGCGGATGATCATGAGATGTAAGTATTCCAAGATCGGTGAGATCGCATTCATATCTCATCTGGATCTGCTGAGGATTTTTATTCGAGCCTTGCGCAGAGAATCGATCCGCTTAAATTACAGCCAAGGCTTTCATCCGCATCCGAAGCTGTCTTTTTCTCCGGCGCTCGGCATCGGTGTGGAGAGCTTGTGTGAGCTGGTGGATATTGATATCGCCGAGGAAATATCGCCGAAGGAATTTGCCGTCAGACTGAACGATTCACTTCCAAGCGGCTTGGAAATTACGGAATGTACGGTTATCCCGAAGCTGGGAGGAATGTCCCGTTTGTCGACGCACAGCGAGTACGAGATCAGCCTTCAAAATCCGGATGCTGACTTGGAAATTGCAGTCGAAAAGGTAAGAAGCTCCGAAAGCATCCTGATTCAAAAAAAGAACAAAAAAGGGAAAATAGCCGATCTGGAGGTAAGGGGGCGCATTGCCGAAATATCCGTGACAAACGGAAAGATCAATGCGATTTTGCTGAATTCGATGGAAGGCGCGTTAAAACCGTATGAGCTGCTGAGCATCGTCAACTCGATGGCGAGCGGAGAATATCTGTCGACGCGAGTGCTGAAAAAACGAAATTATTATTTTGACGGAAAGGAACTTTCGGTTGTTCAATAGACTGCTTATCGAAAAAACGGAGCTCTTCTGTAAGCTCGCCGTGGTAGAGAATAAAGGCGCGTTGCGATATCTTGAGATCATTCCGCAAAATGATGAGCCGAGGATCGCGCAGATCTATTTCGGAACGGTCAGGCAATATAACGCCGCTATGCAGTCGGCAATAGCAGATGTCGGGAAGTACGAAGTTTTTCTGCAATCAAAGCGCGTGCTGAAACAGGGCGAGCAGATCCCGTTGCAGATCGTTCGCGGCAGAGAAAAAACGAAAAAGCCCAAAGCGAGCTCGGATATCAGCATCGGAGGAGAATATGTCGTGCTTCTGAAAGAAGGGCGCGGGATCAAAGCATCCAAAAAAAATGAGGGAGACCGAAATACTCGAAAGCTGATCGACGCATTGAAAGAATATTATCCCGACACGGACTTCGGCATATTGCTGCGCAGCAAGGCGACATTGGAGCATCTTGAACAGGCCGTTCAAGAGATCGAAAGCTTCCGGCGGATCATTGACTTTCCTGAAAAACGGGATGACGGATTGTACTACGATCCCAATAGCGAGCTCGACCTGATCGCTCGGCTTGTGAATAAATATCGTGTCGGGAGCATTATCTGCAACCGGAAGGATTTTCTGAAGCAGCTGAAAAAAGAACTCGCGTCGAAGGAGATCGACTTTATGCTTGAGGAGGACAGCCTGTTTGCGCGAAACGGGATACGGCTCGATCGCTTTCTCGCGATGGAATACAAGCAGGACGGCTTTTCACTTACGATCAATTACCCGGAGGCATTGACCATGATCGATGTCAACTCCGGCTATATCAAAAATGATGCACTGCGAGAGTACAAGATCCTCGAGATCAATACGCTCGCCTTTCAAAAAATCATGGAGCTGATCGAATTGTTGCATCTCAACGGACTTATTCTTGTCGATTTCATCTCGATGAATAAAAAAACCTACGAGAAATTCTCGGATTTTGTAGAAAAAAATCTTGCGGATGGTTATAATTCAAAAGGGAGGATAAGATCCTATTTTTTGACGGAAAATGCCGTATTGCAGTTAAACGCGGAGCGAAGGATCGGCAGCGTGATCGAAAATATCGCTCAGCCTTGTCCGACCTGCCTCGGAAGCGGAAAATATTTGAGCAATGATGTTCTGATCGACGAGTTTGAGCTCGACCTGAGATCGATGCAAAGCTTCGGATGCGTCCGAAAGCTGCTGCTATATGTTCCTGATTTTTTTGCCGAAGAGGATATCGAAAAGCTGAAGCTCATTTTATTGAAGCTGGAGATCGACGATCACAGGATCGAAAGACAAAGCATAAAGAAAGTATTATTTAAGGCTGGAGACTGATATGAACAAAGAGAAATTGATTATTCCCAAGGATTATACGAGCCGATTGGATTTGATGGAAACGGAGGTAGCCATCAAGGTCTTGAAAGATAAATTTGAAAAGGAGCTCTCGAGAAAACTGAACCTGACGCGTGTTTCGGCGCCTCTTTTTGTAAAAACCTCAACCGGACTGAATGACGATCTCAATGGTGTCGAGAGGCCGGTCGGCTTCGATATGCTGGACACCGGATACCATGTGGAGATCGTGCAATCCTTAGCGAAATGGAAGCGTATGGCGCTCGGCAATTACGGCGTGGGCGTCGGAAAAGGGATCTACACGGATATGAATGCCGTTCGTCGTGATGAGGAGCTGGATAATATCCATTCGATCTATGTCGATCAGTGGGACTGGGAAAAAGTCATCCTCGAAGAAGATCGAACCGTTCAGACGCTGATGTCGATCGTCAGAGATATTTATGAGGTTTTCAAGATCACCTCCTACAAGCTGAATTATGAATTTCCTCAAATAGCCACCGAGCTTCCGAAAGAAATATTTTTCATAACCTCGCAGGAATTGCTCGATCGGTATCCGGATCTCACGCCGAAGGAAAGAGAATACGAGATCGCAAAGGAACACGGCGCGGTATTTATCATGCAGATCGGCAAGCTTCTTTCAAACGGAGAGATGCATGACGGCAGAGCGGCGGACTATGACGATTGGGAATTAAACGGAGACATTCTGTTTTATTATGATGTATTGGACATCGCTTTGGAGCTTTCGTCGATGGGCATACGAGTCGATTCGGAATCTCTGGTAAAGCAGATTCGAACCCGCAAGCAGGAGCATAAGCTGGAAATGGATTTTCAAAAAAGCGTATTGCAAGGAAAGGTTCCGTTCACTGTCGGCGGCGGGATCGGGCAATCGAGAATATGTATGTTTTTCTTGAAAAAGGCGCATATCGGTGAGGTGCAGGTTTCGATTTGGGATGAAGAAACGATCGATCTGTGCAGGAAGAACAATATTAACCTACTATAATATCCGCTACAATAACTGTACGGATGATTTCCGCACGAATAACGGGGGAACGGCTTTTATGCGGGGAACGCCGCTTTGCGTCGGATCGAAAGTGCTCGCATCGCAGAGAAAAAATTTGATATTAACGGTATAAAGCATTATAATAGTTATGCTTGATATAAAGTTGGAATCGAAGATGACTTATGTTTTAGGAGGAGAAATGAACTACGAAAAAATTATTACAGAAATCAAATCCGTGAGAGAATTCAAAGGGAAAAAAGTGGATACGGATCTGGTATCCATGATCATCGACAGTCTCTCACAACAACAAAAGTTGAATGACTCGGAGCTCGTGATGGAATATGTGGAAGACGGAAAGGGCTTCGCTGAGAAATATGACGGCAAGATCGGTTACCACGGCAAAATTATTTCTGCGCCAAGCTATGTGCTCATATTCGGACAAAACGATCTGCCGTCCAAAATGAGCGCGGGCTATTCCGGCGAATGGCTGAGATTCGCATTTTGGAATTCGGGGATAGGCTCCTGCTGGGTGAGCGCCGTTGACGGAGTGAATTATACGGAGCTGTTTTCAAGAAAAAACAATGAGACATTGCTTGCATGTATTGCAATCGGGAGCGAGTATACGGGATTCTTTAAGCAGAATCTCGGGAAGGTGTCCGATCGCAAAGGAATAGCGGAATTTGTATACCGAAACAGCTGGAAGGAGGAGATCAGCTGGGAGGAGCTTGAGCAGTTAGGGCTCAGTGAGGTATTCTACTTAACGAAATTGGCGCCGTCCTGGGGAAATGAGCAGCCTTGGGCATTCTTGATCAATAACAGCGAATGCAAATTGTTTATTGATAAGTCAAAAGGAAAAGATTACAGTGTCGACAGCGGAATAATCGCCTTGTTTTTTGTCAAAGCATGCGAGACAAAAGGACTGAAAGTCAATGTTCTTCCGGTGAGCGAATCGAATGCGGAAAAGCATGGAGACTTTGAATTACAATTGGTATTTTCATTATAAAAGGGGCAGCTGTCCCTTTTTTTGGATATGGGAGGAAGGATGGAATTTCTTAATGAGCAGCAGCGATCAGCGGTAGAGCACATCGAAGGGCCGCTTCAGATTTTGGCGGGAGCCGGCTCGGGCAAAACAAAAGTAATAATCAATCGGATTGCTCATATCCTGAATCAAGGGAATCCGGCATCAAGTATCCTGGCACTGACCTTTACGAATAAAGCGGCGAACGAAATGAAAACGAGGCTCCACGCGCTGACAGGTATGCCGCATACGGATATGTGGATCGGGACATTCCATTCGATCTGTCTGAAGATACTCAGAATATATATCGACCGGCTCGGCTATTCGCGTGATTTCGGGATCTATGACCATTACGACCAGCAAACTCTGATCAAGGATTGTATGCGGACCCTGAATGTCAATGCGGAGGTCACCAAGCCGTCCTATTTTTCCGCGATCATTTCATCTGCCAAGGATGAATTGATCTCGCCGTCCGTGTATGAACGCGAATATGCAAATGACATTCGAACAAAAACGGCCGCAAAGGTCTACAAGCTGTATCAGGAGCGATTGAAGAAGAACAATGCGGTCGATTTTGATGATATGATTTTTCTGACGATCAATTTGTTCGAACGACATCCGGAGATATTGAGCTTTTATCAGGATCGATTCAAATTCATTCTGGTTGATGAGTATCAGGATACGAATCATGCGCAGTATATTCTCATCAATATGCTGGCAAAAAAATACCGAAATATCTGCGTTGTCGGGGATGACGACCAGGCGATTTACGGCTGGCGAGGCGCTGACATACGCAATATTCTCGACTTCGCGAAGGATTATCCCGATGCATTCATCGTGAAGCTGGAACAGAATTATCGCTCCACTCAGAATATCCTGTCCGCCGCGAATCATGTGATCGAAAAAAATTCAGAGCGAAAAGAGAAGAAATTATGGACTACGAAAGCCGGAAATTCAAAGGTTCGTTTATTGAGATCCAATGATGACCGGATGGAAGCGAAAAATCTTTCCAAAGAAATCAAGAAGCTGTCCGCAAAATACCGATACAAGGATATCGCCGTATTATATCGCATCAACGCACAATCCCGAATGCTGGAGGAAGAGCTGATCAATGCGCAAATACCGTACAACATTTACGGAGGACTGAAATTCTACGATCGAAAAGAGATCAAAGATGTGATGGCGTATTTACGATTAATCTCCAATCCGCATGATGATATTTCTCTGAAAAGAATCATCAATGTTCCCAAACGGAATATCGGGTTGAAAACGGTTGAAAAAATTGAAATTCATGCGAATCGAACGGGAAGTTCTCTGATTGAAGCGCTGTCGGATTTTGAAAATATCGATCTGTCCTCTCGAACAAAGGAATCGATCCGCTCCTTTCTGTCGCTGATCGGATCGTTAAAATCAATGAGCGAGCTCTATTCCGTTGCACAGCTGATCGACGGAGTGATTGTAAATTCAAATTACGAAAAGGAGCTGCAGGAAGACGGCGAGATCGAATTTCAGACAAGGATGGAGAATATTGCGGAATTGAAATCCGTTGCGGAAGAATTTATCAGGAGCTCCGAGGACACGACCCTGGAGGCATTCTTATCGACGGTCGCTTTAAGCAGCGATGTGGATGAATATGAAGAAAACGATGATGTCGTCACCCTGATGACGCTGCACAGCTCCAAGGGCTTGGAATTCCCCGCGGTATTTATTTGCGGGATGGAGGAAGGAATATTTCCGTCCTCGCGATCATTGCAGAACGACAGTCAGCTGGAAGAGGAAAGAAGACTTTGCTATGTGGGAATGACCCGGGCGAAAGAAGAACTGTTTCTCTCATATGCTTTGGGAAGAACGCACTTCGGGAAATACAGCACGCAGTTGATTTCAAGATTTATCAAAGACATTCCGACGGAGCTGCTGGAAGGAACGATCACGCGCGATCCCGCGGAACGCAATCACGGCTATTCGCTTTTGGACAAGTATCGCCAAAGGAGAGAGATGACGGCTAAAATTCCGGACAAGCCGAAGAAAGTCGACTCGTTTTCCCTTGGGGAGGAGCTCATCCATCCCGTTTTCGGAAAAGGAAAGATCGTAGCGCAGACAGACAACTTCTACACGATCGTTTTTGTCGGCATCGGCATCAAAAAAATCGACAAGAGCTTTGATAAATTTGAAAAAATAGAATGAGAGGAAATAATATGATCCAAAATTTGCTGCGATTTATTGAAGAAGGAAAATCGGTGTACCATGTCACAAAAGACCTGTCCGATTATTTACAAAAAAATGATTTTAAGCATCTGAGCTTCGAAGAACCCTTCCGTTTGGAAAAGGGAGGGAAATATTTTTTGCGTAAAAACGGTGCGGTAATCGCATTTAGAGTATATGATGCGGATTCGTTCCGGATCATCACCTCGCATACCGATTCGCCTTCCATAAAAATCAAATCGTATCCGGATATCCGTTCGGCGGGCTACCACCAATTGAATGTGGAGGTCTATGGCGGACCGATCCTGAGTACATGGTTTGACAAGCCGCTTTCGATCGCCGGCGTGGTGCAGTATGAAAAAAACGGAACGGTCACGGAAGAGCTGTTCGATTTCAAAAAACCGATCTGTGTAATTCCGAATTTAGCGATCCATATGAATCGGGAAGTAAATAACGGTGTGAAGGTGGATAGGCAAAAGGATCTCAAGCCGATCCTTTCTGCGATCAAGGAGGCGGATGAAAAAAGCTCCCTTGCACAGATGCTGGCTGAAGAAATAGGGATCGCCGAAAAAGATATTCTGTCGTATGAGCTGAATCTGTATAATGTTCAGCCGCCATGCTTATTCGGAGCGGACGATCAATTTATTCTCGCGCCGAGGATGGATAATTTGTCAATGGTGATGTCCTCCGTCGAGGGCCTGATCGCGACCGAGAACGGAAAAGGGATTGCCCTGTGCGCCTGTCTGGATCATGAAGAGATCGGCTCCAAAACAATCGTCGGCGGGGATTCGGCGTTTTTGTCCAATATTCTGGAGCGCATCGCGATCGGATTGGGAATGGATCGGGAGCAGTATATGATCGCGCTTGAGAAATCCTTTGTGATTTCCGCCGACTTGGCTCATTCGGTACATCCGAATTTTATGGAAAAAGCGGATCCGACCAATCAACCGATCATCAACAAAGGCTTTGTGATCAAGCACAGCTCGAATATGCGCTATGCGACAAATTCCGGAACGGAAGCATATCTCATTCAGTTGGCCGACAAAAATAAAATACCTTACCAGCGCTTCTACAATCATTCCAATGAAGTAGGCGGAACCTCTTTGGGGCCGATCGTTGCGGCGGGACTTCCGATCCGAACGATCGACATCGGAAACCCGATCCTTGCAATGCACTCGGAGAGAGAAACCGGAGGAGTTGAGGACTATGAGAGCATCATCAGGCTGTTTGGCGCATTCTTCGGAGACTGCCGATGATGTCGGGATTTGTAACGCAAATGAGCAGGAATTTCGGATTGGATGAAGAAATTTTGAGCAAAGCGGAATCGATCGACAGACAGCTGGCTCCTTTGTTTGATGAAATTCGTCAAATCCGGCAGTTCAACAGCTACAAGGTGATCCGGGCGATGCAGAGTGCAAGACTTTCCGATACGCATTTTGCGTGGAATACCGGCTACGCCTATAACGATGTCGGAAGAGAAAAGGTGGAAGAAATCTTTTCTTTGATCTTCAGAACCGAGGACGCCATCGTAAGACCGAGCATCGCGAACGGAACGCATGCGTTAGCGCTTTGTCTGGAAGGAATTTTGACGCAAGAATTCGATTTGATCGCCATATCGGGCAAGCCCTACGATACTTTGGATAAGACGATCGGGATCACAGCGTCGTATCAATCGCTCATTTCTCGAGGCGTCGGATATTTTCAGGTGGAGCTGCTTGAGAACGGCGATTTTGACAAGGATCGGATTCGGAAAGTGATCGAATCGTCTACAAAAAGAAAAATGATCTACATTCAACGCTCAAAGGGCTATTTTCGGAGAAGAGCCTTGCGCATTTCCGATATGGAGGATATCATTTCGTTCGTAAAATGTTTGTCGCCGGATTGTATTGTGATGATCGATAATTGCTATGGAGAATTTCTGGAGGAAAGAGAACCGACTGAAGTTGGCGCTGATATTATGGCGGGCTCGCTGATAAAAAATCCGGGAGGAGGTCTGGCTCTTTCGGGCGGCTATATCGTCGGGAAAAGCGATCTAATCAGTCTGGTTGCGGATCGAATGACCGCGCCGGGAATCGGAAAGGAATGCGGAGCGGTTTTCGGAACGACAAGGATCCTGCTGCAGGGGCTTTTTATTGCGCCGATGATCGTGGCCAATGCAAAAAAAGGCGCCATCTTTTGCGCAAAGCTTTTTGAAGAGTACGGATATAAGACTTATCCGCGATTTGACGAAAACAGAAGTGATATTATCCAATCGATCGCGTTCGATTCGGAAGAGGAGATCGTCGCGTTTTGCAGAGGCGTACAGCAAGCCGCGCCGGTCGATTCCTTTGTGGTGCCGGAGCCGTGGGCGATGCCGGGCTATGAATCGGAGGTGATCATGGCGGCGGGGGCTTTTATTCAAGGCTCATCCATCGAATTGAGCGCCGATGCGCCGATCAGGGAGCCTTATACGGTATATTTTCAAGGCGGGTTGACCTATGAGCATTCAAAATTAGGCGCGATACTGGCTTTACAAAATGTAAAAAAGGGAGAAAAAGATGTATATTGA
>JBGZCE010000079.1:0-39969 GCA_041845175.1 Filifactoraceae bacterium
CAATCTTTGTTCCTCCTTTCGATTTTGAGCATGAAAAATGCCCCTTACAAAATGTAAAGAGCAATTTCATATTTGTATTTAGTTTTCTATATTACTTGAAAATAAGTAAGAGCATCTTTGATAGCATCTACTTGAATAGGAGTGGGATGCTTTCTCGGCTGTTTTAATGTTTCTACTGCATTAGGAGCATCGTACATGGGTAAACCTAAATCTCGCTTGACCTCGGCAATGTATGCTGTGTGTACCTTAAAGCTGTATTTTTCAATGATATATTCCTTTATCAGCTTGTAAGTAATTCGTTGTTTTGGCTTGTATGCCTCTGCTTTTTCAACTATACTATTAAGTGGTATCATACCTACGCTGTTTCCAAAGTCCACAGATACGTTGATATAGCTGTCTGGAGCTTTGTGGGTCTTTGGTAATACCGTTGAATGCGTGGTGTCGATGTCAAAAGTAAAGAAAATGGGATGACAGCCTTCGGGTAACGGCTCTCTCTTCTTTCCGAAAAGCCGAATCGGAATTTCGCAATGGCGATTCAATTCGGCTTTTCTTTGCTTCTAATCACGATCGAATTGGCAGAGCAATCACTTCTCAAATCTTGTAGGAATAGTATTCATATTGTATCGCGGAATTTTTCGGATTCCTCGCGCCGAATTATCAAGCTCATCCGCCCCGATTGGAAGTCGGTTCATATTATGATGAGCTCCGCGATGATTTCCGAGCGGAGTTGTTTTCAATAACAAGCTTGCATTTTGATTCCGGAAATGACGCTTCGATTTTGTTTGATGATTATTGTATTTCTGTTTGGGTATTATTTTTGAAGAAGCGTGTGTTTGTTTTTGTCTTTCATCCATTTTGAAAGCCAAAATTTTTTAAGATCAATTCATAGTGATTCAATCAGAATTAAAGCAGAGAGGTAAGTATGAGTTTGTTGGAAATCAAAAATTTGAGAACAAATGTTGAGGAAAAGGAAATTTTAAAAGGCGTCGACCTTTCAATAAAATCCGGCGAGGTTCATGTGATCATGGGCCCGAACGGTGCCGGGAAGTCCACACTCGCCGGTACATTGATCGGCAATCCGATTTATGAAGTAAACTCCGGAGAAATTCTTTTTGACGGCGAAGATATTACCGAAATGTCCGTAGATGAACGCGCTCGCAAAGGACTTTTCTTGTCCTTTCAATATCCCCTTGAGATCCCGGGTCTGAGCGTCGAGGACTTTTTGCGAACTGCAAAGGAATCCATTACCGGCAAAAAACAATCCGTGCTCTCTTTTAATAAAGAGCTTCGAAAAAAAATGGAATTGCTGAGCATAGACGAAAGCTACGCGAGCAGACATTTGAATGTCGGCTTTTCCGGCGGCGAAAAGAAGAAAAACGAGATCCTTCAATTATCCGTTCTTGAGCCGAAGCTTGCTATTTTGGATGAGACCGATTCCGGCTTGGATGTGGATGCTACAAAAATCGTTTTTGAGGGTGTTGCAAAATTGAAATCGAATGAGAATGCGCTTTTGATCATCACTCATTATGACAAGGTGCTCGATTATATCGAACCGGATTATGTTCATGTCATGATCAACGGAAAAATTTATCGAAGCGGCGGCGTGGAGATCGCCAAAGAAATTCAGGAAAACGGCTTCGAATTATTCCGAAAAGAATATGAAGCCGAATTTAAGGAGCAGGTCGTTGAGGAGTAGCTATGGAAAATAGAGAACAAACAAGAAAAAAGACTTATGTTGCGGATATTGAGCGCGGCGTGTACGACATCAAGGACAAAATGCGGCATAAATATTCCACCGGCAAGGGGCTGACCGAAGAAACGATACGAAAAATATCCGCAAACAAAAACGAGCCCGAATGGATGCTCGACTATCGGCTCAGAGCGCTCAAAATATTCAACTCAAAGCCGATGCCTACCTGGGGAGCCGACTTGTCCGACTTGAATATGGATGAGATCATATATTATTTGGAGCCGGATGCTCAGAGAATGAGCGATAGCTGGGATGATGTTCCCGAATATATTAAAAACTCTTTCGAGCGGCTGGGTATTCCTCAAGCCGAAAAAACCTCCCTGTCCGGCGTGGGCGCTCAATATGATTCGGAGGTCGTATACCATAGCGTAAACAAAGAGCTTGAATCTCTGGGCGTAATCAATACCGACATCGCAACCGCCCTGCGCGATCACGAGAATCTGGTAAAAGAGTATTTTATGAAGCTGATCAAGCCGGAGGATCACAAATTTGCCGCTCTGCATGGTGCGGTATGGTCCGGCGGAACATTTGTCTATGTGCCGAAGGGCGTCAAGGTTCCGATGCCGATCCAATCTTATTTTCGGCTAAATGCCGAAGAGGCCGGTCAGTTCGAGCACACGATCATCATCGTGGAAGAAGGCGCCGATCTGCATTTTATAGAAGGCTGCTCCGCTCCCAAATATCAGAAAAATTCCTTGCACGCCGGAGCGGTAGAGCTGTTTGTAAAAAAAGGCGCCAAGCTGAGATACTCTACGATCGAAAATTGGTCGCGAAATATGTATAACCTCAACACCAAGCGCGCCATTGTTGATGAAAAAGGAACGATCGAATGGGTTTCCGGATCGTTCGGATCTCGAGCGACGATGCTTTATCCGATGAGTATCCTTCGCGGCGAAGGCGCCGTTTCCGATTTTGTCGGTGTCACCTTTGCTTCCTCCGGTCAATATTTGGATACCGGATGCAAGGTCATTCATGCCGCACCGAACACGATCTCGAATGTGCATAGCAAATCCATTTCAAAAAACGGCGGTACCGCCATGTACCGCGGACTCTTGCAGGCGACAAAAAATGCGCACGGAAGCAAATCCAATGTAAACTGCGAATCGCTGATGCTCGATAATCATTCAAAATCCGATACCATTCCCATTATTACGGTGAACACGGATGACATTGATATCGGTCATGAAGCAAAGATCGGTCGGATCAGCGACGAAGCGATTTTCTATTTGATGAGCCGAGGAATCAGCGAGATGGAAGCAAAGGCGATGATAATCAAAGGATTCGTTGAGCCGATCTCAAAAGAATTGCCCCTTGAATATGCTGTCGAATTAAATAATCTTATTCGAATCGAATTGGAAGGAACGGTGGGTTAATGGAAAATCACA
Source organism: Filifactoraceae bacterium (assembly GCA_041845175.1). GTDB lineage: Bacteria > Bacillota > Clostridia > Peptostreptococcales > Filifactoraceae > JAUNKE01. The sequence continues at coordinate 3,136 of JBGZCE010000079.1, forward strand.
TTATAAAAAAGCTGGAGCATTCCGCTTTCAGAAAAAACTACTATCAAAAATACGAAAACATCGCTCCGCCATTTTGGAAACGAATCCATTTTCAGGATCTCTCCGCAAAAAATGTGGTCGAATTCAATAGCATCCGAATGGAAAATGTTCATCAGGAGGGCGTTGAGTTTCATAGCATCGAAACCGCTCTTGATACACTATCCTCTATCAACTTTGACGAATTCCGATTCGGAGCGGCACAATATTATGTTCATGAAGTGTATTCGCTGTATAACACCGGCTTCTATTTGAAAATCAAAGCCGATGCTCAGGTGGATGAGCCCATCTATATCGAATATACACTTGACAAAAAGGATTCTCAGCTTTTGGATTTCGTGATTATCGAAGCGCAAAAAAATTCAAAAGCAAGCATCATCATCAACTATAAAACCTCGGACAACTCCGAAGTCTACAAGAATTCCGTTCTCAAAGTCATCGCGCAGGATTCTGCAACCTTGAAACTGTCCCGAGTACAGAATCTGAATCTTCAAAGCTGCAACCATGACTTTTCGGATTTTAATCTGTCCGATCATGCAAAAATTTCCTATTATAATGCCGAATTCGGTGCAAAGGTCAATTTGTCCGCCTCGATCGCCTATTTGAACGGCTATCGTTCTGCTATGCAGACATTCCCCGCCTATGTCGCGGACTCGGATCGAAAAGTCGACTTGGCATATTCCGCAGTCTTTCGCGGGAAAATGACGGAAGGCACGATCAACGGAAACGGAGCTGTCTTGGATCAAGCGACCAAGGTCTTCAGAGGAAATATTTATTTTGAAAAAGGATCGAGGGGCTCGTTCGGCAGAGAAGGCAGCTTTGATATCCTTTTGGATAAAACGGTTCAGTCACACGCTATCCCGACCTTGTTTTGCGATGAAGACGATGTCATCGGCGAGCACTATGCTTCGGTCGGAAAAATCAACGAGAACCAGCTGATGTATCTGATGAGCCGCGGCATTCCTGAAAGCCTGGCGAAAAAAGTGATTGTCGAATCTTCGTTCCGCCCGATCCTGGATAATATCGAGCATGAAGAAACAAGAGACAGTCTGATCGCCGAGTTGAACAAACGAATTTCTTAATACATGGAGAATACTATGAGTTATCGAGCGTTATTTCCGATTTTCGAGCAACCGAATATGCATTATTTGGACACCGGCGCCACCTCACAAAAGCCGCAATCCGTTATTCAAGCCATTCAGGATTATTATCAAAACCAAAATGGAAATCCGGGCAGAGGCTCCCATCGACTCTCGGTCACCACCTCCGCTCTTGTAGAGGAGGTACGAAGCAAGGCAAAAAAATTCATCAACGCTTCCGAGGATAAAGAAATCCTATTCACGAAAAATACGACGGAGTCCATCAACCTGGTTGCTTACAGTTACGGCTTGAATTTTCTCAAGCAGGGAGACGAGATCCTTCTTGCGGTCTCAAATCATCACGCGAACATCGTGCCTTGGCAAATGGTTTCCGAAAAAACGGGTGCCGTTCTGAAATATGTTTATTTGGATCCGAGCGGACAGCTTGACTTGGACGATTATTACTCTAAATTGAATAAGAACACCAAGCTGGTCGCATTATCGGCAGTCGTCAACGCAACCGGCGTCATACAGCCCTATCGACAAATCATTTCCGCAGCCAAAAGAAACGGCTCGATCACCCTGTTGGACGCAGCGCAATCCATCGCCCATATCCCGCATGATGCAACGGCGCTTGATGTGGATTTTTTAGCCTTTTCCGGACACAAAATGTTTGCGTCGATGGGTGTCGGCATATTATACGGCAAAAAAGAATTGCTGCAAAGCATGCCGCCTTTTCTGCTCGGTGGCGATATGATCGAATTTGTGGAGGAGCAATCCGTCTCCTTCACAGAGATCCCTCACCGATTCGAGGCCGGAACAAAAGATGTCGGCTCGATCGTCAGTCTCGGCAGCGCGCTTGATTTTATACAAGACATCGGATACGAAAATATCACTGCGCACGAAAAGGATCTGCTTTCTTATGCAACACAGCGTCTAAGCTCCATGGGCGGGATCGAATTATATCATAATGAGCATGTGGACAAGGTGGGTGTGCTCGCGTTCAATGTTCACGGCATCCACTCGCATGATACCGCATACATTTTGGACAGCTACGGCGTCATGGTACGCTCGGGACATCATTGCGCACAGCCGCTTATGAAGCATCTGGGGATCCCTTCCTGTTGTCGTGCAAGCTTCAGCTTGTATAATGATCATACGGATGTCGACGCGTTGGCGGACGCTTTGAAGAAAGTAAAGGAGGTATTTTTGAAATGAGTTTAGAAAATCTGTATCAGCAAACAATCCTTGAGTACAGCGCAAGAAAGGATCTGATGAAAGAGATCCCCTCGCCGGACTTTGCCGAACGCGGTCACAATGCGAACTGCGGAGACGACCTGACCTTGCTTGTCAAGATCAAGGACGCACTTGTCGAAGACATCAGCTTTATCGGGAGCGGCTGCGCCATCTCCACCGCCTCCACCGCCATGCTCATCGAGCTGGTAAAGGGGCTGCCCGTTGAAGAAGCTCAAAAGAAAATCGATATCTTCTTCCGAATGATCCGTCAGGAGGCATTGACGGAGGAAGAAATCGATGAGCTCGGCGACGCCTATTTGCTGGAATCCACCTCCAAGCTTCCGGCGCGTACAAAATGCGCCACGCTCAGCTGGCATACACTCAATGTCATCTTTCAAAAGTATTCGGCATAGACTGTTGTCGATATTCGTTTTTCCCGTTCACACAAAAATTGCACCCTCGAGCGCATAGCCTCCGAGCGTGCAATTTTTTTTTATGATATTCAAAAAATAATTCCCTCTGCCGTTTGCTTCAAAAAAACTTTCGGACGGCTTTTCCGTTCAGATAATCGCAGTGTACCCCCTGCTTGATATGTTGCTCCTGCATATATTCTTCGATCATATCCCTGACCTTCCACCAGGAAATCCCGTAATTGCAGAAGATCGTCTCTTCCTCCGGCGCTCGGGCAACCAGACGCTGCACGATAACGGATTCTTTGAGATACGATAAGAACACGGCTACGCGCTTGACATAATCCTCTACGCAGCCCAAATCAAATTCTTTATTGAGATATTGAGTCGCCATTTTGGTGTTCTTCGCAATATACAGGCTATGGATCTTTACGCTGTCGATATTCAGCGCGGAGATGATTTTTGCGGTTTCGATCACATCCTCCGTATCATCAAACGGCAAATTTAATATGACATGCGCTACGATCTCAAAATCATACTTTCGGATTCGATTCACCGCGTCGATAAATTCCGCCAATGTGTGTCCACGATTCAAGAGATTCATGGCTTTATAATTTACCGTTTGCAGTCCGAGCTCGATCGAGATATCGGTCTGATAGGTTTCCTTTACTCTCGACAGAAATTCCAGATGCCTGTCATGGATCGAGTCCGGTCGTGTCGAAATCGCAATTCCGACAATGTCCTCACGCAATGCTTGCATAATGCAGCTCTTGAACAGCTCAAAGGGCATATAGGTGTTGGTATAGTTCTGAAAATAGGCGATGTACTTTTTCGCATTGTACTTTTCTCCGATGTATCGGATATTTTTTTCCAGTTGCTCCGAGATCGACAGCTCACTCGGCAAGCATTCAAACCCGGTTCCGACCTCCGAACAAAAAGTGCAGCCGTCCACACTGATTTCTCCGTCGATGTTCGGACAGGTGACCGGCAAGTTGATCGGGATCTTATAAACCTTTTCTTTGTATTTTTTTCGGAGATATTCCGAATAGCTTCTATATAGCATTACATCTCCCATCCGAGCTCATAGCATATTATCGACGCGCCTACAACGGATGCGGTCTCTGTTCTCAAAATCGTATTTCCGAGCGAAACGGAGATCGCCCCGAGGCTCTCCATAGATTCCTTCTCGTAATCGGAAAACCCTCCCTCCGGACCGATGATGAGCCCGATTTTCGCTCTCGATTCAAGCTTGATGTCCATATCCTGTCTCAAAAATTTTTTTATACTCAGCCGATCTTCATTTTCAAAGCACAGCAATGTCAGGCAGTTTTGTTCGATTTCCTGCTTCAGCTCCGATAAATTTTTTTGTTTTTCGATGACCGGAATAAAGCTGCGTTTAGATTGCTTGCATGCTTCGATCGCAATTTTTTGCCATCGACCGATCAGTTTTTCTTCTTTTTCGTCGATCGTTCGGACGCAGCGCTCAAATTTCACCGGAACGACCTTCGCCACCCCGAGCTCCGTCAGCTTCTGAACGATCCAATCCATCTTTTGCGCCTTCGGAATACCTTGATACACAATGATCTCCACATTGAGCTCGCCGCCCGATGCGATCGGTTCGATGAGATCCACTTCGATTTGATTCCTGGCGATGCTGCTGATCGCTCCGGAATAAGCTTTTCCCTTTCCGTCAAAGATTTCGATTTCGTCGCCGACATTCATTCTCAGCGTTTTGTGAATGTGGGCAACTTCATCCTTGGACAAGATGTAGGCCTTGCTTTTTTCAATTTTATCAACAAAAAATCTATCCATTGCTCTCCTTTGAAACGATACAGACCCATTCGCCTCGGCGATCGACCGCTTGTATCTCGAAACCGATCTCTTGCAATTTTTCAATGACCGCCGCTTCTTTTTCGAGTATGATGCCGGAACAGATCAACAGCCCGTCGTCTTTTACGAAATTCTTCACGCCGCTTTCCAACAATATGAGAATGGCCTCCGCAATAATATTTGCGACCACGATCTCATATTTTCGGTCGATGCGTTCTACTAGATCGCCATGTAGAATTTCTATGGAATGATCGACCTTATTCAAAGCTACATTTTCTTTTGCCACCTCAACCGCAACCGGATCGAGATCTACTCCCGTTATCCGCTCAGCGCCCAGAAGCGCCGCGGCAATGGATAATATCCCGCTTCCGGTTCCGACATCCAAAACGGAAATCCCCTTCCGTACATACCTTTCGAGCGCGGACAGACACATGCTTGTCGTCTCGTGACTACCTGTCCCGAATGCCATGCCCGGGTCGATCTGTATCATCAGCTCATCCGGCCCCTGTGAATATTCTTCCCACTGCGGCTTGATTACGATCCGATCCGTTACGCGGATCGGTTTGAAATATTGCTTCCAGGAATTTTCCCAATCCTCCTGCTTGACTGTTCGAACACGGATCGCTCCGCTTCCGATACGGATCCCGAAGGATTCCAGATCCCGGATCTCCTGCCGTATTTTTTTGATTTTGTCATCCGGCTCCTCTCCGACAGACGGATAATAGGCGATCACCTTGCTTTCAACGCTTCGATCGATCATGCTCTCATCCGTATAATCCCAATAGAGATTGGCATCCGCCGTTATCTCGATCGGCTCTTCGATCGAAACGCCGTTTGCACCGAAACGATAATATATCTCACTGACCGCTTCCACCGCCTCCGGGGCAACGCTCACCTGTACCTCGATCCAATTCATAAATCGTCCTCCTACCGAATCATTATAGCATACAAAGCTTCAAAAAAGAATAAAGAAAACCGATCTCCCGAAAGTTCGATTTGAGGTCTGACTTTTGAGAGATCGGCACAACGATCGATCTTCTATTTTGTTTTGAGATCTCAAAAGTATTTCTCTACTTCAGGATCCCCATTTCTTTTCCAACTTTTTCAAAAATCTCAACGGCCTTATCGAGCTGCTCCTTGCTGTGTCCTGCCGTTACCATGCAACGAACTCTCGCCGTCCCTTTCGGCACGGTCGGGAAGATGATCGGGCTGACGAACAGACCGTTCTCAAAAAGCTTTTTGGAAAATACGCCTGTCAACTCTTCGTCTCCGATAATAACCGGCGTGATTGGTGTTTCACTTTGTCCGATATTATATCCCAGCTTCGAAATTTTTTCCTTAAAGTATCGCGCATTATCCCAGAGCTTATCCGTATATTCCGTGCTCTCCATCAGCATCCGGATCGCTTCAATGCAGGAGCCGACTGCCGACGGCGTCATTGAGGTCGAAAACAGAAACGGTCTTCCTCGGTTCTTCAACCATTCGATCGTGACTTTCTTTCCTGCAACATAGCCGCCGACCACGCCGATGGCTTTGGACAATGTTCCGATCGTAAAATCCACTCGTCCGTGCAGATCAAAATGATCCACCGTACCTCTCCCGGATTCGCCCAATACTCCGCTGGAATGCGCATCATCCACATAGGTCATACAATTATATTTTTCCGCAAGTGCAACGATCTCCGGCAGCTTTGCAATGTCGCCGTCCATCGAAAATACGCCATCGGTTATGATCAACACATTTTTGTATTGATCGCGAGTCTCTTTCAGGATTCTCTCCAGGTCCTGCATATCGGAATGCTTATAGGTGGATTTTTTTGCCTTTGACAAACGCGCTCCGTCAATGATGGATGCATGGTTCAGTTCGTCGGACAAAATCAGATCCTTTTCATCCGTCACCGCTTGAATGGTGCCCGCATTACAGTTAAAGCCGGATTGAAAAACCAGCACGGCTTCTTCCTTTTTGAATTTCGCCAGTAGCTCCTCCAATTCGTCATGGATTGTCATATTTCCGATGATCGGTCTCACCGCGCCCGCGCCCGCGCCGTATCGGTCGATCGCATCCTTTGCCGCTTGCTTCAGCCTCGGATGATTTGCGAATGCCAAATAATTGTTGGAGGACAGATTGATTACTCTTTTCCCGTCCAAAATGATCTCCGCTTCATTCGGCCCGTCGATCGAACGCACCTCCTTGAACAATCCGGTCTCCTTCAACTCCTCCACTTTTTCTTTCAGATATTGCATTTCATGAATTGACATCATATCCTCCTCTTACGCTTGACCAAGCTTCTGTTGTAACTTTTCGATCATATCCTTTGTCATCGCTTCAATATCATAGTCCGGTGACCAGCCCCACTCCGCTCTTGCAGCGGAATCATCCAACGAATCCGGCCACGAATCCGCAATAGCCTGTCGAACCGGATCTACATCGTACCCGAATTCAAAATCCGGAATTATTTTCTTTATTTCCGCCGCGATCTCTTCCGGCGCAAAGCTCATTGCCGTTACATTGAAGGCATTTCTATGGATCAATTTGCTCGGATCGGCCTCCATCAAGTCGATGATCGATTTGAGAGCATCCGGCATATACATCATATCCATTTTTGTTCCTTCTTTTATAAAAGAACGATATTTCTTATTTTTTATCGCTTCATAGAAAATATGCACTGCATAATCCGTTGTTCCTCCGCCGGGCAACGCTTTGTATGAGATCAATCCCGGGAAGCGCACGCCTCTGGTATCGACTCCGAAGCGCTGATGGTAATAATCACAAAGCAGCTCGCCGGCGACCTTCGTCACACCGTACATGGTGGTCGGTCTTTGGATCGTATCCTGTGGGACATTTTCTTTCGGCGTCGACGGCCCGAAGGCTGCGATCGAGCTCGGCGTAAAAACGGAAATATTTTTTTCTCGAGCAATTTCAAGTACATTGTAGAGTCCGTTCATATTGACCGAATAGGCCAATTGCGGATTCTTTTCTCCAACGGCGGACAGAATTGCCGCCAAGTGGACGATCTGATCGATCTTATGCTCGTCGCACAGCTCCGCCAGTCTTCGAGAATCCAACACATCTACCGAATAGTACAATCCGGTTTCTTTAATAAAGTCCGGGCAATCCTCTTCCAATGAGCTTGCGATTACACGATCATTCCCGTATCTTTTCCGAAGCTCCATAATCAGCTCTGTGCCGATCTGCCCAAGCCCGCCGGTAACCAATATTTTTTTCATAGCGCCTCCATTGTCCGTGAATAAAAAACAAATATCAAAAAAATCGTTCTCTTCATAGACTATTATATTACTTCCGAGTGCATTTGAAAAGTGATACCGACTATTTTTCCGCATCAAATTTTAAAATATAAAGTCCCAACAAGATGGTCGCGCACACGACATAAATATCCGCCACATTAAATACAAAGACCCAGATGCCCTGCACATCGATCATGTCCGTCACAAAGCCCAAAAGCAAGCGGTCGATCAAATTGCCGACCGCTCCCGCTATAATTGTTGCAACTATGAATGACAGTGATTTTATATGCGCCGCATTTTTCTTTTTCTGTAAAAAATAGTAATACAGCAGCGCTGCAACCGCAACGACGGTCGCAAACAAAAAAATTATTTGCTGCCCTTGGAACAGGCCGAACGCGGCGCCTCTGTTTTCGACATAAGTCAGATAGAAAAAATTCTTTATGATCTCAACGCTCTGCTGCTCAGCCAGCGATGTTCTTGCCCAATATTTCGTCAGCTGATCGATCGTCAGCAGTATCATAAAATAAGCCGCTATCATATATTACCTTTTGACAAATCCTATTTTTTGATACACGTCCTCGAGCATCGATCTTGCCGCTCTGCGCGCACTTTCGGCTCCCTGTCGGTATATTGTCTCAAGATACGCTTTATCCTCCACATATTCGAAGGATTTTTCCCGAATCGGACGCACGCCTTCAATGATCGCTTCAGCCACTTCTTTTTTGAATTGTCCGTAGCCCTTTCCTTCAAAATGCTGCTCCACATTTTGAATCGGCATTTGTGTGAGCGTCGAATAAATTTCGATCAGATTTTTTATCCCCGGCTGCTCATCATTGTAAGCGACCACTCCGACGGAATCCGTAACGGATTTTTTGATCTTGCTGACAATCGCATCGTCCGAATCCGTCATCGAGATAAAGCTGTTGATATTCTCCGCCGATTTGCTCATTTTCTTAGTCGGGTCCTGAAGATCCATAATTTTTGAAGCAACCTTAGGAATATACGGCTCCGGGATGACAAAGGTGTCGCCGTATCTTTTGTTGAATCGCTCCGCCACATCCCGCGTCAATTCAAGATGCTGCCGCTGGTCCTCTCCAACCGGAACCAACGCCGTATGATACAGCAGGATGTCGGAAGCCATCAACACCGGATAGGTGAATAAAGCGGCATTCAGATTCTCTCCGCCCTTTGAGGACTTATCCTTATATTGCGTCATACGACCCAGCTCTCCCATGTAGGTGATCGACGAAAGGACCCAAGCCAGCTCCGTATGCTCCGAAACATGCGATTGAATGAAGATCGTGCTTTTTTCCGGTGTGATCCCTGCCGCCAAATACTGGGCAAGCAAAAGCTGCGTTGCCTCTCTCAGCTTTTGCGGATCTTTCGGAACCGTGATGGAGTGCATATCCACAATACAAAAATAATTTCTATATTCATCCTGCAATTTCACCCAATTTTTTAATGCACCCAGATAATTTCCTATGGTTATGGTTCCGGACGGCTGCGCTCCGCTGAAAATAACTTTTTTCTCCATATAATGACTCCTTTTCGCTACAAAGTTTTTTTCATTATATCACATTCCGATCTTTGTTTACACAAAAAACGGGACATTTCATTCGAAACATCCCATTTGTTCAACAAGCTATTTTTCGTTTTGCTCCGCTTTAACTTTTTTGACAAGCTCCGTTACAAGAGGTACTACCTTTGCAACATCTCCGACAATCCCCAAATCCGCAACCTCAAAGATCGGTGCTTCCGGATTTTTATTGATCGCAATGATCAGCTCGGACTCTTCCATTCCGGCAATGTGCTGGATTGCTCCGGAGATCCCGCAAGCAAAATATACTTCCGGTCGAACGGTTTTTCCGGTCTGTCCGACTTGTCTGTCCTTATCCAGCCAACCGGAATCGATAACCGCTCTTGAACCGGAAACAAGACCTCCCACGACCTCCGACAGATCATACAGCGGAGCAATATTTTCTTTGCTTCCGACTCCGCGGCCTGCAGAGATCAGAATGCCGGCTTCTTCAATATTCGCTTTCGCTTTGGTTTCCTTCACATATTCCAGCACCTCGATATTCATATCGGACGGTACCAGATTTGCATCGTGCTTGATCACTTCTCCTACACGGCTGTGATCCGCTGCAAGCTTTTGCATAACGCCCGGTCTTACCGTACTCATTTGCGGTCTGAAATCCGGACAGATGATTGTCGCCATAATATTTCCGCCGAATGCCGGTCGGGTCATCAAAAGGTTTCTTGTTTCTTCCTCAATATCAAGGCTTGTGCAATCCGCAGTCAATCCGGTGTGCACTCTTGCCGATACCTTCGGCGCCAAATCCCGACCGATCGATGTTGCTCCGAAAAGCACGATCTCCGGTTTTTCTGCCTGAACGACCGAATACAAAGCCTTCGTATACGGCTCCGTGACATACAGTTTTAACAGCTCATGATCAACCATCACCACGCGGTCTGCTCCATGCGCGATCAAACTGTCGGATAAATTTTCAATTCCATACCCCAACACTGCTGCCGTTACTTTCACTCCCAAAGTATCCGCAAGCTCTCTTCCCTTACCGAGCAATTCCATCGAAACCTTCTGAACCTCGTTATCTCTTTGCTCGATGAACACCAATATTCCTCTATATTCTGAAAACACGCTTAGCCTCCTTAATTACAGCAAGTATTTTTCTTGTAGCTTATCCACGATGATCTGTGCGCCTTCCTGTGCAGTAACATCAAATAGTTTTCCTGCTGTTTTTGCACCTTTGGTAAATGATTTTTTAACCTTCGTCGGCGAACCCTTCAATCCGAGATTGGACATATCCACTTCAATATCATTTACGGTCCATACTTCCACTTTGCCTTCGTCAAAGGATTCAAAGATTCCTTTGACTCTCATATATCGCGGTTCATTAAGCTCTTTCAGCGTTGTAATCAGGCAAGGCGTTTTTGCTCTTAGCATTTGATAGCCGTCCTCAAAGGATCTTTTGACAACGATCTCTCCTTCTTTCGCGTCGATCTCTTCGACATAACTGATCGATGGGATTTGAAGATGCTCTGCGATTTGCGGCCCGACCTGCGCGGTGTCGCCGTCGATCGCTTGTCTTCCTGCGATAATTAAATCATAGTCAAGTTTTCTTAACGCGCCTGCCAAAGCGGATGAGGTCGCCCATGTGTCCGAGCCCGCAAAAGCTCTGTCCGATAACAGAATCGCTTTGTCCGCTCCCATCGCAAGCGCTTCTCTCAATGCAATATCCGCTTGCATCGGTCCCATTGTCAATACGGTTACATGTGCTCCGATCTGATCCTTGATCGTCAGCGCCGCTTCAAGACCTGCTTTGTCATCCGGATTGATGATGGATGGCACACCATCACGAATCAGTGTTCCGGTTTTCGGATCAAGTTTTACCTCCGTAGTGTCTGGTACTTGTTTTATACAAACTACTATTTTCATCCCTATTCTCCTTGTCTATTTTAATAAGCTTGCCGAAATTACCATTTTTTGAACTTCGGATGTGCCTTCATAGATTTCAGTGATCTTTGCATCCCGCATCATTCTTTCTACCGGATATTCTCTCGTATATCCGTATCCGCCGAACAGCTGTACACATCTTGTCGTAACATCCATCGCCGTTTCCGCCGCAAACAGTTTAGCCATGGCAGCCTCGACACCGTAAGACAATCCTTTGTCCTTCGCATCCGCGGCTCTGTAAACCAACAGACGCGCCGCATCGACCTTGGCCTGCATATCCGCCAACTGGAATTGCGTGTTTTGGAACTGAGCGATCGAGCGTCCGAATTGCTTTCTCTCTTTTACATAAATGATCGTTTCGTCGATCGCACCTTGCGCGATCCCAAGTGCCTGCGCGGCGATCCCGATACGACCTCCGTCCAAGGTTTTCATCGCTACCTTGAAACCCATACCTTCTTTTGCCAAAAGATTTTCTTTCGGAACGCGAACATTTTCAAAAATCAGTTCGCAGGTCGCAGAGCCCCGAATCCCCATTTTCTTTTCTTTCGGCCCGAACGAAAAGCCCGGCATTCCTTTCTCAACGATAAATGCGGAGATACCCCGTGTTCCTTGTGTTTTATCCGTCATTGCCATAACAATATATGTATCGGCATAGATCCCGTTCGTGATAAATATTTTAGACCCGTTCAAAATATAGTGATCTCCGTCCAAAACGGCAGTAGTCTGTTGACCTGCAGCATCCGTTCCCGCATTCGGCTCGGTAAGACCGAACGCGCCCAAATGTCTTCCGTCTGCCAAAGGAACCAGATATTTCTGTTTTTGTTCTTCTGTTCCCCATTCAGCGATCGGCGCCGCACCCAACGATGTATGTGCCGACAAAATAACGCCGGTCGTCGCACAAACTTTCGACAATTCTTCAACCGCCATGACATACTCCAAATAGTTTCCGCCTGCTCCTCCATATTGCTTCGCAAACGGAATCCCCATCATCCCGATCTTTTTCATTTTTTCTACGGTTTCTTCCGGGAATCTTTCTTCTTCGTCCACTTCAGCGGCAAGCGGCTTCACTTCGTTTACAGCAAATTCTTGCAGCATTTGTTTTAGGAGTAGTTGCTCCTTGCTAAAACTAAAATTCATCTCTTCCTCCTGGTTAATTAAAAATTAATCTATAAGTGCTATTTTGTAGCTCCTCCTTCCGGAGGAGCCAAAAATAATCTTATCGTTTTACAATGACTGCCGTTCCCATTCCGCCGCCGATGCACAGCGTAGCAAGACCCAATTTTTTATCGGATCGCTTCATTTCATACAAAAGTGTAGTCAGAATTCTTGCGCCCGAAGCTCCGATCGGATGTCCCAGAGCGATCGCTCCGCCGTTCACATTTACTTTGTCCATATCAAAATTCAAGCCTTTTGCCACCGAAAGCGCCTGTGAAGCAAACGCTTCATTCGCTTCAACCAAATCGATTTGATCCATTGTCAGGTTGGCTTTTTTCAGCGCTTTTTCGACAGTCGGTACCGGACCGTAGCCCATAACGGAAGGATCCACCCCGCTGGTCGCGTAAGAAACAATGGTCGCCAGAGGCTCGATTCCGAGCTCATCCGCCTTCTCTTTCGACATAACGATCAGCATAGCTGCGCCGTCGTTGATCCCCGAAGCATTTCCGGCTGTAACCGTACCGTCTTTTTTGAAAGCCGGCTTCAATTTTTCCATTTTTTCGATGCTCATTCCTTCTTTGATGTACTCATCTTTGTCAACGACCACATCCCCTTTTTTGGAGGATATGATCACCGGAACGATCTCGTCTGCAAATTTTCCTTCTTTATTTGCTTTTTCCGCTCTGTTTTGGCTTGTCACCGCCAATTCATCCTGCATCTGTCTGGTCAGATCGTATTTTTCAGCCAGATTTTCCGCTGTAATTCCCATGTGGTAATTATTGAATGCGTCCGTCAAGCCGTCATTGACCATGGAGTCGACTAAAGTCGCGTTCCCCATTCTTTGGCCCCATCTTTGAGATTTGTCGACATACGGAGCCTGACTCATGCTTTCCGCTCCGCCTGCCAATACGATGTCCGCATCACCAAGCATGATCATTTGTGCTGCCATCGAGACCGCTCTCAAGCCGGATCCGCACACAATATTGATGGATAATGCCGGCTTTTCAACCGGGATTCCCGCATCAATTGAAATTTGTCTTGCAACATTTTGTCCCAATCCTGCCGACAAAACATTCCCGATAATCGATTCGTCGATCATATCAGGAGTGATCCCCGCTCTTTTAATTGCTTCCTTTGCCGCTACAACACCCAATTCTCTTGCCGAAACGGAGGACAATGCTCCGCCGAAAGATCCGATCGCTGTTCTTGCCGCACTTGCTATTACTACTTCTCTCATATTTCTCCTTCCAAATAAAAACGCTATTTACGACAAAATAAAATGTCCTAAATAGCGCCTCATATAAACTATGACAGTGAACTGCTTTCTGCAGTCCCCCAAGGATATCCATTGGCTAATATCCTTTCGGCAAGGTTAACCTTCATTGCAATCCGAAATGCCCTTTTCAAAATAATTGCAACTACCTGTCACCATGCTCCTCTATTTATCGTATATACTTTTTATTTTATCCAGTTGTTGATTAGTAATTATAAAATCCTGCTTTTGTTTTTCTTCCCAGTTGATTTGCTCTTACCATCTTTCTTAGCAGCGGATGCGGTCTGTATTTTGAATCTCCGAACTCACTGTACAACACTTCCATGATCGCCAAGCAAACATCCAGACCGATCAGATCGCCCAAGGCCAAAGGCCCCATCGGGTGATTCGCTCCGAGCTTCATCGCTTCGTCAATGTCTTCCGCAGAAGCGACTCCGTCTGCCAGAATACCCACCGCTTCGTTGATCATAGGAATCAGCACACGATTCACTACAAATCCCGGCGCTTCATCCACAATAACCGGTACTTTGCCGATCGCTTTGGACAATTCGAATATCATATTGCAAAGCTCTTCCGAGGTTTTCTTTCCTTTGATCACTTCAACGAGCTTCATCATCGGAACCGGATTGAAGAAATGCATTCCGATCACTTTTTCAGGACGATCCGTATTCGATGCAATCTCAGTGATGGAAAGCGATGAAGTGTTTGTTGCAAAAATCGCGTCCGCCGTACAATGCTTTGAAATTTCCGCGAAGGTATCTTTTTTTGTTTGCATATCTTCAGCCACCGCTTCAATAAACAACTCGACATCCGCACATTTTTCAAATTCCGTTGTCGTTGCGATATTGGCCAAAATATCATTTTTCGCAGCCTCTTCCAGCTTTCCTTTTTCCACGAGCTTGGATAAGCTTTTTTCAATTCCGCCGATCGCCTTTGCCAAAGATGCTTCGCTTCTTCCTTTAACAATAACGCTGTGTCCCGCTTGCGCAAAAGTTTGCGCTATGCCGACACCCATTGTTCCATTTCCAACAATACAAACTTTCATAGGCCCTCCCATTCTTTCAAAAAAATGCCACCGTTAACATTAACATACCACACTATTCGGCAATTCGTCAAGATGATAAATCGCTCTCTTCCATAAAATTTTTTTAGACAAAATCAGGCGTTCTCTTTTCCAAAAAGGCATTCATTCCTTCCTTTTGATCTCGCCCTGCAAAGCACAATGCAAACAGCGATACTTCAATATCGATCGCCGTGTCCATATCCGCCTGAAGCCCCAGATTGATCGCCTGCTTTGATAAAGAAACTGCGGCCGCACTGTTTTGCGCAATTTTCTTTGCCAATTCCAAAGAACGGTTCATCAATTCGTCCGGCTCGACCACTTGATCCGCCAATCCGATCTTGCCGGCTTCTTCCGCGCCGATAATATTTCCCGAGAAGATCAATTCTTTCGCCTTTCCGATCCCGACAATGCGTGGCAAACGCTGCGTTCCCGAAAATCCCGGAGTAATTCCGAGCCCGACCTCAGGCTGTCCGAACTTTGCCTTTTGAGAAGCGATACGAATATCACAAGCCATCGCAAGCTCGCAGCCGCCGCCCAGAGCAAAACCGTTCACCGCGGCAATGACCGGTTTATTGAGCGTCTCGATCTTTCGGAATAGCTGCGCACCCTTCTTTCCGAATGCGCTCGCTTCCTGCGCATCCATCACACTCATCGCCTTGATGTCCGCTCCGGCGACAAAGGCTTTCCCTTCTCCCGTAATGACGACCACGCGAACCTCTTTGTCCTCCTCCGCGATTGCAAAAGCCTTTTCGATCTCTGAAAGCATTTGATAGTCCAACGCATTTAAGGTTTTAGGATTGTTCAGCGTTATCGTTAAAATTCCCTCTTCTTTTTTCAGATTCAACAATTCAAACATACGATTTCTCCTTCCGTCTATTGTATTTTCATTTTATCAGATTTTTCTTTTTGTATCAATCAATCCTGATATTGTTTCTTTCATTCGGATCCGTTTGGCGAACGAAAGATGTGTTCCCTTCATTCTCTCGCAGTCATTTACACGATCATCGATTTTTAAATCTCTTTTTCTGAGCTGAAGGCTCATTCTTTATTGCTTTCGGCGCCGACCGGTCGACCGAGTCGGCGGCTCTTCACATTTTTCATGCATACAAAAGACCGCAAAAGCATATTGCTTCTGCGGCCAATAAACCACTGTATTTCTCGGGTCAACAACATGAACCTTGTTCTTGAACGAATCGGAGTCTATTTTTCTTCCAATAATTTTTTGATATCTCGAAGAAGCAACACTTCCTCCGGAACCTCAGGAGCAGTTTCTTCCACAACTTCTTCAACCTTTTGAGACTCCAGCTTTTTCTTCATCGTATTCAATGCTTTTACGAATAGGAAAATACACAGCGCAATGATGAAGAAATCAAAAATATTTTGAATGAATGAGCCATACATGATCGCCGATTCCGCTTTGATGACCTCTCCCGTTTCAGATAGAACCGCCTCCGACAGAACGATTTTCAGCGCCGTAAAATCAGTTCCTGCCGTTACATATCCGATTATCGGCATAAAGATGTCGTTCACAAGAGATGTTACGATTTTTCCGAATGCACCTCCGATAATTACCGCAACCGCCAAATCGATGACATTCCCTTTGAGGGCAAACTCTTTGAATTCTTTTAACATATTATTCCTCCTTCTCTCAATTGATTTTTATCACACAAACATTTCTACCCAATTGTCTGAAGAGTATTCAGATTCAACAAATATTTGGCATAAATTAAGCGTATGAACGAACTCATACGCTTGTGTCGATTATCTTAATGCCTTGGGCTTCCCTAAAACTTCACTGTAAATGATCGCCTGGCGCAGCTGTTTCTTTTTTAGACTGCCGGAACGAGATTTTTTTGCACGGTCGGAAGCTCCGCTCTTGCTCGAGCTCTTCAGATCGATGCTTTTAATTTCATTGGTTTCGGTTGTGACAATGATCGGTTCGATTTTTTCTTCAAAATGCGAAGTCGGTTTGTTCACTTGCGGATCATGATCGGCTCGCTGCTCCGCCATCGCCTTTCTCTTTTGAGATACTTGCTCAAAGGTTTTTTCCAGAGTCCTGTTCGACCCCTCAAAAGCTTTTTTTATATCTTCCGGCTTAAAGGTCCTCTTTTCCGTTTTTTTCTTTTTGCTGAATTTGATGATCAGGGCACCGATCCCGATCAAAAACGGCATCAGATCACCGATAAGCTCAAACAGAAAATCCATACTACCTCCTATTCATCGAGGCTTGAAATATTTTCCCGCATTTTCGTGTCCGCCATAATATTTTTCATATGATAATAGTCCATAATCCCGAGAGAACCTTTTTCAAATGCTGTCGCGATCGCTTGCGGGATTTTCGCTTCCGCTTCGACAAGCTTCGCCTGCATCTCAACGACCTGCGCTTTCATCTCTTGTTCTTGTGCGATCGCCATCGCTCGTTTTTCTTCCGCCTTCGCTTGCGCAATCTTCTTGTCCGCTTCCGCCTGATCCGTTTGAAGCTGTGCCCCGATATTTCTTCCTACATCGACATCCGCAATATCGATCGAGAGGATCTCGAATGCCGTTCCCGAATCAAGCCCTTTGTCCAATACCGTTTTTGAAATTCTGTCCGGATTTTCAAGAACATCCTTGTGGTTTTCTGAGCTACCGACTGTCGTTACAACACCTTCGCCTACCCTTGCAATGATGGTTTCTTCTCCGGCTCCCCCTACAAGTCTTTCAATATTCGCCCGAACAGTTACCCGCGCTTTGACCTTCACTTCGATACCGTCCTTTGCGACTGCTGAAATAATAGGTGTTTCGATCACTTTCGGGTTTACGGAGACCTTGACGGCTTCAAGAACATCTCGTCCTGCCAGATCAATTGCCGCCGCTTGCTCAAATTCCAGGTTGATATTCGCTCTTTGCGCCGCAATCAACGCATTGACGACCGTATTAACATCTCCGCCCGCCAAAAGATGCGCCTCCAATTTGTCTACGGTCAGTTTTATTCCCGCCTTCGTTGCCTTGATCATCGGATTCACGATACTTGCCGGTCGAACTCGTCGAATACGCATTCCCGCCAGTGTCAATATGGATATCTTGACTCCGCTGAACAATGCGGTGATCCACAATCCGATCGGAACAAACCTGAAAAAAGTCATTACCAGGAATAGGATGATGATAATGATAAATAAACCGCCAAAGTTTTGAATCCAGCTCATAATTCTCCTCCAAAAGATTAATAAATTAAAACGCCAAAAAAGTTCTCAACCGCTTCTTATTCTATCGGGCGAACCAGAACCTTGCTCCCTTCAACCGCCACTACGGAAACCAGTTTGTCTTTTTCAACAAATTTGTCCTCCGAGCTTACATAGAATATTTCTCCCGCCACTCTGATTTTTCCGGAAGGACGAAGCACGGTGATGGTGACTCCCTTCTGCCCTACCAGATAATTGTAATCCTCATTGCTCGAAAAGCCTTCCTCCGAATTCAGCTCGGATTTGAGGATCAGTGTGTTCTTAAATCGTTCCTTCGGGATCAATTTAAGCAGGATATAAATCAACAAACTCATACACGCGATAAAAAGTGCGATCCCCAGCAAAAGCTCGCCTACCGAGTCCGTCAGACTCGCTATGGAAAAAAACACCAATACCGCACCGATGGAGCCGACTATTCCTCCCGGAACAAACAATTCGGCTATAATGAGAAATCCCCCTAAAATCAATAATGCTTGTTCGATCGTTCTCACCTCCTATTGATCCAATTATATCCCATAATTTTCAAGGCAACAACAACAAAATGGTTACAATCTTACTTGCTTCTTTGCGCTGTCACCGATCGCCCTCTTATTTTTACATTCTTCATATTCTTGATCACGGCGTGCTCATATTTTTCCGGTATCTCAAAGAAGCTGTATTTGTCATAGATATCGATGCTTCCGATGCTCTTTCCCTTAATATTGCATTCGCCGGCGATCGCTCCGACTAGATCCGCCACTTTGATCCGATGATTTTTCCCGACATTGAGATGGAATCGGATCATTCCTTTTTCCGGCTGCCTGCGTTTCGCTTTTCTGTGTCTGTCCGGGTCAACATCCTTTGCTTGTCGGCTCTTCTTATCATAGTCCTCAAAGGAGATATTTTCTTTTTCAAGCAGCTGCAAATTCTCCTTCAACACCAACGCCAAAAAGGTCTCCACATTCATAAAGGTCTTTATGTGCTTGATGATGTTGAAATAAATATCCATATCCGGTGTAACATTCCTGGAATTGACTTCGGCAATATAATCCGCGATTACAATATCTTGAATATCTTTGTATCTCGGGATCTTTCGTTCCTCCACCGTAATTTTCGCATATCGCTCGATGTCCTTCAGCCGGTTCATCTCCCGACCGAAAACAAAGCTGTAGGATTTTCCCGTTTTGCCCGCTCGCCCCGTTCGCCCGATACGGTGTACATATTGCTCCTCATCCAACGGAAGATCGTAATTGAATACCACATCCACATCATCGATATCAAGTCCTCTCGCCGCAACATCCGTTGCGATCAGAATATCGATATATCCTCGTTTGAACTGGCTCATCACCATATCGCGTTTTTGCTGCTTCAGATCCCCATGCAATCCTTCCACCGCATAGCCTCGATTCTGCATCTCGATCGAAAGCTCATCCACCATTTTTTTCGTGTTGCAAAACACCATGGTTTTCTTTGCTTTTTCCAATTTGATCAATCTTGAGAGCACCTCAGGCTTGTCCACATTGCGGACCTTGATGTAATACTGCTCGATCCGCTCAACCGTCACGGTCCTGTTTTTTATTTTGATCAGCTTCGGATCCCGGAGGTATTTTTTCGAAAGCTCTCGGATCTCATCCGGAAGCGTCGCCGAAAACAGCATCGTTTGCCGATTTTCATCCGTCATTGCCAAAATGTCTTCTATATCTTCCACAAACCCCATATCCAACATTTCGTCCGCTTCGTCCAGCACCGCAAAACGAACCCCGTCCAATTGGATCGTTCGACGACGGATATGATCCAGAATCCTTCCCGGAGTTCCTACTACGATCTGTGCTCCTTTTTTTAATTCGCGAATTTGTTTTTCAATCCCTTCTCCGCCATACACCGGGATCGATTTTACGCCGAGCTTTTTGCACAGCAGATTGATTTCGCTTGAGACCTGCATAGCCAATTCTCTTGTCGGACAGAGCACAAGCGCTCGGATCTTTTTTTCGTTTCTTTCGATCTGTTCTATGATCGGGATCGTAAACGCCATCGTCTTTCCGGTCCCCGTTTGAGACTGTCCGATAAAATCATGCCCTTCGATCCCTATGGGGATTGCTTCCCACTGTATCGGAGTCGGAGTCACATAGCCTCGATCGGCAATGGCCTCAAGCACGCGATCCGATAATCCCAGCTCTTCAAATTTTCTTATTTCCATTCAATTTCCTTCCGTTAAACCCAAATTATTTCTTTTCGATCATGTCTGTTCAAAAACTCATTCGTCGACACGAAATGGCGATTGCCGAAAAATCCTCGGTGACAGCTCAAGGGGCTCGGATGCGGTGATTTCAAAATCAAATGTCTGTCCGGATCCACCGATTTTGCTTTCTCGATCGCATAGCTCCCCCATAGTATAAATACGATCGGCTCCTCTCTCCTGCTGAGCGTTGCCACGATCTCGTCCGTAAAGCGTTCCCAGCCGAGCTTCGCATGTGAGCCGGCCGTTGCCTCCCGAACCGTCAATACCGAATTCAAAAGAAGCACTCCCTGCTTTGCCCAATCGATCAAATCGACCGAGCTTCTTTTTCGCCCATATTCCTGCTCAAGCTCCTTGAAAATATTAACCAGCGACGGCGGCGGATCGACGCCCTCATTGACACTGAAACAAAGTCCGTTCGCCTGTCCTGCGCCATGATAAGGGTCCTGCCCCAATATAACGACCTTCACATCATCAAAATCCGTTTCTATAAACGAGCGGAACACCTGTTGCTGCTGCGGAAAAATTCTTTCCGTCCGATATTGCCGGTCGATGTCTTGCAAAAGGTTTGAAAAATATTCTTTTGAAAGCTCTTCCCGTATCACTTTCTGCCATTTCGGTTTAATTTTTTCAAAAGCAAAACGACGCAAAAGCTCTTCGGGATTCGTTTCCTCATAGCCTGACGGATTCTTATTCCCGATTCGGCCCCGATCGGCATGATTTGACGATTCGTATTCTTTCCCCCTCGACGAACCCGCACTTTTATTTGCGATCGGCAGCCATATTTCAATCCTTCCTCGCTTACAGAGCAAATCAAGGCACCCATCCGAAAAACGATCCAGTACTTCAAAAGAGCCTAACAAAGAATCATTCCCCCGATCGCCTTTTTTCTTATTGAAAAAATTTCGGATGTCAAATTGCCCTTCAAATCCTTTGACGGCGATTTCAAATCGACACACCTTTGAAAAATATGCCTGCATTCTTTGCATCATCTCGTCCGCTTCGGCCGATCGCTCTTCATTGAGTGACGACAACAAATCGGAATTGCTTTCCTTATCCTGTTCTTCCAGGTTTTCCAAAATGACATCCGATACCGATTTTTGCTTCAGAATGATACTTATTTTTATCTTTTGAAATTTTAGTTCTTCCTCTTTTGAAGCATTTGTAAGCGTGTAGCTTGAAAAATTCCGCTCAAATTCCTCCGCATCCGAAAGCAGATGACATAGGAGCTGCAGCCCGATCTTATTTTCCAAAGTAACTTCCTTACGAACGAGCTTGATCAATTTTAACGCCTGCTCAAAGGAATGCTCCACGGATGTATTCGCCAAAATGATCGGCATCAAAAACGAGATCAGGCTCGGAAATCCTTTTTCCTTCCGGTAGCGATACAGCTCCAGCTCCGATCTCAATCGATTCGTATCGATCGACACCGCTCGATTCGGTGTATCCGGCAAAAGCGAACGCGTGCTCATATAGGCAATTTCTTTATTTCCGAAAGCCAACAGCTTTTCATACATTGCTATGCGATCCATAATATCTCCACAAATTAAGCAGGCACAGGCCTGCTATAATTTACATTTTTTGAGGTGCTTCCATTCCCAAAAGATACAGACCGTTTTTTATCCCGATCCGTACACATTCTACGAGCGTTATAAAAGCACATTGAGTATTTTCATCCTCACTTAATATGCGATTATCATGATAGAATTTATTGAAGGCTTGCGCCAGATCAAGTGCAAATCGTGCAATATGATGCGGCTCATTTCGCTGATATGCCCGCATCAAAACAGCATCAAAGGATGTCAGTACGCGGACAATCTCCATAGCATCCGCATTGTGGGCAAGAATCCCATAGTCGAGCACAGACGCATTCTTGCAGGCTGCACGCTCGATGAGCGAGCAGCATCGCGCATACGCATACTGCACATATGGTCCTGTTTCGCCCTCAAATGTCAGCGTTCGATCCCATGAAAACTGATAGTCCTTTATACGACTGTTTGAAAGCTCTTGAAATACGATCGCTCCGACACCGACCTGCTTTGCAACGACATCGATATTTTCCAGATTCGGATTTTTTTCCCGGATAATCTCTTTGGTCTTTTCGATCGCTTTATTTAATACATCCTCCAGGAATACCACTCTTCCCTGTCGAGTCGACAAGCTTCCGTCTTCAAGCGATACCGTCCCGAATTGGACATGGATGCAATCCTTCTCCCACTCGAGCCCCATCATCTGAAGAATCTTTTTCCATTGACGGAAATGCAATTCCTGAGGAGTTCCGACGACATACACATTTTTGTAAAAATCATATTCCCCTTTTCGATAAATCGCTGCCGCAATATCGCGAGTAATATACAATGTCGAGCCGTCGTTTTTCATAATCAGCGCAGGCGGCATCGACTCGTCTTCAAATTCAACGATCTTTGCGCCTTGGGAATCCTTCATTATTCCCTTATCTTCCATTTGTCTGATCACAGCCGGCATTTTGTCGGAATAGAAGCTCTCGCCCGCATAGGAGTCAAAACGAATTCCCAAAAGATCGTACACCTTGCTGAATTCCTTCAATGAAATATCGCGCATCCATTGCCACAATTCCTTCGCTTCAGCATCACCATCCTCAAGCTTTTTGAACCATGTTCTGGCTTCATCATCCAGCGCCGGATCAACCTCCGCCTCCTTGTGAAATCGTACATACAGCTTCAGCAGCTCATTGATCGGATCCTTTTCGATTGTTTCAAGATCTCCCCACCGCTTATACGCAACAATCAGCTTCCCGAATTGCGTTCCGTAATCGCCCAGATGATTGATCGCGATTGCATTGAAGCCCAAAAAATCGTAAATGCGATAGAGCGACTGCCCGATTACCGTTGTCCGTATATGTCCGATATGAAACGGCTTTGCAATATTCGGCGACGAAAACTCGATGATCGTATTCTTCTTTGCGCCGAAGTTGCTGCGTCCGAAATCTCCACCCTCGGAGGCGACTCTTTCGATCATCAGTTTTGCCCACACTTCCCGATTTACAAAAAAGTTGACATAGCCGCCAATGTTCTTAATCTCATCGATGAGCTCCGTTGGTCTCAGGGCGTCCGCCAGATTCTTTGCGATCTCGTTCGGCGATTTTTTATATTCCTTCGCTAAGCGGAAGCAGGGAAACGCATAGTCGCCCATAGAAGTATCCGGAGGGATCTCGATCATCTCCTCAATTTTTTCCCGATCCAAAAAATCAATTCGGTCAGCCAATATTTCTGATATACTCTGTTTAAAATTCATATGTCCTCCGTTGCATTCAGCATAATGTAATGATTATAACACAAAAATTCAAGCAAAACAAAAAAATTTGCCGATCAATACAATACTTCTTTCAGAAAGAGTCCGTGCGCCGGCGCGGTCGGTCCGGCAAGCTTTCTGTCACGCGCCGCCAAAATTGCCGAAATATCATATTCCTTCCCTCGGCCGATCTCGACCAATGTTCCGGCGATGATACGAACCATATTATACAAAAAACCGTTTCCCGTTATCTCAATTTCCACCATGTCACCGCATTGTCGCACATCCAAAAAATAAATCGTACGAACAAAATTCTTCGCCGTTGAGCCCTCGCTTTTAAACGAGGAAAAATCGTGTTCGCCGATAAAATATCCTGCCGCCTCGCACATCCTTTGAATATCCAGATGATCTTTTGTATAATACGAAATTTTTCTTTCAAACGGTCTTCTTACTTCGCCCATTTGGATCCGGTAAAGATATGTTTTTCTTCGGGCGGAAAATCTTGCATGAAATCCTTCATCGACCTCCATGCTCTTCAGGATGCGAATATCCTCCGGCAAATGCTGGTTCAGCGCAAATCGAATCCTTTCGGGCGGGATAGTCGTTTGCACATTGAAGCTTGCAACTTGACCGAGTGCATGAACTCCTGCATCTGTTCGGCCGGATCCGAAAATTTCAACCGCCTCGCCGGTTATTTTGCTTAATGCTCGCTCAATTTCTTCCTGTATCGTTTTGACCCCTTCTTGCTTTTGCCATCCGGAATAGTTTGTTCCCTCGTATTCAATTTCAATTTTTACATTCATATTTTTCATCCCTCGCTCGCTTGAGCATCCGTTTTTAACTTCATCCACTTTACAATCCTTAAAAATTTTTTACATTTTTTGCTAATTTTTCCGATTTATCTATTGCAATTGTCAAAATCTTGTACTATACTATTGGAAATGGCTCAATTTTGGGGGAGGTGCGCGCATTGTTGCCGAGATATTTATTATTGTTTTCTTTCTTTATTATATCACTTCGTATACTATATTTTGTATATATAAATTTATTCAAAAACGAAATCAAGCTTCACTCGGCGGATGCTTCTCCGGCTAATCACCGAACCGTATCCTACAATCGAAGCAGGACTGTCGCTTCTCGCAGCGCGCGTTCCGCTTCGGCACGAACATATGCTGCCGAAGAGCTTCGCACGACAAATTCTTACTCTTCTTATCGAGCACGACAAAAAAGATAGAATCAATACCTTGATAAAAAGAACTGACCTCCAAAAAGGTAGATCGAAAATCTAACCGAAGGAGGTCAGTTTTATTTTTCCTTGTTCCGTATATTTTTTTAGCGCATTCCCACGCATTTCATAAACCGGAATCCGATTTCGGCCTTTCCGAAATTTTTAGCTTATTCAAGACAAGGCGATCTTATTTCTTTTATTATACTACGACCTGATTTCGCCCGTTCCGCTTCGCTCGATACAGATTATTATCAGCCGTTTTGATCAATTCCTCGTCACTTATGCCCGGGGCTACAGCGGCTCCACCTATGGAAACGGTGATACTCTGCTCCATTTCCGGACTTCGATATCGGCTACTTTCCACCAGCGCCCTGATTTTTTCCAGCAACGGATGAAGACGCACCTCATCCATCCCCGGAAAAATCAGCAGGAATTCTTCTCCTCCCCATCGAATAACCGTATCTGTTGATCGAACGGCTTCGGTCAATGTTTTAGCGCTCATCTTCAAAATTTCATCGCCAATGTCATGACCGTAGGCGTCATTTATTTTCTTAAAGTGGTCTATGTCCACAAGCGCTACCGAATAAGGCGCGCTTCCTTCTTCAAAGCCCAATCTCATTTTTTTCAACATCAGCTCTCCGTAACGCCGGTTCGGTATTTCGCAAAGCGCATCCGTAAGTGCAATAGTCTGAAGCTCATCTCCGCTCCATTCACCGGCAAAAAGGCGATGTTCCGGAGCAAACAGCTCAACGGATCCTACAAATCCCTTTTCTTCGTCATACAGGGCCATCGTTTTCACCTGGACGCCCACTCGATGCCCCTTCTTGTGATGAAGATAGACGACTGCGCTCCGCTCCTGCTGATCCAACAGAGTTGCCTGGAGTGGACATCCGTTAAAACAAAATCTGTTTCCCTCTGCATCCACATGATTCAAGAGATTGTCATAACAATAAGTGCCTATTACTTCGTCCGCTTTGAATCCCGTAATTCGCTCCGCTCCCTTGTTCCAAAAAGTAATTTTTCGTTCACTGTCTACAAAATAGATCCCGTCGTGGAGGGAATCCAGCATTTTTCGATATAGTTTCAGATTCATAATTTCCTCCTTGTTGTAATGTCTTAAAATTTTTTCCGAATTACACCGGAAAGTTTTTTATACATAAAACCCCACATAAACAAAGATGCGGTTTTTCTTTTTAATAAGCAGCTTCTATTTTATTCCGATCCCTTTTCCGTCCGATATGTATGCTCCTTGCGAGAAATTTCTGCAGCACAGATTTTTTCGGTATAGCGGTCGACACGACATCGTGTGGTCCGTCACAAGGAATTTTTGATACGCCTTTTTGAATCGGTTCAGAATGAAGGTTTTCGTTTGGTTAAACTCGACTTGCAAATTCCCGTAGCTTCCGGCAACTCCGTATCGATTATTTACGCCCGTTCGGGTAGCGCTGCTTTTCTCGCTTCCATTAAATTACATTACTTTAATCGGCGTAACGCCATCCTGCTCTCAGAGAATAATTTTACAAAACCGCAGCACAGTTACATTGTAACTATACATTAATTATATTATCATTATGTATCATAAAAATCAAGCCCCACTGCTGAGCAAAACAGGCATGACTCATACCTTCTGCAATATTTCAAATCTTATTCGATCTCAAGTGCAAATAGCAATGTACACTCTTGATCTTCTCAAGCTGTCAAGACACAACCACTCGTTTGACAGGCGGTTGTGTTTGGTCTCGAGTTCTTGTGTTTGGGCTTGAGTTCTTGCGCTTGGTTTTGAAAGCTTTGCTTTATCAGTTGAGTCTCAACCCATAGAAAAACTCCGGTCCCAACACGGAACCGGAGCGAAATATTTTTCTTCAATTTTCTGATCAACGGACACATGCTGAAATTTCAAAGCGATCTATTCTTCAGAATCCGTTTCTTGATTGATCGGCTTCATCGTCGGGAACGGAATGACATCTCGTATCGACGCTGAATTTGTCAACAGCATGATCACACGATCGATCCCGATACCAAGTCCTCCGGTAGGCGGAAGTCCCACTTCGATCGCATTCAGGAAATCCTCGTCCATTTCATGCGCTTCATCATCTCCCAGCTCTTTTTGCTTCATCTGCTCTTCAAAGCGCTCTCTCTGATCGATCGGATCGTTCAGCTCGGAAAATGCGTTTGCGATCTCCCATGTATTGGCAAAAGCTTCGAAACGATTTGTCAATCTCGGATCCTCCGGATTTCGCTTTGACAGCGGAGAAATTTCGACCGGATGATGCGTTACGAATGTCGGCTCCGTCAAATGCTCCTCGCAAAACTCTTCAAAGAACAGGCTGATGATATGTCCTCTGGTCATGGTGGTCGGCGTGAGCTCAATCCCCTTTGCTTTCGCAATGCTGACAGCCTCCTCATCCGTCTGGATCTCATTGAAGTCCACGCCGGCATATTGCTTCACGGCATCGATCATCGTAATCCTTCTCCACGGTGGAGTGAAATCGATATCTTTTCCTTGATAATTGATTTTTGCACTGCCCGTTGCCGCAATAGCCATCTGCGCAACGATGTTTTCAGTCAGCTCCATGATATCCTTGTAATCTACATAGGCCCAATAAAGCTCCATAGCCGTATATTCCGGATTGTGCTTGATCGACATTCCTTCATTTCGGAACATACGGCCCATCTCGTATACTTTCTCAAATCCACCGACGATCAATCGTTTCAAATAAAGCTCATTGGCGATTCGAAGATACATATCGATATCCAGCGTGTTGTGATGCGTAATGAACGGCCGCGCATTCGCTCCGCCCGCGATCGTGCTCAATATCGGTGTATCCATTTCCACAAAGCCGCGTTCATCCAGATATTCCCGCATTGCTTTGATCGCTTTGTTTCTCGTCAGGAACGCCTGCTTGACCTCCGGATTGACGATCAAATCAACATAGCGCTGGCGATATCGAATGTCCTGATCCTTCAGCCCCGAATGCTTGTCCGGAAGCGGTTGAAGCGATTTTGTAAGCAACACGACACGCTCCGCCTTGACGGAAATCTCTCCTTTTTGCGTTTTGAAGACCTTTCCGACGATGCCGACAATATCTCCGATGTCATAAGTCACAAAATCGGCATAGCTTTCTTCTCCTATCATATCCTGTCTTACATAGATCTGGATCCTTCCCTCGGAATCCTGGATCGTAATGAAGCTCGCTTTTCCGTGCTCCCGGTTGAGCATGATCCGGCCGGCAACGGCGACCGTTTCTCCCTCGAGGCTTTCAAATTTTTCTAAAATATCTTTGGAATAATGCGTAAAATCGAATCGTTCATTAATAAAAGGGTCTTTCCCCGCAAGCTTGAGCTTATTCAATTTATCGATCCGAATCTGAACCAATTCATTGTGATTAACTTCCATGAGCCTCTCCTTCCTATCTTGTGATCTCAATTATTTTGATTTTTGATGCCCCGAAAGGAACTTGAACCGTGATCTTGTCACCGACCTTTTTCCCTAACAGCGCCGATCCGATTGGAGATTCATTCGAGATCCTGTTTGAAATCGGATCCGCTTCCGTCGAGCCGACGATGACATATTCTTCAACGGCAGCCTTTTTCATCGTGGAGTCTTTGATTTCGATCTTTACGCTCGCACCGACCGTCACGGTATCCTGATCCGCTTCGGAGCCTTCGATGATCTTTGCTATCCTCAGCTGATTCTCGAGCTTGTAGATGCGTTCTTCCATCTGGGCTTGCTCGTTTTTTGCTTCATCAAACTCCGCGTTTTCGGAAATATCGCCGAAAGAGATCGCCACCTTTATGCGTTCGGCAACTTCCGCTCTCTTTACGGATTTTAAATAATCCAGCTCTTCAACGATCCGATCATAGCCCTCTTGCGTTATCAGAAGTTCCTTGTTATCCATTTTTTACCTCCACGACAAAATTCATCATATTTTTTGTAATTATACATTTTTACCAAAACGATGTCAAGAAATGAACATGAGAGTATTTCACTATTTTTCTTATCTCACAGGAACATTTCAAACTATCGCGCCTTACTTGTTTCTTGCTTTCGCTCTCTGGGTCTTGTCAAGGATCTTTTTTCGGATCCTGATCGACTTCGGCGTCAACTCAGCCAATTCATCGTTGCCGATAAATTCAACGGTTTCTTCAAGCGACATAATTTTCGGCGGAACAAGCCGCAACGCCTCATCCGATCCGGATGCTCTCATATTGGTCGCTTGCTTTCTCTTGTTAACATTCACATCCAGGTCTCCGGACTTTGCGTGTTTTCCGACGACCATTCCTTGATAGACCTCCTGACCCGGCGTAATGAACAGAATCCCTCTTTCTTGCGCATTATATAATCCGTAGGTCACAGCCGTTCCGGTTTCCCATGCCACCAGGGAGCCCGAGCTTCGTGTCACGATGTCTCCTTTGTAAGGCTGGTAATCCTCAAATAATGTATTTAATATTCCGTTCCCTTTCGTGTCGGTCAAAAATTCCGCTCGGTATCCGATCAAGCCTCTTGTCGGAATCAAAAACTCGATCCTTGCATACCCTCCGTTGCTTTGACCCATACTCACCATCTCACCCTTGCGCGCGCCGAGCTTTTCGATCACCGCTCCCATAAATTCATCCGGCACATCGATGATCGCGCGTTCGATCGGCTCCAACAATTCGCCGCTTTCGCCCTTGCGATACAACACCTCCGGCTTTGACACCTGAAATTCGTACCCTTCTCGACGCATCGTCTCCATCAGGATCGTAAGATGCAATTCCCCTCTTCCCGATACCTTGAATGAATCCGCCAGCTCCGTTTCTTCTACACGAAGAGAAATATTCGTATTCAGCTCTTTGTATAATCGGTCTCTAATCTGTCTGGAGGTGACATATTTCCCCTCTCGACCGGCAAACGGCGAATCATTTACGGAAAAGGTCATCGAAATGGTAGGCTCCGAGATCTTCACGAAGGGCAGCGCTTCTTTGGATTCCATATCCGTCAGAGTATCTCCGATATTGATCTGTTCGATCCCTGAGACCGCAACGATATTCCCGACGGATGCGCTCTCGACCTCTACCCGACCGAGTCCGATATGATCGTAGAGCTTTCCGATCTTCACTTTATATCCGACGGATGGGTCTTCATGATTTACAATATACAGCTCCGATCCGATCTTTATAGTGCCTCGCTCGATTTTCCCGATGCCGATGCGACCAACATACTCGTTATAATCGATCGTTGAGATAAGCATTTGCGGCGAGCCCGCCTCATCGCCTTTGGGCTCAGGAATATATCGAAGGATTGCCTCAAACAGATCCTGCATATTTTCTCCGAGAGCATCCGGTTTCAAGCCGGCAATTCCCGCTCTTGCGGAAGTATACACAAACGGCGAATCCAACTGCTCCTCGTTCGCATCCAGCTCAATGAACAGCTCCAACACCTCATCGACGACCTCCGCAGGTCGGGCCTCCGGTCGATCGATCTTATTGACACACACGATCGTCGGCAGATCCAGCGCAAGCGCATTCTTCAGCACAAACTTCGTCTGCGGCATCGGGCCTTCAAACGCATCCACGACCAGCACGACTCCGTCAACCATCTTCAAAATTCGCTCCACTTCGCCGCCAAAATCCGCATGCCCCGGCGTGTCCACGATATTTATTTTATAGTCCTTATACATGACTCCGGTATTTTTGGATAGAATAGTGATCCCACGCTCTCTCTCCAGATCGTTGGAGTCCATCACCCGCTCGCTTACCTCCTGATTTGCTCTGAAAATCCCGCTCTGCTTCAACAGACAGTCCACAAGTGTTGTTTTTCCGTGATCGACATGCGCAATGATCGCTACATTTCTGATTTTACTTTTCATTCAATTCTTCCTTTGTCTCTTAAAACTTAACAACTGATTATACAACAAAGCGGTCGATAATTCAAGGAATTATATAGAATACTGCTCCATCCAGTTGTAATATTACAATATATGTTACAATTCGCAAGCTGTTTCTTTGCTTTCTACGATTGCAAAAGAACAGCTTTTTTGCTATAATGGTATTGAACACGGGAATGTAATGGTTTCGACGGGGTTTTGAAGTATTGATAAGCGAGTCGTGCATGGCTACAAAACACGCAAATCTTTGTAGCATTAAACACAAACGCAGAAGATAATTTTGCAGTAGCTGCTTAGTTCAGCTCGTTTCTCTTAGCCCTCCTGCCGGTTAAGACCAAACGATAAATATGCAGGGCCCTGTGATTGGGTTTTCTGGCCCATGACTCAGTACAATTCAGAATATATTCTGTGCGAAATAGTTGAAAATTTTGTACAGAACGAATAAATTTGTTTCAACTACGCTCGTAGAAAGTCAATATGGATGGATTTCGGACAGGGGTTCGACTCCCCTCATTTCCACCAAATAAAGAAACAGTTTCATTATGGGTGTTTGGAGGCGATTTTTCATTCCTCTGTACAGCCGTTTTTTGTTTGCCCCGTATTCGTACTGAAACTATTTCGCAGAGAAAAATTTCAGTGCAGGAGGGATGGTTCCATTTTCATCGAAAAAGCTTCATCGTTGGGGAAACACCTCCATCCGTTTGATGAGTGGATGTGTTTTCGTAGTAGAAAAGTTCATATATTTATGATAGTATTCTTGTGAAGTCCATTTTATAAGGCAGCTTCCACAATAGAATGTTAATGTGAACAAAAATATCGCCCACAAAGAATGCGAGGTGAGCACGATGAATGATATCATATATGATGCCGTGAACAAACTTTCCGCCATCACCGATTTGACTCCTGTGAACTGGGATGCCTTCGATGCTGTTCTGAACGGGTTGGAGGATATCAATACCTATGACGAACGGCACGAAGAAACGATTTTGTCCGAATTTATCATGAGCAGAGACTTTTACGACTGCGGCACTATTTTAGTTGATATCATTCGCCATTTTCTCTCATGCGGATATGATGTTTCTGCAAATGAGGGTATGAATGGCGGATCGGCACTGGGCGCACTATGTTGGTCATCATATGACCGACACATTTTGGATGCAGCCAAAGTGCTGATGAATGTAGGAGCACCCGTTGATTATAGATTCCAAAACGATGACCCCGATGAAGGGTCGGGAGGTCTCATTGGACTTATCAACCATAAACTGCCCGGCGCATGGTTGGTTGATAAGAATTTTGCATATGCAAACATTCTTGAAGCCTACTATGCAATAACCGAAGCCAATATGGCAGGCAAGGATTACAACTCCATCGACAGTTATTTCGCTTGTATCGGAAAGCCACTCACTTCGGTTTCAGCCATCAATGTTGACGGCAATCCCGCTCTGCAGACCGAGGGAACTCTTTCTATCTATTCTGAACCGCTTATCATGTGGTTTGAGAATAAGCCCCTTGTTATCAGCAGCTATACCGTTTTTGTGGTAAATCCGGTGTACGCCGATAATAAAAAGGATGACCTTGTAGATGTTACCACGGTGTTTTCCTCTCTTATCGGTGCTACGCTGCAAGCGGTACAGCACATTGGCACTACCATCTCCTATTTTGAGTTCAGCAACGGTAAACGGTTATTTTTTGCGAGCCATGCTATCGGCGACAAAAAGCGAGTCGGCACTTTTGACATTCAAACCGACAGCGGAAAGGTAGATGTCGAGCAACTCCGTATCGAATGCTTCTGCGGCATAAACGGACATACCTTTGCCGACACCGTCACGGAATATAACGAGGATGCGATCGCTCTCTTCTGCGAGGATACCGCCTACCTTCTCTATCTCCGTCAAGGAACCACAGACAGGCAGCAGCTCGGTCTTTGTCCCTGCTCCGAAGCATTGCTTGCAGAATATACTCGGCAGTACCCGTTGAATCGACCGAGCAAAATAACAGGAGTATATGAGCAAAATAATCTCTCCGCAATCCGTCTTGACTTCCCGGAGGGATACTTGTACATGGTAGCTACGGAATATCATGATATCGGGATCCGGCTTTCAGATGAATTGTATGATCCACCGGACGACTCCGCTCTGTCATGCACAGAGGGTAAGCATATGGAATTCTTGCACAGGAAGGATAGTGATCAGCCATGAAATTGTTTGATTCTTTTGAGTCGATAAGATTCTTGGAAATGGAATATATGCTCAAAGTCGCCAAGGAAAAGGTGGCAAGGTTTTTCTGCTATGGTATAGTGAAATCAATCCGTTCTGCAAAATAGCAACGGTTATTACGGACAGGAGGTGGCTGTTATGGCCTATGATTACGGTTACGGGGACCTCGAAAATAAATTGATCGACTTATTCCGATCCGGGGCCCCGGATTTCGAGTCTGCCGAAGAATTGCTCCGTCAAGGAGCGGATATTAATGCTGCCGCAACAGCTGATGATAATATTCTTTCCGAGATCTTAAGTCGGTATAGTGAGGTATACGAAGGTAACGACAATGAGAGCTTCTGTAACGATTGTGAGCACTATCATCTTCCGAATCCCGACGCAGGGCCGGCGATGTGTTCGATCATCCGTTTTTTTCTCGATCACGGTTTCGATGTCAATAAATGTGACGGATGCTTTGGTGCACAATGCCTATGCTCATTGACCTTCTCCACCTTTGACCGATATATGATCGAAGCTACAAAGCTGCTCCTCGATGCCGGAGCAAAGGATCGATCAATTTCTCCGCAATCACCGGATGAAGATGAAACACCATGGGATTTTATTACGATCGAGGGTAGTTACCAACGCACCCTCTCCTGTGAACACGCTCATGTTACCGCCAATATCTATGAGGCGGTTTCTCAAATATATCAGGCAGTCAAGGACGGCAGACCGTACAGCGGCATTGATTCATATGAGCTCGCGATCGGGAAAAAGATTCAAAGAGTGCTGGCGGAAAAGAATGGTGATCAACCGATCTTCTATTCAATGAACCTTCCGGAATTTAAGAAAGACAATTGTTTTACTCAAACCCTATACTTCATTTATGACGGCGGCATGTTGATCTCCACCCCGTACTCTGATTTTTGGACGGATACCGTTTTACCACATACGGATCTGGTAGATGTGTCGAAACATTTTGAGGGGATCGTCGGTAATACAATCCGTAACTTCATATTCGATCGCAAATCCGTGGTAAAGAACGCAATACATTATAGACAGCCGATTACTACCATAGAAATGGACTCCGGGTATGGGATCAGACTTTCCATCAATTTCGGCGAGGTCGAAAGAGAGGATTTCGCCGCTTTTTACGACCCCTGCGGCAACTAAGTATTTCCATTGTATGATTTTTGCGAGGTAACTATGAGAACAATAAATTGCTCAAGCAAAAACGATCGTTTCCATTATTCTTATGAATTTCCGATCGGAACGATTTATATCGCACAGGATAAGCATGGCATTTGTGATGTATCCTTTGATGCCTTCAAGGATTCTTCCTATCTCCTTGAAGAAACCGATTTGATTCTTACCGCAGCGAAGCAGCTCGAGGAATATTTTTCCGGCACTCGAAAAGTATTCAATCTTCCGCTTTCGTTTTATGGCACGGATTTTCAAAAACAAGTTTGGAGCGAGCTTCAAAAAATACCTTTTTCTTCAACTCGGAGCTATCAAGAAATCGCTGAAGCCGTCGGCAGCCCGAAGGCTTGTCGAGCAGTCGGTTCGGCAAACAATAAAAATCGAATTGCCATCCTGGTTCCCTGTCACCGGGTGATCGGAAAAAACGGAAGGCTTGTAGGGTATGCCGGCGGTTTGCATATTAAAGAGTTCCTTCTCGATTTGGAGCAACGGCATTCCTCCGAATGAACAATTTGTCGATTTAAATATTATTTATACAAAAAGTGCAGCTCTCGAAATGTTATGAGCTGCACTTTTTGTATCCGAACATATTCGGTGTTTCATTTTTACTACATCCGAAGAACGCAATGATTCTCGCCAAAATCTCATGGACTCACTTATTTAAAATCCTAAAATTTCATCGATAATAATCACTTTTATCCTACCGTGAATGCGTTGAAATCCCGTTACAACCTCTGTTGCACATATCCGGTCAGCCGCCTTGCAGTTGCTGCATACCCCGCTGATCACACAAGGCGTTTTTGCACCGACCCGGGCGGCATTCGTAGGAGATGCGATTCTCTTTGTTCTCAGGCGTGCCGCCTTTATATCTTCAACGAGTTTGTTATACCCTATTACAACGATGACACTTTTAGGCCCATAGGTAATTGCCGCGACTCGATTTCCGTTTCCGTCGATATTAAACAGCTCTCCTTCTTCCGTAACCGCATTGCTTCCACTGACATAGACATCTGCAAAAAATGCCTGCCGCATCACATTTTGCGCTTCTTCCGGAGTTATTCCCGGTCTTGCACGATCCAAAAAATTGTATTTTCCGCTTTTCAAGAGGGCATCTATTCCGGTTTCGACAATAGTCATAGATCCCCCCATCGTTACCGTGGCTCCGGGCGCAATCAGCGACTCAACCAGCTCTCTTGCTTGTTGAGAATTATGTACATAATACGCGTCCATCTGATTTTTCTTTAGTGCCTCAACCACCCTGAGCGCTCGCTTGTCACGAAACTCTTCAATCAAACTTCTTGTAACATTCTCCACTACAACTCCTCCTTTTCATAACACCCTCATCGTATCATAATTCATACAGAAATTCAAGAGTATGGCAATTCCAAGATTTTAGCACTTTTTTCGGGCACAAAACGCCTGTTCAAAAATTTTAAAAGGCGAATGTTTCTTTATATAGATATTATTTATTTGCTCTTTAAATAAAAACTATTATAAATGCTTGAAAATGAATTGAATTGTCAAGCATTAGATTATATACTTATGTTGGATAAAATTATGGAAGGGAGGATTCCATGTTCAAAGATCAAATGACCCCAAAGGAGCGCATGATCGCTTTTTCAAAGGGTGATCCGATCGATCGGATTCCAATCGTGCCGGATATGGGCGTTACCATGGCATCTTTTATCGGAGCGACCACCTATGAATATTACACCTCTTCCGAGGTTTTGAAGGATACGGAGGTTGCTCTGTTCAAAAGGCTGCGCCATGATTCCGTCGGCGTGTCGACTACACTTCGCGGAATGGCGGAGGCAATGGGCTCCGAGATCGGCTACCCGTCGGATAATATTACTTTTTTAAAAAAACCTGTGGTTGAAAATCCCGGTGACATTTCAAAGTTGAAGATAATCGACCCCGAGAAAGACGGGAAACTGCCTGTACTCCTGGAGGCTCTTCAGAAAATAAGGGATGAAATCGGAGGCGAGGCGGATATCGGTGCTTCTATGACCGCTCCCTTCAGTGTTTGTGCATCCGTCATCGGGACGGATAATTTATTGCGATGGATCGTAAAAAGACCTGAAGCGGTTCATGAGGTTATGGAAATTATCACGCTATGCAATGAGCAATACATCAAAGCTCTTGGAAAAATCGGATTTTCAACCGGATTTTGTGATCCTGTATCATCCACCAGCCTAATCAAGAAAAAGCATTTTGATGAATTTTCTTTACCTTATTTGAAAAGAAATGTGGAGCATGTGATGCGGTATTGCAATTCCAAGCCCACAATCCATATTTGCGGCGGCTCCAAGGATTTGTGGAGAGATATTATGGAAATAGGGATCGGAAATTTTTCCATCGACAACTGCGAGGATCTTCAGGATGCAAAAGAGATCATGGGTCACAAGGTCTGTATCACAGGCAATGTCCCTCCCGTCGACGCATTATTGCTCGGCAATAAAGATGACATCGACTCAGCAGTAAGAGAATGTGTTAAAAAGGCTTGGGACTCCCCTTGCGGCTTTATTCTTTCAACCGGTTGCCAAATCCCTAAAGGCACTAAAATCAAAAACATAGAGTATTTTATGGAAGCCGGCAAAAAATACGGCACAAATCCGATTCAAACAAAATTATTGGAAGGAGATTACAATGAATAATTCAAATCCGTTAAAACCGAACAGCTACGCCCTTATTCCTTTTGTGATTTTTGTGGTTTCTTATTTGTCTTAGCTGTCAAGACATATGTTACACTTTTGAGAAATACTCCGATACTACTTGATTCGGACTTTTGAAGTTCAAACAGGTTTTCGCCGTAGCGTTATACCGTTTTTGATGG
>JBGZCE010000080.1:0-13644 GCA_041845175.1 Filifactoraceae bacterium
AAAAGGAGAGGATTTTGATAAGATGTAGGCAGCAGATGATCGGCGAACGGCTCGATCGGCTATTGTGGAAATTTCCGGTAAGATACAGGAAGATAATGATCGGCAATACGCCGATTTTTCGAAAGGATTCGGATCGGATGAGGAAGGGAGATCAAAGATGAAGATGAAAAAAACGATCGGCTATCTCATAAGCTGCGTCGGCATTCTGTGCGGCTTTGTCGGCTCGGCATACTTCGCTTTTCAGGCGGCGTCCCAAACAGCCGCATTGATCCACCGATACGGGATCGACAACATCCCTCGTCAACTGGCGGCGGAGGTTGTTCTTCACAATATTCCCTGCTTGATCGTACTGGTATTTGTGACCGGGATGCTGCTGACCGGAATACAAAAAAGAGAAGAGTAGCACGGAGCAGCCGCTTTGCAAAATCAGCGGCGACCGATCGCAAAGAGCACGATAGCATTTACGCCACCAAATTGCTTTGTGAAAGCACGGCACAGCCGCTTTGCAAGAAGCTCCGAGAATGATTTTGCAAAAGAATCGCGACTGTCAACGAAAACAAAAAGAAGTGTTTGCATGGTCTACGCCGAGGTTAAGAATCAAATCGTCAAGGCCTGTCAACGAAGACAAAGAAGCATTTGCATGCAAAGTGCGCGGTAATCAGCAGCGCAGCCGCGCGGTCAATGAAGAACAAAAAAAAGAGCTTAAACCGCCCGAAAGGTCAGCCCGAAGCTGACGATCCGAAGGTCGGTATAAACTCTCTTTTGTTTGGCCTGTTTTACCGTTATTTGTTCTATCCCTCTGCTTGTGTCTTTTCAGGACACCGTTTAGCTAAAAAAAGTTCTGCCGTTATTTGTTCCATCCTGCGGCCCGTGTTGTAGGATCGCCGGCTATCGGCCGGCCGAGCTTCTTTTGCTGTTCTTACTCTTCCTTTTTGTCTTTGAGCTCGACGATTTTGTGACATTGATCTTTGCCCTTGCGGCTGATCACAAGTCCCGAAATGTTTTGGATAAAGCTTTGGAATTTGGTATAGCCATGGTCGCGCACATTGAAGTCCGGATGGCGATCGTTGATGGTCTGTCCGAGCTTGGACATATCCATTTTGTTATTGGATTCCTTGATAATGTCGATGATCTCTTTTTTGAGGTTGTCCTCGGTCTCACTTTGCCGCTGTCTGGCGTACATGTGGCTGCCCTGCTTTTCGATCGTTACGAAGCTCTGATCCTGAAGCATTTTGGAGAGCTTGCTGTACCCGTAATTTCTCACATCGAAGTCCGGATATCTTTTGACCAGCAGATTACCCAGCTCGCCGACGCTGAGACTTCGCTCGTCCTCCTCCCGATCGGAAAGGATTTTTTTGATGGTCTGATTGATCGTCGACAGATCGGTGAAGGTCTTTTCCGTTTCGACTTTTTCGGCTTTGACGATCTTCGGATGCTTCACATTTTTGCGGCGAATGGAGTTTGAGATCCTCTCCTCCGCCAGATCGTCCTCTCCTGCCAAAATATCCAGATACTTGAATACATTGCAGGCTGCGCTGAAGGCTTTGGGCGTTTTTTGCTCTCCCATGCCGACGACCATCATGCCGGATTCCTTGAGCCGAATGGCGAGCTTCGTAAAGTCCGAGTCGCTGGATACGATGCAAAATCCGTCTACCATGTCGGAGTAGAGAATGTCCATCGCATCGATGATCATGGCGGAATCGGTGGAGTTTTTCCCCGATGAGTAGGAATACTGCTGGATCGGCGAAAAAGCATAGTCGGATAATACACTGCGCCAGCCCGATGACAACGGCTGCGTCCAGTCGGTATAAATCCTTTTGTAGGTCACTACTCCGTAATCCGATATTTCGTCCATAATATATTTAATATATTTGGACGAAACATTTTCCGCATCGATCAGGACTGCGAAGCGTTTTTCCTCTGTCATATTGTTTTGCTCCTCTCTGTTTTTCCCTTAAAATTCCCTGTTTCAAAATCAGCTGAAAATCGAATAGCGCTGAAGGATCGCCATCACGCTCGTCGCCACATACAAAAGAAGCATGATCGCCGATGATTTTTGCATCAGCCTGCCCGCGCGAAGGATGTCCTGTGCTTCCAATTCTCTGCCTTTGTCTCCGATGGTAGGCTTTTCGACCACCTCTCCGAAGTAAATATTCGCTCCCCCAAGCTGTACGCCCAATGCTCCCGCAACGGCGGCCTCCGGCCAACCGGCATTGGGACTTTTGTGATTTTTGTGATCGCGCAGCGCGATCCTGCGCGCGCCGTCATGGTCATAGCCGAGCAGACCTGCGCCGAGTATAAAGCCGATCAGCGAGATGCGTGCCGGGATATAGTTGGCGAGGTCATCGAGCTTCGCCGAGAAATAGCCGAGGTCTTTGTACTTCTCGTTTTTGTAGCCGACCATCGAATCCAGAGTATTGACTGCTTTGTAGGCGAGCATCAGCGGCGCTCCGCCGAGCAGCGCGTAAAAAAGCGGCGCCGTCACGCCGTCCACCGTGTTTTCGGCGACGGTCTCCACGGCGGCTCGAATGATCTCCTTCTCGCTGAGCTGCGTCGTGTCTCTGCCGACGAGGTATCCGATCCGGATCCTCGCTCCGGCAAGATCCTTTTCTTCGATTTTGATCCGAACCTTCTGTGCTTCGGTGTCCAGACATTTTGCGGCAACGGCTGTCCACATCAGAAGCGTTTGCAGGATAAAGCCGGCGGCGAAATGCAGACAAAATGCGCCCAATACGAGCCATGCGGTCAGCAAATAGACACCTACGACCGTAACGATCCAAAGCAACAGCCCGCCGAGCTTCAATGCTCGCGGCGTTTTGGCGATTTTTCGAATGAAGCTTTCCAACCATGTGATCAGCTTTCCTATGTAAACAACAGGGTGGGGAAGCCATAACGGATCCCCCACCATTTTATCAATGAGATATGCCAATAACATCGAGATCGGAAGCTGAAATAGAATCAATACCGCATAAAATGAATCCTGCATCGCTTCTCCTTACAAGGCTATTTTGCCAGATCGATCAGTACCAGTTTTTTACCTTCCTCAAAGGCTTGAAGGTTCAGATCCTCAGTCCCCTTCGGTATTCTGCCGAGCATCGCTTTTTTGAGCGCCTGTTCGTCCAGACTTTCGATGACCCGACTGAGCGCACCGAGCGCAACGATGTTGGTAACCATCGCTTTTCCGAGCACATCTCTCGCCGTGCTGACGATCGGAAGTCGATAGACCACTCTTTTCTCGGCTTCAGGGCCCGGTCTTACCGCTTCATCAATGATACAGATCCCGCCGTCCACTACCTCTTTATTATACTTGTCATACGAGTCCTGTGTCAAAGCCAAAAATATATTCGGCGCAAGAACCTTGGTAAAATAAATCTCCTCATCGCTGATCACGACCTCCGCCTTGCTGGCTCCGCCTCTTGCCTCCGGTCCGTAGGATTGGCTCTGGATCACATTTTTGTTCATTTCGATCCCGGCTTCGGCAAGCACGACGCCGATCAGGATGATCCCCTGTCCGCCCGCGCCGCTCAATCTGATTTCCGTTTTCATGATTCTCCTCCCGCGCCTATTCGCCAACGCTGCCCGAGCTCTCCGTTGTCGGACGAGCCGTATCGATGACTTGCTGATACAATTCGGTGTATTCCGGTTCCTGCTTTTCGACAAATTCCCCCATCAGGCGTTTGCCTACAAGCTGCTCCGGCGTTAATTTTTCCGCCGCCTTTTTGTCGACATAATTGTCCTTCATCATTTTGAAAAGCTCCGGCGCGGAATTGATCTTATTTTTTCTTCCGTAGTAGGTCGGACAGCCGCTCATGCCTTCGATCACGGCAAAGCCCTTGTGTGCGATCCCCTTTTTGACATACCCCGCCATCGCCTTTGCGTGATATGCGGTCGATCGCGCCACATAGGTTGCACCCGCCCCGACGGCAAGCTCGCAAATATCAAACGGCCGGTCGATGTTTCCGAACGGTGCGGTCGTTCCCTTGTCGTGAACCGGTGTGGTCGGCGAGTATTGCCCGCCGGTCATTCCGTAGATATTGTTGTTGAAGATGATCGCCGTAATATCGATATTTCGCCGACAGGCATGGATCAGGTGATTGCCTCCGATCGCGGTGCTGTCGCCGTCGCCCATGACGCAGAGCACATGGAGCTTCGGATTCGCAAGCTTCAAGCCCGTCGCAAACGCGAGCGCACGGCCGTGCGTCGTATGCAGCGTCGAAAAATCCAGATAGCCGCCGGCACGCGAGGAACAGCCGATCCCCGATACGATCGCCACCTC
Organism: Filifactoraceae bacterium; assembly: GCA_041845175.1. GTDB lineage: Bacteria > Bacillota > Clostridia > Peptostreptococcales > Filifactoraceae > JAUNKE01. The sequence continues at coordinate 4,277 of JBGZCE010000080.1, forward strand.
ATTTTTGTCCAATCCGAGCTCCTCGATCGCGGTCGTGATCGCCTTCATCAGCACGCCGTGTCCGCAGCCCGGGCACCAGATATGCGGCAGACGATTGGTTCTGAAATTATCCAATATATGACGACTAGGCATTTTTCACCTCCAAATATTTCTCCACGATCTCGCTCGGCGTGATCACCTCGCCGTTTGCCTTGTGGATCCCGAAAATATTGCTTTTGTCCTCTGCCGAAAGTCGCACCTCCTGCAGCATTTGCCCGAGGTTCATCTCGATCACGGTCACGCGGTGATTTTTGCACAGCTCGCGCACCTGCTTTTGAGGAAAAGGCCATACGGTTTTCGGAATAAACAGACCGACCCTATGCCCCATCGCCCGAAGCTCCGACACCGCTTCTTTTGCCGAGCGCACCATCCCGCCGAACGAAATAAAGACATCCTCCGCGTCGTCGAGCATAAATTCCTCATAGATATTGATCTCGTCAAAATTATCCTCGATCTTGCGCATCATACGATCCAGCTGTTGGCCCGCCAGCGCCGTATTGTTCGTCGGAAAGCCCGTTTCGTCATGGAAAAGCCCCGTGATATTGTAACGGTATCCCGATCCGAACGGCGCCAAGGGCGACACCTCCTCGGACAGCGAAAACGGCTTGTACTCCGTCGGATCGCAGTCCGGCACGCGACGCTCGATCACTTCGAGCTCGCCAACCTCCGGGATCTCGATATTCTCCCGAAGATGTCCGATGACCTCATCCATCAGAAGGATCACCGGCGTTCTGTATTTTTCGGCAAAGTTGAATGCCTTGACCGTTAATTCAAAGGTATCCCGCACCGAAGTCGGCGACAGCGCGATGATGGAATGATCTCCATGTGTGCCCCATCTCGCTTGCTGATAATCGCCCTGCGACGGCGAGGTCGGAAGTCCCGTGGAGGGCCCGCAACGCTGCACATCCACTACAACGCAAGGAATCTCGGCAATGCAGGCATAGCCCAGATTCTCCTGCTTGAGCGAAAAGCCGGGCCCCGAGGTCGCCGTCATCGACTTCAGTCCGGCAACCGAGCCGCCGATGCAGGCAGCCATCCCTGCGATCTCATCCTCCATTTGTATAAATTTGCCGCCGACTCTCGGCAACAGCAATGCCGAAAGCTCCGCGATCTCCGTAGACGGTGTGATCGGATAGCCTGCGAAGAAACGCATTCCCGCATACAAAGCTCCATTCACGCAGGCCTCATTCCCCTGCATCAAAACTCTTTTCTTCGGCTTATTCATCGGCTTCCTCCGTTACTTCCTCAAGATATATTGCATAATCGGGGCATCTGAGCTCGCATTGCCCGCATTTGATACAGTCCTCCGGCCGAGCGATCACGATCTTCCCGTGCGCTATCTCCAGCACCTGCTTCGGGCAAAAGGCGACACATACTCCACAGCCCTTGCACCACGCCACATCCGTTATTAACTTTTTCACATCATCCCTCCAAAGCTCGACAAGCTGATCGGCTTGCCGCGAGTAAACAAAACCTTGTTATTCTGTTCCCATTTTATCACTATTGTCAGAAATCAGCAATTAAAAATTCATGCGGAAATTTTTTGCAGGAAAAATATGCAAATCCACAATCCGAACTTGCAATAGACAGTTTTATTCTTTGAATCCCTTTTTCCTCCGTCAGCGGCCGAGGCAGTGCAGATTTTTCAAAAGCTTCGTTTTTTCAGGCAATCAGGCAAATCCCGCAGGAGCGACCGTAAATGCTTGCGACGACCTTTTCCCATACGGCTGTTTAATAAATGAAGGAAGCGCGGATGAATAATGCAGTTTTCTTTAAAAACAATTTTCTTCGGATCGGTGACTCTACCGTCCGTCGGGTTCAAAGCCGTTTCGCTTTAAAAGGCGTTTCGTTTTTGCAAAGCCCCGACGAGATCAAGTACGGAAAAAGCTCGCATGAGCGATCGGGCCATGGACTTGCTCCCGCACAATTTTCCGCCTGCCGTATTTCTCACTCTCGTTGGCTTATGTCCTTTTATAATCGACCATATTCGACCGCAAAAACGACCGTCTGTTGCACAGGTCGTCCCGATTGTTCTCCTTTCGCGGGCAAAAAAAGAAAAGACAGAAAATCCTCTCAGACCTTCTGCCCGTATACGGCAACTCACAGCCCCGCAAGCAGCGGTGTGCTTATTTTTGCACCATCCGACCACTCCCGATCGGCGCTGTCGATCATCCACCGCAAGCAGCGGTGTGCTTATTTTGGCGCGGGTGGGCGGATTGCAGCTCGCGCAAATCAGCCGACCGATCGTTCGCCGTCGATCACTTCCAAAGCGTTTCCTACCGCTTCGAGGATTGCCTCCGCCGATACGGTTGCCCCCGATATGACATCCGTTTCCGAAAGGGTGTCCGAATTTGCTCCGATCAGGTTTTCAAATATTTTTGTCGCCTTTTTGTATTTGCCCTTTGAGTCGGGATCCGGATTCGTGCCGTTGTCAACGACATAGACGATATTTCCGCTCGCGTCCGTACCCACCTTGACAAGTACGGTGTAAGTCGTTTCGTAGGTATCCGTTTTGACATGACATTCGGCGGAGCCCTCCGCGGAATAAGCGCTTTCAACCTCCCGCGCTTCCGTGCCGGAAGAGCTGCAGGCCGCCATAGTCAACATCGGCAAACAACATACCCCCAAGATCAGCATATTTTTTCGTTTCTTCATTTTTATCTCCCTTCCTTGCGTTTTGTATTCCTGCTTCAGTCCCGTGAAGGCTTCCTTAATTTTTGCATTTTATGTAGAATGTGAATGAATGGAAATTTTTGTTCATTCATTTTCGGATCCATTTTTAGGGAATCCGTCGATTCCCTAACTTAAAAAGACTTTATGCAAAAATTCCTTTTATGAAATACTCTACCAGCGTCCTTAAGGTTTCCTCATAATCCTCGATCTCTTTTCCCGTCATGTGATTATCCATATAGTAGATAAGCTCCATTACCTTCAATGTCTTGGCAATCGTTTGGCTCGAAAGCCCTTTTTGCTCCATTTTTCCCGTCAGGGTTTCGGTTATGAAGCGACGAAACGAGGATTGTCCCGGCGCAGCCTGCGCCCGGTAATTCTCCCGTATTTTATCCGAAACGGACGGATTGTACCATTCTCTGAGAATATTGTTTTTCAGAATGTTTTCGGAGAGAGCCGAAAAAAATTGCTCCAGGACATGCTCGATCCGCGCGTCCCAATCGATGGATCGGATAATCCTCTCGCGTACCTCTTCATTCTCGCTGAAATAGACCTCCAAAAAAATATCTTCCTTAGAGTCATAGTATTTATAAAATGAGCCGACAGCCATGCCCGATCTTTTCGCGATTTCCGCTATGTTGGTATTCTTATAGCCATTTTGCAAAAATACCTCGCGCGCCGTTTCTTTAATGCGCGATTTCTTTTCATCCATGATTTTTACCTCTTGGTGAATGAATATTTTGTTTTATTCATTCACATTTTATCATCGGCCGATCCGAATGTCAATGCTTTTCTTCCTCTTTTTGTAGTGCGCAAAACACTTCGCAGTCAGATTTTTCGGCATGCTCCGCACAAAAAAAGACAGCCTCCCCGAAAAGAAGGCTGCCGATATAATAGGATAAATCGCTTCGGTATCTTGCTTTTGCTCGGCGCGAATCTATATCACATCCTCGACATGATACATACCGACCGACTTGTCATGTAAAAACAGCGCACAATCGACCGCGCCCTCCGCAAAGCATTGCCAGTTATGAGCATGGTGTGTAATCTCCAGCCGTTCTCCCTGCAGACCGAAAATGACGCTATGGCTGCTTGATATATCGCCGGAGCGGATCGAATGGAAGGTGATCTCTCCGTCGGGTCGAATCCCCTTGCCACATCGTCCGTAAACCGCGATCTCTTCAAGCTCCTTGCCCATCGCGCTTGCTATACTCTCGCCGAGCTCCTTCGATGTCCCGCTCGGAGCGTCCAGCTTCAGCGCGTCGTGAAGCTCGATCAGGTCGATTTGCGCCCGTTCCCCGATCGTCTTTGCCGTGATCTCCAACAGCCGCTTCATCAGATGAACGGCCTTGGAGGTATTGGCGGCATACAGCAGCGGAATTTTTGTGGACGCTTCCAGCAAGCGCTCCTTCTGCTCCTTCGAAAAGCCCGTCGTGCCACATACGAGCGGCTTGCCGTATCGGACGGCCAAATCCAGAACCTCCATCGACCGCTCCGTCGTGCTGAAGTCGATGATAACATCGGCCTCCGACGCGGCGCAGGGGTCCTCGCTGACCATGCGGTTCAAACGAACCCCGCTTTGCGCGACCTCTCCGATGTCCTGTCCGATATAGGCCGCACCCTTTCGTCCGAGCGCCCCCGCGATCGGGATTTTGCGACGGATTGCGGCTTGTATGATCAGTTTTCCCATTTTGCCCGTCGGCGCAATGACAAAGAGCTTCGGCGGCATATTCATGGCATCCTCCTGTTTATACGAAGCTGAAGATGCCGACCTCGGTTATGAGATAGTCCATCCGGACATCGTAGCGCGAGATCGGGATCTCCTCGTTGGTTAATTTTTCAAAGCATACGCACATTTTGGTAAAGTGTGTGTGCTGCATATAGCGGTCATAAAAGCCTCCGCCGTACCCCAGCCGCAGTCCGGCGTGCGAACAGGACAGGCATGGCACGATCGCCAAATCGATCTCATACGGATCGACGGTCGGAACCTCCGCACTCGGCTCAAGAATCCCGTAGGAGCACACGGACAGCTCGTCATAGGAAGTGATCCGCTTGGCATGCATAATGCCTTTGGAAATTACGAGCGGCACGGCCACCGTTTTTCCCTGCGCGATCGCATCCTCGACGATCCCTCTCGTATCCACCTCGTTTTCCATGCCGATAAAGCAGAAGATTGTCCGTGCGTTTTTGTAGCTCGGCGATGCGAGTATCAAGTCCACGATCTGCCGACTCGCTTTGCGTTTGTAATTTTTATCCAAGCCTTGGGCCTGCATCGTAATTTTCTTGCGCAGCTGCCTTTTTAATGCGTAGACATTGTTCCTTTTCATTACTTGCTTTGTCCGAGCAGGTTCATGATCGTTTTGTACACAAGCTCCGGCGCGATCTTGAAGCTGTAATTTTTCTCCAAGCGCTCGGTAAATTTGTGTGCGTCATGACCGAAGCTACCGATGTCGAGTACCGGAAGGGATAGCTTTTGCATATCCTCCAGCGGCATCGTATATCTCGTTCCGAAGCCCGGCATATTGTTTTTGAGCGCAGCGATGATCGCCGGATCCTTCGGTGCGGCTCCGTAGCTCAAGTCCGAAATGTACGGGAAGAATTTTTTGTATACCAGCTTGTAATCGGTTTTTGTCGTTTTGACCGCATAGTCAACCGCATCGATCAGCGCTTTGTCCTTCGGATTGCTTCCGTCGATGTAGATATGCGGATAGTATGGCGGCGAGAAGTAGACGACTACCACCGGATCCTGATCCTTCCACAGAGAATGCAGCTTTTCCACCATACGCTGCGCAAAGACTCTCGTGTCGATGCTCTTGTCCTTCATCATCTCGTCGTTGTAGGCCTTCAATATTTTTTCGGTATCCGGATTTTCCGCCTTGACCTTTTCAAGCAGCTCGGTGTAGGTAATCACCCGCGCCTTCCAAGGCAACGGCTTGTATTCGCGGCTGCTTGCCATGTCGCAGAATTTTTTGTATTGCTCGTTCAGCTTCAGCACCACGCCCTCAAAGGCTTCAAGCGCGGCATTTTTCATCTTGTCCAGCACCATATCCGGCGTGGATGAGTGCGTCGCGTAGTTGAAGTAAAGCACTGCGGTCTTGCCCACCTGAACGGAGTACTCCGTTTTTTGATCTCTTTGGTATAAGCTGATCGGCGGCAGGGACACCTCTCCGTCCACCACATCACAAAACTCGGTATTCATATTGATCCGGGTCATGATCGCAGAGGATATCTCATTCGGATCGACCCCGTTGAAGGCTTCGCCGACATGGGTTTCTTTTCCGACCACGAAGAAGGAAGGCATCAGCTTTCCGACCGTTCCGATATAGACATATTTGTTTTCGTCACCCTCAAATTCCGCCGTCATATAATCGGTATCGAGCAGCGCAAGATATTCAAAGCCCTCGGTGTCCATCATCTCGGCGAGCTTCGGCACAACGGCGAACATTCCGCCCGAGTTGCTCTCCTCGTCGCAGACCGCTGCGAAAATCAGATTTCCTTCAAAATTTTCGAGATCGTTCGCAATCTCTTCCATGATCGCCATGATGATGGCATCGCCCGCCTTCATATCGAATATCCCGCGTCCGAAAAGATATTCCCCGCTCTCCAAATCTCTTTTTGCAGCCGGTGTAAGCTGAAGGTCCTTCAATCGCTCCATCAGCTCATAGGGCTTGTTCGCAAACTCCGCCAGATTGCCGTAATCGGAAATGCCGACCGTATCCGTATGACCGATCATCACGATCGTCTTGTTCGACTTCGCCTTTTGACCTCTCAGAATCGCAATGACGCTTTTTCTTCCGAGCTCGTCATTGAGATCCACATAAAACAAATCCTTCGGATTTTTTTTGTAATAAGGCATCGCTTCAAAAATTTCATACACCTTCCGAACGGAATCCAACTCCCCCGGCGTGTCCACCACGCTCAGCTCCGCTGTCAATGCCATTGTGATCTCTTCGATCCGTTTGGATAGTTTTTCGTTGATATAATTCATTTTCCCTCCCGTCTTTGCCGGACCGTCTTCTCCGATGCGAGCCCCCTTCTTCGGCGGATCGCTTTGTTTCGGCAATTCCGACAAAAATCATAAATATTACCATTTTCATTTTAGCACAGAAAAAAATAATGAACAACATTTCAAATCATCTTTGTGCTTTTCGCTTGCTCCGAACAAAAGAATTTTTACGGCGTCCGCGCCGCCCGAAATTTTTTTGCTTTGCCCTTTACCTGCTCCGTTTTTCGTTCAAAGGTTAGAAAGAACTAAGCAGAAGCTCCGGTATTTTTTCATCGGGATTTTATATGCTCGGCAGCGCCGATCACCAAGCACGAAGACGGGGCCGCTCCCTCGTGAGCTGTCCGATCGAAAATTTTTCGATCCGGATTTTCACTCGAGATTTCCGATCGGATTTTCACTTGATAAAAACCGGCAGCTCGAGCTTTTGCCCGGAGCCTGTTCCTGAAAAAGTTTTGCGCAAAAGAAAAACATCGAGTGGGGGACTCGATGTTTCAGGGATATTAATAAGGTTTTAGTAAATTGACAGACCCTTATTTATCTGCCTATGGAAAGTCTATCACAGTTTTCAAAAAATGTAAATGCCTTTTTGTATTTGAGATAAAATTTTCTTTCAACAAATATATTTTTTTTGAAATCTTGCTCTATGATTCGAATACGAGCTCCACATCCGGAAAGACCTCCTTGATCTCGTCAATCAGGCTTTGCCATTCGTCCTCCTTGATCTCCGAAAGCTCTTTATCCGTGACATAATGGGTCGTAATTTTCTCATCCAGCAGCTCGGACAGGATCGGATCGACATATTGATTCGGTTTGGTCGAGATCATCACCGACAGCATCCCGCGATTCTCACCCTCAAACACGAAGAAGATATGCCCCTTGACATATCGCGCCGGTTTTGCCAGCTCAAGCACTGAATAGATATTCAGCCGCCGAATATCTCTGAGTTTTTGCTTAAGCTCCGGCAGCAACGATTGCAGATGAGCGATCTTTTTCCGCTCCGGTTCATCGATTTTCCGATTTTCTTCCTTTGTGATATCCGGCTTCGGGTGAATCGGCTGATCCGCCGCTGTGGAAAAGTCATTTTCCGTCCCCGGCTTGTCGTTTGTGGAAGAATTGTAGTTATCCACCGTATTTTCTGCCTTATCCACAGCATTTTGTGAATAACCGGCGCCGTTTGCCATACTTTGCTCAAGCGCCGCGAGTTTTTGCCGAAGCTCTGCAATCTCGGCATTTTGCAGTGCAACGGTCTCCTTGATGAACGGCGAAAGCTGTCGGATAAACTCAACGCTTGTCATCGGCGTATTTGCCAAGATCACCAGCTCGGACAAAAGCCGGATATCGGGCTTTTCGCTGAATTTGAGCTGGCTCGCGATTTTTGAGAGCTCTTCGAGTAGGTACGCGGCGTTTTTATCGGAAATAAATTCCGTTGCCCGCTTCGCCGTCACATTGGAAAGTGCCACTTCATAATGCAGAAGGATCACATCGCGCAGCAGCTCGATCAGATCAAACAGCAATACCTTCGCTTCGATCCCCGCCAGCCGGATGTCTGACAGCAGGCGGAGCATTTCGGAAATATCCCGATCGACGATGCTCCTGAGCAGCGCCAGCAAGCGATCCTGATCGGATGAGCCGAGCGCCGAGGTCACCTGCTCCATCTCAAGCGCGCCGTAGGCGATCGCCTTGTCGAGCAGGCTGAGCGCATCCCGAAGCCCGCCGTCGCTTTTCTGTGCGATCAGCTCAAGCACCTGCGGATCGTATGCGATTCCTTCCTCCGCCAAGATCTCCTTCAGCTTTCGGATGATGACCTCCGGCGTGATTTTTGCAAAATCAAAGCGCTGCGCACGCGACAGGATCGTCTGCGGCAGCTTGTTCGGCTCCGTCGTCGCCATGATGAAGATCACATGCGGCGGCGGCTCCTCCAGGCTTTTCAAAAAAGCGTTGGCAGCCGCATTGGAGAGCATGTGCACCTCGTCCAGGATGTAGATCTTGTATTTTCCTTCAAACGGCGCCAGCGTCAGCCGCTCCACGATCTCGCGAATATCCTCGACCTTGTTGTGCGATGCCGCGTCCAGCTCGATGATATCGGCCTCGGAGCCGTTGTTCAGCTCCTTCGCAAAAATCCGGGCGGTCGAGGTTTTACCGGTCCCCCTGGGGCCCGCAAAAAGATACGCATGTCCGAGATTGTCGGTTTTGATTTGATTTTTCAGGATCGGAATGATGTGCTCCTGTCCGACGACATCCTCGAATCGCTGCGGACGGTATGCGCGGTATAAGACCTGTCTCATGGAAACTCCTTGTTCAAAAGCCCGTAAAGGCGAATTTCTGATATGTAAAACCCATCAGGTTTCCAAGCACACAGGGGGCTCGGCTTAGTGCTGCTATCTTCCGATCCTGACACGGTTCACTGATTCCTGTTGCTAAGGCCTGATGGGCTAAGATAAAGTATATCAAAGCAGGCACGATCTGTCAACGAAAGAAAGCGATCGGATCGCCGAGCTCTCTTAGCTGTCTCTTAGCTGTCAAGACATATGTCACACTTTTGAGAAATACTCCGATACTACTTGATTCGGGCTTTTGAAGTTCAAACAGGTTTTCGCCGTAGCGTTATACCGTTTTTGATGGTTTTCGATTGCTTTTCTGAGTTGTTTTTCGC
>JBGZCE010000081.1:0-5677 GCA_041845175.1 Filifactoraceae bacterium
AAGGGACCTCGATGAACAATGGACTCAAGAGCTTTATCGCCGACAACAGGATCGGCGGCGTGATCTTTTTGGGGCGAAATATCAATTCCGAGAAGCAAACCGTGCAGTTGATTAAGGATTTCAAAAAGGCTTCGCTCGAGATCTCGGACATCCCGATGCTTTTTGCGATCGACGAGGAGGGCGGCACGGTGTCGCGGATCCCGATCAGTATGCCCAAAACTCAATCGGCAAAAGAGATCGGCAGGATCGGAGATGTGCAGCGCGCATACGAAGCCGGCAGACAGATCGCGTCTAATCTGCGTAAGCTCGGATTCAATCTGGATTTTGCGCCGGTGGCGGACATTGATCTGAGCGGCAGCTCGGTGGTCAGGGATCGGGCATTCTCGTCGGATGCGGCGGTCGTTGCGGATATGGCGCAAAGCTTTTATCGTGGGCTTAAGGAGGGCGGTGTGTTCGGGACGGCAAAGCATTTTCCTGGACACGGCACGGTCGGCGAGGATTCACACAAGGTGCTGCCGGTGGACGATACGAGCCTTGATATTTTGCGAAGGCGCGAGCTGCTGCCGTTTGAGCGGCTGATCCTCGAAGGGGTCGAGATGGTCATGACGGGGCATCTGCTGGCAAAGGGGATCGACGAACAGTATCCGGCTTCGCTGTCCTACAAGGCGAAGATCGAATTGCTCCGCGAGGAGATGGGCTACGAGGGCGTAATCATCACCGACGATCTCGGGATGGACGCGATCAAAGAGCATTACACGATCGAAGAAGCGGCGGTGCTGGCGCTCCGCTCCGGCTCCGATATGCTGTTGTTCAACGATTCGGTGGATGCGCGTGCCGGCATCGCGGCGCTGGTCGAGGCGATCGACCGCGGAGAGATTTCGATGGAACAGCTCGATGCGTCGGTGCTTCGTGTGCTGATGCTCAAGTCACGGTTGGTATAATCGAATGTTTCCGATCGCGCAAAAATATATTGTACGAATTAAACAGAATATTTTCGGAGAGAAGGCTTGCAAATGCACAAGCTTTTTCTCCAAATCTCTTTACAAATTCGCGTCTTGTCGATATAATAGGTTCGGATAATGATTGTTTTGAGAGGAGAGAACATGAAAAGAATTGTAGCATTGATTTTGGCGATGATGATGTTGGTGATGAGCGCAGGCTGCCAAAGCACGGAAACATCGACAACGGAAACGGAAAACACGGAGACGACCGAAACGACGGAAACAACGGAGCCGATCAAGGTCGGATTTATTTACATAGGCCATGTGAACGACGGCGGCTTCACGCAGGCGCATGACAAGGGGCGCCTGGAGCTGGAGGCGCAGCTCGGCGACAAGGTGGAGACGCTTTACCAGGAGGCGGTGCCTGAGAATATTCAGGATGTGAAGAACTCGGCGAAGGTCATGATCGACCAGGGCGCGAGCGTAATTTTCGCAAACAGCTTCGGGTATATGGATGCGATGGAGGAGCTTGCGGCGGAATATCCGGATGTCAAATTCCTGCATTTTTCGGGCTACAAAATGAATGATACCAATTTCGGAAACTATTTCGGTGCGATGGAGGAGGCAAGATATCTCTCCGGAATCGTGGCAGGAATGAAGACCCGGACGAACAAGATCGGATTCGTAGCGGCATTCCCGCTGCCGGAGTTGTTCATTGCGATCAACGCGTTCACACTCGGCGTGCGCTCCGTCAATCCGGAGGCGACCGTTCAGGTGGTATGGACAAACTCGTGGTATGATCCGGCAAAAGAAAAAGAAGCGGCGGATGCGCTGCTGGCAAACGGATGCGATGTACTCGCACAGCACTGCGATACGACCGGACCGCAGGTTGCCGCGGAATCAAACGGCGCATTTGCGATCGGCTACAATTCCGACAGCTACCAGGCAGCGCCGAAAGCATTTATGACCGCGCCGATCTGGAATCACGGCGTATATTATGTCAAAACCGTGCAGGCAATCATCGACGGCACCTGGACACCGGAGAGCTACTACGGAACGATGGCGGACGGATACATCGACATTCTCCCGTTGACCGAGAACGCACCGGAGGGCGCACAGGAGGCGGTGGACGCCGTGAAGGCGAAAATCGTTGCCGGCGAATTCAATGTCTTTGCAGGCCCGGTCAAAAACCAGGCGGGCGAAGTGGTGATCGCGGAGGGAGAAAATCCGGATCGTGCAAAAATCTGGGCTACCGACTATCTGGTGGAAGGCGTTATCGGAACGACAAACTAAACGGGAGGTTTTATGCAAAAGCAAAAAGCGATAGAAATGATCGGTATTTCTAAAAGCTTTGGGAGCATAAAGGCGAACGAAAATGTCAATTTGACCATATATGAAGGCGAAATTCACGCGCTGCTCGGCGAGAACGGAGCCGGAAAAAGTACATTGATGAACATGCTGTCCGGGATTTATTCTCCGGACAGCGGTTCTATTTTTGTTTATGGACAAAAGCGGGAATTTTCATCGCCGAGCGAGCCGATCGAGCTGGGAATCGGTATGATCCATCAGCACTTCAAGCTGATCGATGTGCTGACGGCGCGCGAAAATATCATCCTGGGCCGGCAAAAAGGAAAGCTGATCAAAGCCAAGGAACTGAACAAGGAGGTGCGCAGCATCTCCGACAAATACCGGCTGGACATCGACCCGAACAAAAAGGTCTACAATATGTCGGTCGGCGAAAAGCAGACGCTGGAGATCATCAAGGTGCTTTACCGCGGAGCGAAGATCCTGATCATGGACGAGCCGACCGCCGTGCTCACGCCGCAGGAGATCAAGCGCTTGTTCCAAATCATGAAAAATATGAAGGAGCAAGGCAACTCCATCATCATCATCACGCACAAGATGAACGAGGTGATGGAGATCAGCGACCGCGTGACCGTTTTGCGCAAGGGGCAGAGCATCGCCACCGTCGATACGAAAAGCACGACCTCCAAGGAGCTGGTCGAAATGATGGTCGGAAAATCCGTCGAGCTTTCGATCGAACGACCGAAGGTCGAACGCTCTGAAAAGCCGATGCTCGAAATCGACGAGGTGACCGTTTTGGATCAGGAAAAGCGTTACGCGCTCAAGGATGTGTCCTTCTCCGTCTACGGCGGAGAGATCCTCGGCGTAGCGGGGCTTGCCGGCAGCGGGCAGAAGGAGCTTTGCGAAACGATCGCCGGGCTGATGAAAACCAACTCCGGCCGCATCTATTTTGAAGGCGAAAACATTGTCGACAAAACGCCGCGTGAGATCATTAACCTCGGCGTGCGGATGGGCTTTATTCCCGAGGATCGGCTGGGGATGGGGCTGGTCGGCTCGATGGACATCGTGGACAATATCATGCTCAAGGACTACCAGAAGCGTCCGGGCATTTTTATCAACAAAAAAGAAATGAAGCCCAAGGCGGAGGAGATCGTCGAGCGACTCGAGATCGTTACGCCGGGCTTGGATAAGCCGGTGCGCAAAATGTCCGGCGGAAATATCCAGAAGGTGCTGCTCGGCAGAGAGATCGACTCCGATCCGAAGCTGCTGATCACCGCCTACCCCGTTCGCGGGCTGGACATCGGCGCATCCTACAAGATTTACGACCTGCTCAACGAGCAGAAGAAAAAAGGCGTCGGAGTGCTTTTCATCGGCGAGGACTTGGATATTTTGCTCGAGATCTGCGACCGCATCGCCGTCATCTACGACGGGATGGTCACCGGCATCGTTCGGACGGAGGACGCGACCAAAGAAGAGGTCGGGATACTGATGGCGGGCGGCACGATGGAGGATGTTGCCAAATTCAGAAGAGAACAGGGAAGGGAGATAAAAAATGCTTAAAATCGTGCGACGAGAAGATATCGACAAGCGTTTTGCCATTGCGGTGCGTGCTGCGGCAATCATCGGAGCAATGATCTTCGCAGGCATTTTTATCGCCCTGCTGGGCTATCCGCCGATCAAGGTATTCAGCGAAATGTTTTTCGGCGCCGTCGGCACGCAAATGCGCTTGCAGGAGACCGTCAACAAGGCGGTGCCGCTGATCATCGCATCGCTCGGCATTTTGGTCGCCTTCAAAATGAAATTCTGGAACATCGGCGGCGAAGGACAGATCATGATGGGCGCGCTCGGCGCGGGCTACATCGCGCTCAACTACGCCGAAGTGCTGCCAAGACCCGTATTACTGCTCACGATGGCGGTCGTATCCATCCTGATGGGAGGGATCTGGGCGCTGATCCCGGCGATCTTCAAGGTGAAAATGGGCACCAACGAAACCATCTTTACGCTGATGCTCAACTACATCGCGATCAAAATCGTACAATTTCTCCAGTTCGGACCGTGGAAGGATCCGGCGGCGACCGGCTTTCCGAAGATACCGACCTTCTCGCAAAACGCGCTGCTTCCGTCCGTATTCGGACTGCATATCGGTTGGATCATCGCGCTTTTTCTGACCGTGCTGATGTATGTTTTTATACGATACACAAAAAAAGGCTACGAGATCGAAGTGGTCGGCGAAAGCATCAACACCGCAAAATACGCCGGCATGAATGTGAACGCCATCATCCTGTACGCCATCACGCTCTCGGGCGGACTGCTCGGGCTTGTCGGTATGATCCAGGCATCGGCAATGGAAAAAACGATCAGCTACACCCTCTCCGGCGGCTACGGCTTCACGGCAATCATCACGACCTGGCTTTCCGGGCTCAAGGCGCAATATATTCTGATCACCTCGATCGCATTTGCGATCCTTCTGCAAGGCGGCAGCTTCGTACAGGTATCGATGCAGATCCCGCAGGCGGTCGCCGGCATGATCCAGGGCATTATTTTGTTTTTTGTACTCGGCTCCGAATTTTTTATTAAATACAAATTGGTAGGGAGGAGCAAAAAATGATTACCGTCATACTCGCAGCAGCCGTCGGTGCGGCAACTCCTTTGCTCTTCGCAACACTGGGCGAAATATACACCGAAAAAGCCGGCAACCTCAACCTTGGCGTGGAGGGAATGATGATTATGGGCGCGGTCATCGGCTTTGCGGCAGGCTACACCACCGGAAACGCATTATTTGCGCTGCTCGGTGCGGCAACGGCAGGCGCGCTCGGCGCGGCGATCTACTCGCTGCTCACCATCACGCTTCGCGCCAACCAGGTCGTCACGGGCTTGGCATTGACGATCTTCGGAACGGGCTTTGCCAGCTTTGTCGGCAAATCCTATGTCGGATTGTCCGCACCCGAAAGCGTCCGAGCCATATTTAACACGCTCGAGATCCCGGTTTTGAAAAGCCTTCCGCTGATCGGCGAAGTTTTTTTCAAGCAGAACCTTTTTGTTTACTTCAGCTATCTGCTCGTGCTCGGCACCGTTTTTTACTTCAGAAAAACGCAGTGGGGATTGAACCTGCGTGCGGTCGGCGAAAGCTCCGCAGCGGCGGACGCATCCGGCATCCACATCGAGCGCTACAAATATGTGCACACGATCTTCGGCGGCGCGCTGGCAGGACTCGGCGGCGCCTATCTGTCCCTGGTGACCGTGCCCGTATGGCAGGACAACATCACGGGCGGACGCGGCTGGATTGCCGTCGCACTCGTCATCTTTGCCTCGTGGAAGCCGATCAAAGCGCTGCTGGGTGCCATCCTGTTCGGAGGACTGGATATTTTGGGCTTTCGGCTGCAAGGAATGGGGATCCATCTGTCGCAATACCTGATCGATATGCTGCCATA
>JBGZCE010000082.1:0-35133 GCA_041845175.1 Filifactoraceae bacterium
ACCATCAAAAACGGTATAACGCTGCTGCGAAAACCTGTTTGAACTTCAAAAGTCCGAATCAAGTAGTATCGGAGTATTTCTCAAAAGTGTAACATATGTCTTGACAGCTAAGACGGAAATCGCGATGGTGAGAAAATATGAATCTTGACAGAAAGCGTTTTCATAGTTTATAATAAAATTCACTGAGGAGTGTGTTACTGTTTGATCAGGCATGAGCTTCCCGATTTTTTCAAGGGATGTTTATGCCTTTTTGTTTTGCCGAAAACGATTTTGGATCCGGTGATAATCGGATCCTGAACGCGGGTATGTTTCAGGCGAGCAAGCTTGGGCGAAAAGATCGACGCATTTTCGCCGCAAGGTTCTTCAAAGGATGAATCGATCCGAGCGTATAGATTAAGGAAGTGTTGTTAATGGCGTCTGTGAGATGGGGGAAGAATGTATCGCTTTGTCAGAGTGTTGAATCATAACGCGGTGATCGCGACGGACTCGGAAAATCGGGAAGTGATCCTTATGGGGAAGGGGATCGGCTTTCGCTACGGAAAAAATGAAAACGAACAGCTCATTGCGGGAGAGGAGGTTGAAAAAACCTATATCCCCTTGTCCAACCAGCAAACGCAGGAATATCTGGATCTGTTCAACACCATGGATGAGGATGTGCTTTCCGCCTGCTCCGAAATCGTTCTGAAGGCGACGGAGAGCTTGGGAGATTTGCATCCGAGCGTGTTTATCGTGCTGAGCGTGCACATTGATTTTGCCGTCAAGCGAATCAAACAGAATTTTGTGATCGAGAATCCCCTGCTGGAAGAAATCGAAATATTGTATCCGACGGAATACGCCGTTGCGCTGGAAGGAAAAAAGATCCTTGAGAACAGATTGAATATGTCGATCGCTCCGGAAGAAGCAGGCTATATCGCGCTTCATCTCCATGCGGCACGAGACAGTCGGAATGTGAAGGACACGCTCAGGCGGATTAATCTGTTGAGAAACATGTCGGATACTGCACAGCAGCTTCTGAAGATTTCGATGAAAAAAGGTCTGATCTATCGACAGATGCTGAATCATTTTCGCGGAGTGATGGAACGGTCGGAGCAGGATATCCGAACATCCAATCCGCTGTTGAAGGAGATCCGGTTGAATTGCAGACAGGAGTTTGAAGCGGCGAAAAAGATCGCGATGATTTTGGAGGAAGGGATCGGGAAGACTGTCTCGGATAGTGAGATCGGTTATATTGCGGTTCATCTGAACAGAATAAAGACGACCGTGTTATAATAGAGGACTTTTATTTGGATTTGTTAGGAGGTTTACAGCTATGATGAAACAATTGCAGAATTTGGGAAAATCGCTGATGCAACCGGTAGCGGTTCTTCCTGTTGCGGCGATTCTGATGGGGATCGGATATGCGATCGACCCGGCGGGCTGGGGCGGGGACAGTGCGATCGCAGCTTTCTTTATCAAAGCGGGAGCTGCAGTGCTTGATAATATGGGCGTGCTGTTTGCGGTAGGCGTTGCATACGGGCTTTCAAAGGACAAAGACGGCGCAGCGGCATTGAGCGGTCTGGTCGGATTTTTGGTAATCACGACGCTGCTTTCGCCGGGATCGGTGGCGCAGCTTCGGGGAGTCGCGCCGGAGATGGTTCTCGCAACGGAGGGCTTCGGAAAAATCAACAATGCCTTTATCGGGATCCTTTCGGGCTGCGTGGCGGCATTTTCTTACAATCGATTCTATCAGGTAAAATTGCCGGATGCGCTGGCATTTTTCAGCGGCAGACGATTGACTCCGATCATGACCGTATTCTTTATGTTGATCACCTCGGGGATCATGTTCTTCGTATGGCCGATCATTTACAGCGGCTTGGTTTTCTTCGGCGGCTCGATCGCGCAGCTCGGCGCATTCGGAGCGGGGATCTATGCGTTTTTGAACCGTTTGCTTATTCCGACGGGACTGCATCATGCACTCAACTCGGTGTTCTGGTTCGACACGATCGGGATTAACGATATCCCGAACTTCTTAGGTGGACAGGCGGCAACTTATCCGGGCGTGGTTACGGGAATGTATCAGGCGGGCTTCTTCCCGGTCATGATGTTCGGTTTGCCGGGAGCGGCGCTTGCGATGTATACGACGGCAAAGGACAACAAGAAAAAGGTTGCGGCATCTCTGTTGCTTGCGGGCTCATTAGCGGCATTTCTGACCGGAGTTACGGAGCCGATCGAATTTGCATTTATGTTTTTGGCGCCGGGACTTTATCTGCTGCATGCGGTTCTGACAGGAATCTCCGTATTTATCGCGGCAAGTATGCAATGGATCGCCGGATTCGGATTCAGCGCCGGTCTTATCGACTATGTGCTGAGCATCAACAATCCGATGGCAACCAATGTTTTTATGCTGATACCGCTCGGCGTAGTATTTTTTGTGGCTTACTTTGTAACTTTCAGATTTGTAATTTTGAAATTTGACCTAAAGACGCCGGGACGCGAAGAAGATTTGGACGAAAATGAGGGCGCGGTTCTTGAAACGGGCACGAACTTTACCGCAATGGCGAAGGTGATTCTCGAAGGACTCGGCGGGAAAGAGAATATCGACACGATGGAGCACTGCATCACCCGTTTGAGAGTGAATGTGAAGGATTACACCCTGGTCGATGAAGCCAAAATCAAGAAAACGAAAATTTCGGGGATTATCAGACCTTCAAAAACAAATGTACAGATCATTGTCGGGCCGCAGGTACAGGCCGTGTACGATGAGGTCAGAAAATTTTTGTAAGAGCGAATCGTTTTCAGTTCGGGCGGGCGGAAACAACCGCCCGCTTACAAAATAGATGCCGGATCGGTGGTCGAGGATGAGCTGATCCGGACATAAATCATTCTCAAGTAAAAAAGACAGCGAAGCTCATGTCGGAATATCGAGAATGTATTCAAAGCTACCGTTTACAGAAACAAAAGGAGAAGCGGATGTTCGGTTTTTTGAAAAAGAACAATCAGGAAATAAAAATTTATGCTCCGTTGAGCGGAGAGGTCGTAGCGATTTCCGAAGTGAGAGATGAAGTATTCTCAAAAAAAATGTTGGGCGAAGGAGTGGCAATCATCCCATCGTCGGGCAAGCTGTATGCGCCGGCGGACGGAACGCTCGTATCGGTTTTCAAAACGAAGCATGCCTATACCATATTGACGGATGACGGACTTGAGCTACTGATCCATTGCGGCTTGGATACGGTCGAGCTCGCGGGCGAGGGCTTTACGGTCTACAAAAACTCCGGCGACCGCATCCGAACGGGAGAATTGATCGCCGAGATGGATTTGGAGCGCATTCTTGCGCATCGGAAGGAAACGATCACACCGATCGTGATCACGAACTCGGATCAAATTACAAATCTTCAATTTGAAACAAAAACTATTGCGTCGGGGGAGCTGCTGCTTACTGTTTTCAGGTAGGAACAAAAATTTTGTCGAATACGAGGCTCGGGGGAGACAGCAAGATTTGGAATAGAGGAATTATGAAATTTACGATCAAAAACAAGGAAGGCTTGCATGCAAGACCGGCAGGACAAGTCGTTGCGGAAAGCAAAAAATATAATTCGGCCATCCATTTCATTAAAGAAGGAAAAAAATACAATGCGAAAAGCATTATGTCCGTGATGGTGATGGAGGCAAAACTTGGGGATATTATTGAAATAGAATGTGAAGGGGAGGATTCCGAAGCGGCGCTGAAAGGAATGCTGACAATCTTGGAATCTTTATAGGAAGTGATGAGGATACGCCTCAAGCTTCAGACTGTAAAAAGTCTTCCGACAGGAGGGCTTTTTTTAGTGGGCGCCGCCGAATGTCATCGGGCGGTCGCTTCTTCGGTAGCGGTGCTGCCCTGCGAGAAGGATTTGCCGTTTGTCGGAACGGTAAACGAAGATTCTGCGAAAGAAGATTACCAAATCGGTTTCGGGGGAATAAGAAGTACAACGCTAAACTTTTTACGACAAAAGAAGAGAATAGAATGAATTCAGTGCGAACAGAAACGGAAATCAGAGAGCTGACTTGCGAAAACGGAATATTGGTATATCAGCTGACGAGAAAAAAAGTAAAGAATGTAAATCTGCGAGTCAAGCCGGATGGAAGAGTGCTTGTATCGGCAAACGAGAGGATCCCGACCGAGCGGATCGACGAATTTGTGAGAAGCAAGCGGAATTTCATTACGGCGGCGCTGGAAAAATATGCTCAGTACGACCGGACGATCGAGCAGCCGAAGCGGTATGAAGATAAGGAACGATTCCGCCTGCTCGGAGAATCGTTGGAATTGTTTTTGCATGAAGGGAAAGAGGAATCGGTTCGGATCGTTGGCGGGCACATCCGCATGACGGTGAAGGACACGAATGATTTCAAACGAAAAGAACGGCTGATGGAACGCTGGCTCAGAGAATTGCAAACGGAAATTTTTGAGAAGATTGCAAGAGAGATTCATTCGGTTTTCGGCGAATATCACTTGCGATTTCCGCAAATAAAGATTCGACGAATGAGATCCCGATGGGGCTCCTGCATGCCGACTCGAGGGATCGTTACGCTCAACAGCGCATTGATCGAAAAGCCGAAGGCTTGTATCGAATATGTCATCCTGCATGAGTTTGCTCATTTCATTCACCCGAATCATTCGAAGGCTTTTTATGATCTTGTGGAAGGGGTTTATGCCGGATTGGAAGCAGCGGAAAGAGCTGCTGCAAAGGAAATGTTTTGAGAAATAAGGAGAATGGGATGATCAAGTCAATCGGACAGGTAATGCTTTATGTAGAAAATATTGAAACGGGAAAAAGGTTTTGGCTGGAGAAGGTCGGTTTCAAGCTGATCGGAACGGTGAAGAATGATATGTATACTTCATATACGATCGCTCCGGAATATGATTCGGAGGTGCAATTCGTACTATACGAAAAAGGTTTTGTGGCAAAGGCAAGTCCGGAGGTGAGTCTATCCACGCCGTCCATTTTGATGGTGACGGAAAACATTCAGGAAACCTACGACCGATTTATACGAAACGGGATCAATGCCAATCCGATCATGGAGGTTTCGGGCGACAAAATTTTTAATTTCCCGGATGATGAAGGAAATTATTTTGCCGTTCGCGAGCCGAAAAGGTGAAAAACAAAATAAAAGGCTTGAAAACACCGAGCGGATGTGCTAATATAAGTCCATAAGCATAAACATTTTACGAAAGAGTGGGAAAAAGCCCACTCTTTCGTTTTGAGGAGGAGCAATGGCAAACAAAACGGAAGTGCTGATCGAAGAGCTTGTAGGGAGCATTCTTCCGAGCGAGTTCGAGCTTGTGGATACGGAATATGTAAAAGAAGGAAGCGAATGGTATCTGAGGATTTTTGTCGACAGAGCGGGTCAGGATGAACGGATCACGCTTTCCGATTGTCAGCGGATCTCCGGTATGATCGGAGAGCTTTTGGATAAGGAGGATCCGATCAAAGAGGCGTATATGCTGGAGATCTCTTCTCCGGGCTTGGATCGTCCGTTGAGGAAAGAAAGGGATTTTGAAAGAGAAAAGGGAAAAGAGGTCGAGCTGAAGCTCTACAAAGCCTTGGACGGGAAAAAGGAATTTGAAGGGATTCTGGCAGGCTTGACATCGGAGGATGTCGTACAGATTTATGCGAAAGAAAAGCTGCTGGAATTTAACAGAAAAGATATTGCGATCATTCGATTGAAGGTTGTATTTTAAGATTTTGTCAGGAGGTAGAAAGGAAAATGAACGCTGATTTTATAACAGCACTGGATCAGATCGAAAAGGAAAAAGGGATTAGCAAGGATATCATCATTGAAGCGGTTGAAAATGCGCTCGTAAATGCGTACAAAAAGAATTTCGGCGCGACGAACAATGTTCGTGTGATCATCAATCGCACGGACGGAGACATTAAGGTATATACAAGCAAGCTGGTGGTGAATAAGCGAGAGATCGACCTGTTGGACGGAGAGATCTCGATCGAAGGAGCGGAGGAGATCGATCCTCGTTACAAACTGGGGGATATGGTCGAGGAGGAAGTGACGCCGAAAAATTTCGGGCGTGTTGCCGCTCAAACCGCTCGCCAGATGGTCGTGCAAAAGATCAAGGAGGCGAGCAGGGACATCGTGTTTGAAGAATTTTCGCTGGTTCAATCGGAAATACTGACGGGCGAGATCGTTCGAAGGATCGGAAATGTTCAAAGACCGAATGTGCTGATCAGTCTGAGTATGCTCGGAACAAAGGGACAGGTGATCGAATGCGAGGCATTGCTCCCGGTACAGGAGCAGATCGGCACGGAGGAGTATCATCTCAATGCACGCAAAACTGTCTATGTTTCGGATGTGAAAAGCAAGAACGGCGTGCCGGAGATTATCGTTTCAAGAGCGCATGCGGGATTGGTAAAGCGCCTTTTCGAGCGAGAGGTTCCGGAGATCCAGGAGGGGTTGGTTCAAATCAAATCCATCGCTCGGGAAGCGGGCTCCCGAACCAAGATGTCGGTATTGTCTCTGGATCCGGATATTGATGCGATCGGCGCCTGCGTCGGGCCGCGGGGTCAGCGTGTGGCGGTCATCGTGGAGGAGCTTCGCGGAGAAAAGATCGATATCATCGAATACTCGGAGGATCCGGTCGAGTACATTTCAAGCGCGCTCAGTCCGGCAAAGGTCATCGGCGTAGAGGTTGACGAGGAAGAAAAATCGGCGTTTGTCGTCGTTCCGGACTTCCAATTATCGCTTGCGATCGGAAAGGAAGGGCAAAATGCCCGTTTGGCGGCAAAGCTGACCGGATGGAAAATCGATATCAAAAGTGAACAGGATATAGAAGAAGATTTGGAGGGATAATGGCTCAGACAACCAAAGTGAGAAAGATCCCGCAAAGAAAATGTGTCGCCTGCAGCGAACGGGGAGACAAGAAAAAGCTTGTGCGTGTTGTTCGAAATAAAGACGGAGAGGTTTTTCTCGATCGGACGAGCAAGGCGAACGGGCGCGGCGCTTATGTACATCTTTCGAAGGAGTGCATTGAAAAAGCCGTTAAGACAAAGGCGCTGGAGCGTAGCATCAAGGCGGAGATTCCGGCAGATGTCGTGGAGGCCTTGAGAGAGGAATTGAAAAAGGATGAAGGCTAAGCTTATGACGATGCTCGGCTTTGCAAAAAAAGCGGGAAAGCTGATGTCCGGCGAAGGGATCGTGCTGGACAGCATCAAACGGAATCAGGCGCGCGTCGTAATTCTTGCAAAGGATGCTTCCGAGAATACGGCAAAGCGGATCAAAGATAAAGCCGGCTATCGAAATATAAAGGTTATTGATTTACTGAACAGAACGGAAATAGGGCGAGCGATCGGCGTAGGGGACAGAGTGGCGGTATCCGTTGCGGACGAGGGATTTGCCAAGAGCATACTAACCATAGTAGGAGGAAATATGCATGGAGAAAATACGAATTCATAAACTTGCAAAAGATTTGAATATGAGTGCTAAGGACTTGATCGAGCGATTGAACAATGTCGGCTTTAATGTGGAGAGTCACATGACGGCGGTTACGGAGCAGGAAGCGCAGCAAATGATGCGAAAGCTTGCGCAGGCGAGCCGGGCAGCCGTGGCGGCGAACGAGTCAAAGCAGGCGGAGCCACCGAAAGCGACAAAGGAATCGGTTCCACCTCAGGGAAAAACAGGGGAAAGTCAGAAAAAAGAGGAGTCAAATCAAGTGCAGTCAGCAAAAGAGGGAACCAAAAAGGAAGAGAAAGCACAAGATGAAGCTCGACCGCCAAGATCGGGCGAGGCAGGAAAAACCGCTCAGGGACGAAGCGAACAGAAAGCCGACACGGAGCAGACGGTGCGTAGGGATCGGGAGCAAGGCGCAGGTTATAAAGCGCAAAATAAAGAGTTTGGCAAACAGGGCGGACAAAGAGACCGGTCGGAAGGCTACAACCGAAATCGAAGCAATGACCAGAGTCAGTCGGATCGAAGACAAAGAGATAACCGACAGTCCTACGATCGAAGCAAAACCGACGGAAAATCCAGAGAGGGATATTCTTCGCAAAAGCCGAAAGAGGGCTATCAATCCAGACAGCAAGGGCAGCAGGGAGGCTATTCTCGAGACGGAAAGCAGGGAGCGCCGAACCAAAAGCGCAATGATAACGATCGAAAGCCTTTCCAAAAAAATTATCAGGACAAAGCCTTCGGACAGCGAAAGGATGCCGCTCAAGGGAAAGACCATGACGACAAAAGAGCACCGAAGAAGGATTTCAAACGGGAAACCAAGACAGCGGATCCGACGCATGACGAATTAAGAGAGCAGATCAAAAAAGAAGAAAAGCGTAAGGATTTGAAGATCGAGGAAAAGAAAAAAACAAAGGACAAGAAGAAAGTAGATAATCGTTTTGAGTCTGGCGAAGTGAAATTCCAACGAAGAGATCTGACGAAGAAGACGCAAAACAAGAAAAAGAGGGATAAGACTAAAAATAATATGCCTGAAACGGAAGTACAAGTATTTGACGGCAGCATTGAGGACGGAATGTTTGTGATCGGGGAAACGATCGTCGTAGGCAAGCTCGCCGAGATATTAAAGGTTCAAGCGACCGATGTGATCATGAAGCTGATGAAGCTCGGAATCATGGCGAGCATCAACCAGGAGATCAAATTCGAAACGGCGGAAAAGATTGCTTCGGAATACGACATTTTGCTGATGCTGCAAGAGGATGAAGCGGAAGAGGAAAATTTTGAGATCGAGATCGAGGAGGACAAGCCGGAGGACTTGCTGCCGAGAGCACCGATCGTTACGGTGATGGGTCATGTCGACCACGGAAAAACGACGCTGCTCGACTCGATCCGAAGCACCGGTGTCGCGCTGAAAGAAGCCGGAGGGATCACACAGCATATCGGAGCATCCGAGGTTGTGGTAAACGATCACAAGATCGTATTTTTGGATACACCGGGCCACGAAGCCTTTACGCAGATGCGTGCCCGCGGCGCGAAGGTGACGGATATTGCGATCATCGTAGTCGCAGCGGATGACGGGATCATGCCGCAATCCGTTGAAGCGATCAACCATGTCAAGGCGGCGGGCGTACCGATGATCATTGCGATCAATAAGATCGATAAGCCGGCGGCAAATATTGAAAAGGTCCGACAGGAGCTGTCCGGATACAATGTGCTTGTAGAAAGCTGGGGCGGCGATATCATTGATGTTCCGGTTTCGGCAAAGAGCGGAGAGGGCATCGACAAGCTGCTTGAAATGATCCTGCTGGTGGCAGAGGTGGAGGAGTTCAAAGCGAATCCGAACAGAAAAGCGATCGGCTCGGTCATCGAGTCGAATTTGGACAAGGGACGCGGAGCGGTCGCAACGGTTCTTGTTCAAAACGGAACGCTGAAGGTGGGCGATGCCGTCATTGCCGGAGCCTCCTACGGAAAAGTGCGAGCGATGATCAACTCAAAGGGCAACCGAACCGGAAAAGCCGGCCCTTCGACGGCGGTCGAGATTTTGGGGCTGAACGAAGTTCCGAATGCGGGAGACTCCTTCGTTGCCGTTGAAAATGACAAGATCGCGCGCGAGATCGCCGAAAAACGGAAAGAAAAGATCCGTGAGGATTATATGAAAGCCACCTCGAAAATCCATCTGGAGGATTTGTTCTCGCAGATGCAGGAGGGCAGCGTAAAGGAATTGAATCTGATCGTCAAAGCGGATGTTCAAGGCTCGATCGAAGCGCTGCGAGGCTCGCTTGAAAAAGTGAGCAATGAAGAGGTACTGGTTCGTGTGATCCACGGCGGAGTCGGTGCGATCACGGAATCGGATGTCATGCTGGCATCCGCGTCCAATGCGATCATCATCGGATTCAATGTGCGTCCGGTCGCCGGAGCGTTATCCCTGGCGGAGAAGGAGCAGGTGGATATTCGAGGATACTCCATCATCTATAATGCGATCGAGGAAATAGAGACCGCGATGAAGGGGATGCTTGCGCCGAAATTTGCGGAGGAGCGTCTCGGGTCGGCACAGGTACGAATGGTATTCAAAGTGCCTGGCGCAGGATTTGCCGCAGGTTCGTATGTCACGGACGGAAAAATTACGCGAAACGCACAGGTGAGACTTGTTCGGGACGGCGTGATCGTGTATGACGGAAAGATCGATTCGCTCAGACGCTTCAAGGACGAAGTAAAAGAAGTCGCCGCAGGCTATGAATGCGGTATCAGTCTTGAGAAATATTCGGATATCAAAGAAAATGATATTATCGAGGCTTATGAGATGAAAGAAATAAAAAGATAAGAAGAAATTTTGAGGTGAAGATATGGCTTATGCCAGAACCCGACGAGTCGGGGAAGAAATAAGAAAAATAATCGGCACCATGCTTTATGAAGGACAAATAAAAGATACGAAGGTCAAAAATTCAAAATCCCTGATCTCGGTAACCTCCGTAGATGTTGTTCGTGACTTGAGATATGCCTATGTGTATATCTCGGTTCTCGGACAGGATGCCGACGAAGTGATGGATGGGCTGAAAAATGCCTCCGGATTTGTTCGCAGAGAAGTCGGTAAAGAGCTGAATATCCGATATACGCCGGAGATCGTGTTCAGATTGGACGATTCGATCGAGAGAGGCTCCTACATGAGCCGATTGATCAAGGAGGTCAATCGGGCGGATGATGAAGAAGCATCGGAACAAGGCGAGGATGAGGAGGAATAGCATGCAGGAACTTGTGGAACGGATCCGACAGAAAAAAAATTTTGTTGTAACCTCTCATGTTAATCCGGACGGCGACAACATCGGTTCTTCGGTGGCGATGACAAGATATTTGCGATCGATCGGCAAAGACGCGGTTCACATTTTGGATGATGATATCCCGGAGAATCTGAAATTTTTGCTGTCGGATCATGAGATACTGCGAAGCGATCGTATGCAGGATAATAAGCTCGGCTTGGACTCCTACGATCTGATTGTTGTCGATTGCTCCGTAGAGAATAGGATCGCGATCGCGCCGAATATTATCGAAGAAGCGGACTGCGTTTTGAATATCGATCACCATATGAGCAACACGAATTTCGGCGACATCAATTTTATTCTTCCGGAGGTCAGCTCTACCTGCGAGGTATTGACCGGAGTATTGAGAAACATCGACGAAGATGCGATCGGGGAATCGGTAGCGACGGCGCTCTATACGGGAATTTCGACAGACACCGGGAATTTTCTGTTTCCCGCGGTAAATGAAAAAACCTTCCAGACGGCGGCTTTTTTGACAACGAAGGGAGCCGATCGCGTGATGATCGCCAACGAGCTGTATCGCAACGAAAGTCTTGAATCAAGAAAGCTGACAAGGTTGGTACTCGAGACATTTCAAATCGAAAATCGGATCGGTATGATCGTAATGACACAGGCGATGCTCGAAGAATCCGGTGTGGATTACAAGGATACGGATTTTATTGCCAACATTCCGATCGACACGAAAGGCGTTTCTGTCGGGATCCTGATAAAAGAAAGAGCGGAGGGGGAATATAAAATATCCGTTCGCTCCAAGGAAAGGGTCGATGTCTGTGAAATTGCAAAAAAATTCGACGGCGGTGGACATTACCACGCATCGGGTTGCACGATCTGCGGCGAGATCTCCGAGGTGATCGAGCAATTACAAAAAGTATCGGAAGAACAGATTCTGAAGGATTTGGGAAATGGATAGCGGATTTATAAATGTGATCAAGCCGACCGGAATGACATCAAACGATTTGGTTGCGAAATTGAGAGGGCAGATAAAAAGAGCCTATGGCGAAAAAATAAAGGTCGGGCATACGGGTACGCTGGATCCGAATGCCGCAGGAGTGATGATCCTCGCGATCGGAAAGGCGACAGGGTTCTGTCGCTATGTGATCGAAAAGGATAAAAAATATATTGCAGAGATTCTGCTCGGAAAACAAACGACCACGCTGGATACTTACGGAACGATCATCGCGGAGCAAATCCCGAAGGAGCATTCCGAGGAGGAGATTCGTGCGGTCCTAAGCTCGTTCATCGGAACGACCGTTCAGACACCGCCCGAATTTTCGGCAATCAAGATCAACGGACAAAGGCTGTACAAGCTCGCGCGTGAAGGAAGGACTATTGAAGAGTTGCCGCAGCGCTCCGTTGAAATTTCGGAGATCCGATTGATCGAAAAAAAAGATCATATTCTGAAGATCGAGGTTTGCTGTTCATCGGGAACCTACATCCGAAGCCTTGCACGGGATATCGGTGAGAAGCTGGGCGAAGCGGCGACGATGACGCTGCTGATCCGTCACGAGGTGGACGGCCATCGCATTCAGGCAAGCCATACGCCGGAGGAGCTGAGCGAGCTTATTGAGCAAAAAGCATTGGAAAGGGTCTTTGTTCCGATCGATGAAATGGTGAAAAAATATCCTGCTTTACATTTGAAAAGCGGAGAAAAATTATATGTCAACGGCGCCTCGCTCAATCTTTCAAAGCATCTCGGAAAGATCGTGGAGGAAGGGCTTTATCGCGTGTATTTTCAAGACGGATTTTTGGGGATCGGATGCGTTCGTCAGGAGGATCTTTTGAGATTGAAATCGGAAACTTTGGCAAGATAAGGGGAAGCGTATGCAAAATTCCATAACCTTTAGAGAATATATCGGAAAAATCAGTGTAAAAGAAAATTCCGTGGTCGCGATCGGAAATTTTGACGGACTGCATTTGGGGCATATGAAGCTGATCGACCGAGCGGTGGAGTTGGCGGAGCAGGAAGACCTGTTGTCCATCGTGTTCAGCTATGAGGTGCATCCGAAGCATGTTTTATATCGAAAATTGGTTTACCTGATCATGCCTGCGGAGGAAAAGGAGCGGATCCTTTCCGAAAAAGGGATCTTTATGATACTGCATGCACCGTTTGACGAAACGCTTCGAAATCAAACCGCCTACGAATTCTGTGACGAAGTGCTGATCAAGATCCTCAAAATCAAATATCTGATCTTGGGAGAGGATGCCCGCTTCGGCAAAGAAATGATGAGCGCTTCGGAGATCAAAAAATATTTGAATCAAAAAGGCGTCGAGGTGGAATTGATCCCGTTGCTGAAGATCAACGGGGAACGCATTTCAAGCTCAAAAATCCGGAACTACATCGAAAAAGGCGAGATCGAAAAAGCCGCGCAATATCTGGGGCGGCCGTTCGAGTTGACGGGCAGGGTCATTCACGGAAAGAAGCGGGGCAAGACCGACCTGGGCTTTCCGACAGCAAATCTGGACCTGATAAAAGATCAGGCGATCCCGGCGAAAGGCGTTTACCAGACGCTTGTCGAGCACAAGGGTAAAATCTATCACGGAGCCACGAGCGTAGGAAACAATCCGACCTTCGGAGAAAACCCGTTGACGGTGGAAACCTATATTCTTGATTTTGACAAGGTCATTTACGGACAGAAGATCAATATCAAGTTCATCCGCCGCTTGAGAGACGAGATCCGATTCGATTCATCGGACGAGCTGATCGAGCAAATGAATCGAGACATCAAAAGAATTCGAGAAAATAATTAAAAATACTTTACGATAATCGGGATATATGCTATTATAAATTTTGTGAGTAATACCCTTCGCTAAGATCTTCGACACTCCGACGAAAACCTTGGGTGGGGATTTGAGAAAAAATAGGAGGAATCATGACAAAGGTACAAAAAGAACAGATTATTAAAGATTACGCGATCCATGAGGGAGATACGGGATCTCCGGAGGTTCAGATCGCACTTCTGACATTCAGGATCAACGAGCTGAACGAGCACCTGAAGACGCACAAGAAGGATCACCATTCGAGAAGAGGATTGTTCAAGATGGTCGGAACAAGAAGAAATCTTCAAAGATACCTAAAAGAGAAAGATCTGACCAGATACAATGAACTTATTCAAAGACTTGGATTGAGAAAGTAAGACATTAAGAGAGCGGAGAGAGTTCCGCTCTTTTTTATAGAAGGAACATGGAGGCTATGAATGGTTAAAAAATTTGAAATGCAATTGGGCAGCAACAACTTGGAAGTTGAAATCGGCAAAGTTGCGGAGCTGGCAAACGGAGCCTGTCTGGTTCGTATGAAGGATACGGTCGTTCTTGTAACGGCGACGAACTCCAAAGAGCCGAGAGAAGGGATCGATTTTTTTCCTTTGAGTGTGGATTTTGAAGAAAGACTTTATTCTGTCGGAAAAATTCCGGGAGGATTTATTAAAAGAGAGGGCAGACCTTCAGAGAAGGCGATTCTGACATCCCGTCTGATCGACCGACCGATCCGTCCGCTGTTTCCGAAGGGATACCGCAATGATGTGCAGGTCGTTGCAACGGTATTATCCGTTGATCCGGAAGTGAATCCGGATACGATCGCAATGATCGGCTCATCGATCGCGTTGTCGATCTCATCCATTCCGTTCAACGGGCCGACCGGATCGGTCGCAGTCGGATTGGTCGACGGAGAATTCGTACTGAATCCGAATCTTGAACAAAGAGCGGTAAGCGATATGTATCTCGTGGTGTCGGGGACAAAAGAGGCGATTATGATGGTCGAAGCCGGCGCGAACGAAGTGTCCGAGGATGTGATGCTCGCGGCGATCATGTTCGCCCACGAGCAGATCAAAAAGATCGTGGCATTTGTAGAAACGATCCAAGCGGAGCTCGGAAAAGAAAAGGATTCCTACAAGGTATTTGCGGTGACGGAAGAAATCGAACGAGCCGTAACGGAATACGCAAAAGACAAAATGAAAGCGGCGATTCTGACCAAGGACAAGACCGAGCGGATCGAAAATATGGACAAGGTGAAGCAGGAAACGCTGGAATACTTTGCCGAGATTTATCCGCTTCAACTCAAAGAAGTGGACGAGGTGATCTATAAGCTCACCAAAAACGGCGTAAGAGAGCTGATTCTGGTTGACAGAATAAGACCGGACAATCGTGCGATGGACGAGATCAGACCGATCTGGACGGAGGTCGGATTACTTCCGAGAACGCATGGGAGCGGACTTTTTACAAGAGGCCAGACCCAGGTGCTTTCGGTAACCACTCTGAGCTCGTTGGGCGATGCGCAAACGATCGACGGGCTTGGTGAAGAAGATGAAAAACGCTACATGCATCATTATAATTTTCCTGCATACTCCGTCGGTGAGGCGAGACCGTCACGAGGGCCGGGTCGAAGAGAGATCGGGCACGGCGCGCTCGCGGAGAGAGCGCTCGAACCGATGATCCCGAGCAAAGAAGAATTTCCTTATGCGATCCGCGTCGTGTCGGAGGTGCTGTCGTCAAACGGATCAACCTCGCAGGGCTCGGTATGCGGCAGTACGCTGTCCTTGCTTGATGCGGGCGTACCGCTCAAGGATATGGTCGCAGGGATCGCGATGGGACTGATCAAAGAGGATGATCGAATCGCAATTCTTTCCGACATCCAGGGGATGGAAGATTTTCTCGGCGATATGGACTTCAAGGTGGCAGGAACCAAAAACGGGATCACGGCTATCCAAATGGATATCAAAATTTCGGGGATCGACGAGGCGATCCTGAAGCAAGCGCTTGCGCAGGCGAAAGAAGGACGATTCCATATTCTGGCTGAAATGCAAAAGACGATCAGCGAGCCGAGACCTGAAATTTCTCAATACGCTCCGGCGGTCATCATTATGCACATCAACCCGGATAAGATACGCGATGTTATCGGAACGGGCGGCAAGGTGATCAATAAGATTATCGAAGAGACCGGCGTAAAAATCGATATCGAAAACGACGGATCCGTGTTCATTCTTGCCGTTGAAAGAGATATGGGTAAACGAGCGAAGGAGATCATCGAAGGCATCGTTGAGGAACCGGAGGTCGGAAAAGCATACCATGGTAAAGTAACAAGGCTGATGGCATTCGGTGCATTTGTCGAGATCCTTCCGGGCAAAGAGGGATTGCTTCATGTGTCGCAGTACGATCATAAGCGCGTTGAGAAGATCGAAGATGTGCTGAAGGTTGGCGACGAGGTCGAGGTAAAATTGACAGAGATCGACGGACAGGGAAGATTGAATCTGTCCAGGAAGGTGCTGCTGCCGAAGCCGGAACGCGAAGAGCGAAGAAATCACAAGGAACGGAATTAAACCCGACCAAACAAATTGAATAAGATCAATAAAAATCTTCCGAACAATTATCCGTTCGGAAGATTTTTTGTAGAGCTTTTGCGGACAGTCGATTGAGTTCGATCCGATCGAAGCGATCCGGAGAGCGTAGAGTGTAGAAATCACCCCGGCTTTCACCAATAGTCGATCGAGTTCGAGCTCGATGAGGGATATCGCAGTGCGAACATAATTTTTCATACGCCCGATCATTTTTTCGGTAAGCCCAAATTTGCGGCAAGAAAAATCGCAGCACAATAAATCGAAACAAAGCGAATGTCGAAATCAAAGATAGCCCGCCGCTTCTTCCCAGGTCATCCAGAAATGAATGCCATGTGAAGAATCGAGCCAGCGGTCCTCATTATACGAATCGGCATAGACCGTCTCGCCGAGCGGATAAACAAAGCCTTCATCCGCGTAGGAAAATGCTTTGTCGTAGGAAATGCTTTTTGTGAGATCGGTTATCGCGACCACCTTTGCTTTGTCGCAGCGGCAAGCATTGGTCGTGCTCGAGCACCGCTTGGCGTCTTTTGGAATCAGAAGCGTCACCATACGATCGTTGAAGCATTTTTTGTATCCGAAGAAGTAGCCCTGTTCGGGGCAATGATTCCTGAAATGGACGGTTCGGTCGGTATGATAAAGCTGCTCCAGCTCCGCGCCGATTAAGACGGAAGCGGTAAAGTCAGTGCCGTCGCAATTCGTATGAGAAAGATTACAGCCCCTCAGATCCGTACTGAACAATCTCGCATTGACGAATGATGAGCCGGAAAAGTCCGTTTCTCGAAATTTGGCATGATCGAGTACCGTATCGTTGAAATTGCAATTCACAAAGCGAATGTTTCTGAAATCGCTCCACGAAAAATCAAGTCCGCTCAGATCGAGCTCGCTCAAATTTTCATTTTCAATGGAAATGGTTCGGAAGGTGAGCTTGTTCTCGAAAAGAGAGCGATCGGTCTTTTCCTCTTTTGCCCGGCGCAGCCTGAGAAGAAATTCATCCTTTGACAGCAGGCGCATACGATACCTCCTTGAAGCTTATTCTTTATCGCCGATCTTTCCGGCAACGATTGCATAAGGCAGCGCGATGAGGAATATACCTCCGATCATATTTCCGATGGTCGAGAACAGAAGATTGTAGGCGTAGCCTCCCCATGTCAGCACTTCGCCCGCCGGATTCAGCACACCGACGGCAAGAATGGTCATATTTGCGACGCTGTGCTCAAAGCCGGTGGTGATAAAGGCGAATAAGCACCAAAAAATCATGATCAATTTGCCGGATTCGCTTTTTAATTTGATCGAGCACCATACGGCAAGGCATACGAGAACATTGCACAGGATCCCGCGAACCATCAGCTCGCTGACGGACAAGCTCATCTTGCTTAAAGACATCTTGGCAATGAAAGAGCCGATCGGATCCTTTGCAAGACCGGTTTGGAGATACAAAAAAGCAGTCATCAGAGAGCCGCTCAAATTTCCGAGCCAACAAAGAATCCAGAGCTTGACGGCGTTCGACCATGAGACCTTCTCATTGTATTTTCCGATGATCATAACCATATTATTGCCGGTAAAGAGCTCCGCGCCCGCCATGGTGACGAGGCTGAGCGCGATGCCGAAGCTGACACCCATAACGACTCGAGTGCCGGCAAATCCGGCTTCATTCAACAGACCGCCGATCGTAAAAATCAGCACCATTCCCAAACCCACATACATACCGGCAAGCATGGAGAGGATAAAATAAGCGGCGGGGCGCTTATTCAAAAAGGATACCTTTTTTTCCGCCAGATTGACAACATCACGGATCTCATCTTGAAACATAACTACCTCCTTTGATCGGCACTGCAAATCAATATCAAATCCTGAATCCAAAATTCTATGTCGAGAGTCCGGCGCCGGATCCGCTTCCGCGCAAAAGCGCAAAGCGAATGATTCTATCGGTCGATCCCGCCAGTTGCTCTTAAAGCAAATGCATCGCGCGGGATATCCTGTCGGATCACAAAGCGGAAAGCCGGAGGAGCAGCAAATGCAAAACTCGTTTTCCTGAAAAGCGCCTGTTGAATTACAAAGTAACATAAGAAGCCGTAAAAGTCCATAAGAAAATCAAAAGTGCTTGCATCGCCTCAAAAACAAATTTTCGTGCAAGCTTGCATTCTCGTGCAAGGTCGCGCAGTAATCGATCGGATGAACGGAAATTTATTCTTATATATTGTACTGTGTGAAGGAAACGGATCGGCGAGCTGCGCACAAAGAAGAATTTTGTTCGGGCGAGTCGCTCTGCCGAACGACAAAATAAAATCCCCCTTACCTCCGTCGGATAGTATGGAATGGTTCCGCTTGGACGGAGCGCGGTGTCAAATGATAAGCTCATATTGTTTTTCGATAAAAAATAATTGCTTTACAGTATGGCCTATGGTATATTATGCGTAGGAGGTAATTTCATGAATCAAAGAGAACTTTCTTCATGGCTCAAGGCTTTGGTCGTCTTGTCCGGTACGATGGGCATCGTTCTGTGCTTCTGGCTCGCTCCGACCTACGGGCAAAGGCTTGCTCTCAATGATCCGCAGCTGGCGCATTTGTTTTGGCCCTGTCTGATCTTCATCTGGATCGGATGTATACCCGTCTATGCGGCGCTGTATCAGGCGTGGATCATTTTCACCAATATCGGAAATGATGATTCGTTTTGCGAGGAGAATGTCCGACGGCTCAAGATCGTCAGTAAGCTTTCGATCGCTGAGATCATAATGTATTTCGGAGCAGCGGTCGCATTGCTGATCGCTAATTTGATTCATATACAAGTTTTTATCGTCATTTTTGTAATCCTGTTTGCCGCCATTTTCGTGGCGATGTCTTCCGCCGCGCTCTCGCACCTGGTAAGCAAGGCGGTAGCTTTGCAGCAGGAAAATGATCTGACGATATAGGAGCGATTATGGCGATCAAGGTGAATTTAGATGTGATGATGGCACGGCGAAAAATGTCGGTTACCGAATTGTCCGAACGAGTCGGAATAACGATGGCGAATATGTCCATTTTGAAAACGGGAAAAGCAAAAGCGGTGCGATTTTCAACTTTGGAAAAAATATGTGAGGTTTTGGATTGTCAGGTCGGAGACATCATCGTGTACGAGAAGGATGCTCCGACACGATCAGGGGATGTTGAATATGAATAGTGCAGTAATCGTTGCAGCCGGCCGAGGAACCAGAATGAAGTATGATCCCGGAGTCAGCAAGCAGCATATTGATATTTTGGGAAAATCGGTCGTGCTGAGAACCATTGAGAAATTCGTTGAAGCGAAAAGCATTGACGAGATCATTCTGGTGATCATACAAGCGGAGGAGGATTATTACAAAAGGCATGTCCTGAGCCAGATCCGTACAAGCAAGCCGATCAAGCTGATCTACGGCGGAACGGAGCGGGCGGATTCCTGCTACAACGGGATTTTGGCGACGGACGAAAGAGCGGATATCGTATTGATCCATGACGGTGTGCGCCCCTTCGTAAAGGTCTCCGAGATCGACGCGGTCATCGAATCGGCGAAGCAAAACGGTGCGGCGGTCCTTGCGGTAAAATCGAAGGACACGATCAAGATCGCGCCAAATCGGATCGTCGAGCATACGCCGGAGCGCGCGACCTTGTATTTGACGCAGACACCGCAAGGCTTTGAACGAAAAACGCTGATCGAAGCATATCGGAGCCTGAACGATCGCAAGGACGGATTTATGCCGACGGACGACGCATCCGTCGTTGAGAAATACGGGAAATCGGTCCACATCGTCGAAGGAAGCTATGAAAATATAAAAATCACAACACTGTCGGATATTTTGCTGGCGGAGGCGATTTTGAGAACGGAGGGACTTTTTGCATAGAATAGGGATCGGATATGATGTACATCGGCTGGAGGAAGGTCGCAAATTGATCATCGGCGGAGTGGAGATCCCACACGAAAAGGGGCTGCTCGGGCATTCCGATGCGGATGTGTTGATCCATGCCGTTATGGACGCGATCCTTGGTGCACTCGGAGCGGGGGATATCGGCAGACATTTTCCCGATAATGACACGGCATTCAAGGATATCGACTCGCGGATCCTGCTTCGGAGGGTCAGTGCATTGATGGAAGAAAGGGCTTATCGTATCGGGAACCTCGACGCGGTCATCATTGCCCAAGCGCCGAAGATGCTGCCTCATATCGAAGCGATGAAAAAAAATATCGCGGAGGATTTGGGCACGGACAGCGAGCGATTGAATATCAAAGCGACCACGACCGAGCGACTCGGATTTGAAGGACGGGGCGAAGGGATCGCGGCGCAGGTGGCAGTGCTGCTGTCAAAAACGGTGTAGATGTTTTGTGTGGGGAAAGCCGGATGAGTTTGTCTCGAAATGTGAGCGATCGATTTTTGCCGTCTACAAAAACGATATGAGAAGTAGGAAGGAAGGTCATCTATGAAGTTCAAAATGATACACAATAATTTCAATGTGCTGGATCTTGAAAAAAGCCTGAAGTTTTACAAAGAAGCACTCGGTTTGGAGGAGCAAAGACGAAAAGAGGCGGCTGACGGCAGTTTCATCCTCGTTTACATCGGCAATGAGGAATCCGTCCATCAGCTGGAGCTGACTTGGCTCAGAGATTGGAAAGAGCCGTACAATCTGGGCGACAATGAATTTCACTTGGCGTTTGAGACGGATGATTTTGACGCGGCCTATGCAAAGCATCGCGAGATGGGCTGCATTGTCTACGAAAATCCGATGATGGGGATCTATTTTATAGCGGATCCGGATAATTATTGGTTGGAAGTGCTTCCGAGACGATAAAAAGTCTTGCACACTTTCGAATAATAGTGTAGAATAATACAGGTGTAAATCGCAAGGTGCATTTACATAAAAAAACACACGGTTTGAGTTTGCGGCAAGGTGCCAACGGTATGTCGCTGATAAACAAGCCGGAGGAAAAACCTAAAGGAGAAAATATGGCTGTAGTAAGTATGAAACAACTACTTGAGGCTGGTGTACACTTCGGACATCAGACCAGAAGATGGAACCCGAAAATGGCGAAGTACATCTTCACGGAAAGAAACGGAATTTATATTATCGACCTTCAAAAAACGGTAAAGAAGATCGAAGAAGCGTATGACTTCATCAAAGAAGTCGCAGAGGAAGGCAAGCCGATCCTGTTTGTCGGAACGAAAAAGCAGGCACAGGACGCGATCCGGGAAGAAGCGGAGCGTTCGGGAATGTTTTATGTGAACGAGCGATGGCTTGGCGGAATGCTGACAAACCACAAGACGATCAAGACGAGAATCGAAAGACTCAGAAAACTCGAAGAAATGGCTGAAGACGGTACTTTCGATGTGCTTCCAAAAAAAGAAGTAATCAAATTGAACGCCGAGAAAGAAAAGCTTGAAAAATATCTGAACGGGATCAAAGAAATGCCTGAGCTTCCGGGAGCGCTTTTTGTCGTTGACCCGAGAAAAGAAAGAATTGCGATCCTCGAGGCCCACAAGCTCGGAATTCCGGTTGTCGGAATTATCGATACGAACTGCGATCCGGACGATATTGATTTCCCGATTCCGGGCAATGACGACGCGATCCGCGCGGTAAAATTGATCACAAGCGCCATCTCGCAAGCGATCATCGAAGTGAAGCAGGGAGAGATCGCTGAAGTAAGCGGATCGGATGCGGACGAAGACGCGGAAGCGGAGCTTGAAGCGGAAGAAGTTGAAATAGAAGAATAATTGATTAAAGGTGTCCGGACTTTGTACAACCATGCTACCAAGGTTGGATACCTTTTTTATTGCAAACGGGAGGAAAATAATGGAAATTACTGCAAGTATGGTAAAGGAGCTTAGAGAACGAACTCAAGCGGGAATGATGGATGTTAAAAAAGCGCTTCAGGAAGCTGACGGCGATATGGATAGAGCGGCGGACATCCTTCGAGAAAAAGGATTGTCGAAGGCTGCAAAAAAAGCGGATCGAATCGCTGCGGAGGGACTTGTAAAAATTTCGATCACGGAGGACGGAAAGAGCGGCTCGATCGTCGAAGTAAACTCCGAAACGGATTTCGTAGCGAAAAATGAAGAGTTTATCGGCTTTGTAAAGGAAGTTGCGGATACGGTTCTTGCAAAAATGTCTGCAAGCGTGGAGGAACTCAAAGCAGCTGCTCATCCGGTGACCGGCGAGGACTTTGGAACAAGATTGAATGCGCTGATCGCGAAAATCGGCGAGAATATGAATATTCGTCGATTGGCGACCGAAAAAGCAAACGGAGCGGTCGTAGGCTATACACACGGAACGGGAAAGATCGCCGTATTGGTAAACTTTGATTCCGACGCGTCCGCAGCGGAGCTCGAAGAGCTTGGAAAAGATGTTGCGATGCAGATCGCCGCGATGAATCCGATGTATATTTCTCGTGATGATGTGGATCCGTCTTATATCGAGCACGAGAGAGATATCCTTACGGCGCAGGCGATGAACGAGGGCAAACCGGAAGAGATCGCGAAAAAAATGGTGGAAGGCAGATTGAACAAGCAGCTTAAAGAAGTATGCCTTCTTGATCAAGTGTTTGTAAAAGATAGCGACCTTACAATCGCTCAGGTTATCGATGCAAAAGCGAAGGAGCTCGGAAAATCCGTTAAGATCGCATCCTTCCAGCGATATGAAGTTGGCGAAGGCATTGAGAAAAAAGAAGAAAATTTTGCGGAAGAGGTTGCAAAACAGCTGGGCAATTAATATGAATATGAAAGGAACATGTGCGAATGCGATGTTCCTTTTTTATAAAGGTAGATCGATGGTCATTATTGAAAGGAAGGAAGTATGGGACTGAAAAACAAAAGAGTATTGTTAAAGCTCAGCGGAGAAGCGCTTGCCGGAGATAAGGGCTTCGGGATTGACAACGATACGGTGCTTCGGATCGCACATTCGATCAAAAAAGCACATGAGCTCGGTGCGGAGATAGCGATCGTCGTCGGCGGAGGGAATATTTTCAGAGGCCGCAGCGGCGAAAATATGGACAGGACGACAGCGGATCATATGGGCATGCTGGCGACGGTGATCAATTCTCTGGCGCTTCGCTCTACACTTGAAAACATCGGCGTAATGACCAGAGTTCAAACCGGGATCGATATGAATGCGGTAGCGGAGCCGTATATTCGGCTTCGGGCGATGAGACATTTGGAAAAGGGGAGAGTGGTTATTTTCGGCGCAGGATCGGGCAATCCGTATTTTTCAACGGATACGGCAGCGGCACTTCGCGCGGCCGAGATCGATGCGGAGATTATCTTGCTCGCCAAAAAGGTGGATGGCGTTTATGACAGTGATCCGGTCACCAATCCGAGTGCAAAAAAATATGACCGACTTACATACCTGGATGTGCTGAATCAGGATCTCAAGGTGATGGATGCGACGGCGATCACTCTTTGCCGGGACAACCATATCCCGATCCGTGTATTTTCGTTGGAAGAACCGGATAATATCATCAGGGCGCTGAACGGTGAAGAGATCGGAACGCTGGTCTGGTGACTTTCCGACAAAATTGCGGATAAAAAATCGAAAATATGATATAATGGGAAAAAAATCAAGAGGTGAATTCTATGAGAAATGAAGTTCATGTTAAATTAGAAGAAAAAATGGAAAAGACGATCAATGTGCTCAAGGAGGATCTGGCGGTGATCCGAGCGGGCAGGGCAAACCCGACATTATTGGATAAGATCGTGGTTGACTATTACGGAACGCCGACGCCTTTGAAGCAGATGGCGGGAATATCCGCACCGGAGCCGAGAATGATCGTCGTTCAGCCTTGGGATAAATCGGCACTGAAGGATATCGAAAAAGCGATCCAGATATCGGATATGGGCTTCAACCCTACGAATGACGGTGTGCAGATCCGTATCGCGATCCCCCAGCTTACGGAGGAGAGAAGAAAGGAGCTGACCAAGCTCGCATCAAAGACCGGAGAAAACGCAAAGGTCGCTCTTCGAAACGAGCGCAGAGAAGCGAATG
This sequence comes from Filifactoraceae bacterium, assembly GCA_041845175.1. Lineage (GTDB taxonomy): Bacteria > Bacillota > Clostridia > Peptostreptococcales > Filifactoraceae > JAUNKE01. The sequence goes on from JBGZCE010000082.1 coordinate 24,038, forward strand.
ATAAGATCAAGAAGCTTGAAAAGGACTCCGAGCTGACGGAGGATGATGCAAAAAAAGCGACCGATGAGGTGCAAAAGATCATTGAGAAGTATACAAAGATCGTTGACGAGATGGTTGCAAAAAAAGAAAAAGAGATCATGGAAGTTTAATGGAAGAAAAATTGATCGCAATGCCGGTTGAACAAGCTCAGGAGCTTCTGAAATCATCAGGATACGATTATACGATAAAGATCATATCCGGAGGGAAGGATGAGCAGCTGCTTACAAAATACTATGTGGTAAGAGCGTTGCAAAAGCGAGAGGATCTGTTCGAGCTGATCGTAACGGCATTCAAGACAACCATATGATTTCAGGCTGTCAAGATTTTTGACAGCCTTTGCTATATTTTTCGAAGCGGAAGAGGGAAAATGAAAACCGAAATAACGAATATTCCTCAGCATATCGCCATCATCATGGACGGAAACGGACGCTGGGCAAAAGCGAGAGGCTTATTAAGGACGCAGGGGCACAAGGAGGGCGTGGAGACGCTGAAAAAAATCGTTGAAGCGAGCTCCGACGCAGGGATCCGATATCTGACGGTCTATGCGTTCTCTACCGAAAATTGGAAACGCGATGTTACGGAGGTTTCGGCCATTATGAAGCTGATCGAGGTTTATCTCCGAAGCGAAATAAAAAAGATGATGAAAAATCAGGTGCGCTTCAAGACGATCGGCGATCTGTCCGCCTTGCCCGTCGGCGTCCGAAGGATCATTGATGAATCTGTGGAGCAAACAAAAAACAACCGAGGGCTGACCTTGACCGTGGCCTTGAATTACGGCGGTCGTGACGATATTGCCCGAGCGACCAAAAAGCTGTGCGAGAAAGTCCGAAGGGGCGAGCTCGATCCGGAGGACATCACTCAGGAATTGCTGTCGGAGAATTTGGATACCGCATTTTTGCCGGATCCCGACCTTGTGATCCGTCCGAGCGGGGAACTCAGGATATCCAATTTCCTTCTCTGGGAATCAGCATACAGTGAATTTTGGTATTCGGATATCAACTGGCCGGATTTTTCGGAGGAAGATTTGTATGAAGCAATGCGTAGTTACCAAAATAGAGATAGAAGATTTGGGAATGCCAAATAGTTGGAGGGGCTATGTTAACAAGGATCGTTTCGGGAATCGTGCTGCTGCTCATTTTAGTGGTGGTATTGCTGAAAGGCGGCGTATATATCTATATTGGGGCAACGGTATGCTCTCTGATCGCTTTGCATGAATATTTCAAGGTGTTTCGAGATAACGGATACAGGCCGTTGGAGATCACCTGCTATATTTCGACGATCGCGATCTATTCGATGGTGTCCTTATCGAAGCTGACCTTCTCGCATATCGTGCTGAATGCGATCTATGTGATCGTTGTCGTTGCGGCATATCACATCATCAGAAAAAAAATCAGGGTGGAGGATCTGATGGTTTCGCTACTCGGATTTATATATATTCCGGTTTTTCTGTGCCATGTTAACCTCTTGAGCAACATCGGGCCGATCTATGTATGGCTGGTGTGTATTTTTGCTTGGGGAACGGATACTTCCGCTTATTTCGCCGGAATGTTTTTCGGAAAGACCAAGCTGATTCCGGAGATCAGCCCGAAAAAAACCGTGGAGGGAGCGATCGGCGGGATTTTCGGTACAACGATCATTACGGTGATCTTTGCCGTTATGTTCAATGAACCGAATCCGATGTATTTTGTCCCGCTTGCCGTGGTGGGAAGCGTTTCATCGCAGCTGGGCGATCTTTTTGCGTCGGCGATAAAGCGCGAATTCAACATCAAGGATTACGGTAATTTCATTCCGGGGCACGGCGGGATGCTGGATCGTATCGACAGCGTATTATTTGCGGCGCCGCTGACCTATTACGGCGTCATATTAATAGATTTTGTACAAAACCTTGGGTAGTGGAGATGTTATGAAAATTATTACAGTAGTGGTGGTATTTTCTTTTTTAATGGTCATTCATGAGCTCGGGCACTTTTTGACAGCCCGCAGGCTGGGGATAAGAGCCTATGAATTATCACTCGGTATAGGGCCGAAGCTCTTCGGAGTTTTGAAAAACGGAACGCAATACAATTTACGGCTGATCCCTTTCGGCGCCTTTGTACGCTTCGGTGATGAAGAGGATGAATTTTTTGCGGAGCCGGATAATTTTATGAACCAGCCGCCGATCGATCGAATCAAGGTGATTATCATGGGGCCGGTCGTCAATATCGTCGCGGCGCTTTTGATCATGATCGGTGTCGTGTATTACATGGGATTTCCCGTCAATGAGGTCGGCAGCGTTATGGATGGCTTGCCGGCACAACAAGCGGGTATTGAAGCGGGCGATCGGGTCGTCGGATTGAACGGTGCGGAGGTGACGAATTGGGAGGACTTCATCAGTACGCTGGCGGCAGTCGAAGATAAAAATCATGTGGAGCTCACGCTCCAAACGGCTGACGGAGAAGAAAAAGAAGTCGTGCTCGCGATGCAGGAATATGAGGGACGCTATTTGCTTGGGATCATGCCCGCAAGAGAAAGAAATTTTTTGATGTCGATCCGATACGGCGCGACGGCAACGCTGACACAGAGCACGATGATGATCGATTCATTGAAGCAGCTGTTTATCGGGCAAGCCGATATAGATGAATTTTCAGGACCGGTCGGCATTATGGCAGTGGTAGGTGAGGCGACCGATCACGGCTTTGTCGATCTGATGAGTTTGGTTTCTTTGCTGAGCTTGAATTTAGGGATCGTCAATCTGGTTCCGATCCCGGGACTGGACGGTAGCAAGATCCTGTTTTACAGCTATGAAGCGATCGTAAAAAAACCGATCAACAGAAAAGTCGAGGAGAGAATCACGATGGCGGGAATGATGTTGATTTTGGGATTCGCGTTGTTTCTGACCTACCAGGATGTGTTGAAATTGTTTTTTCCGGAGAATAAAAAATGAATCGAAAGAATACGAGAGAAGTAAGCATCGGCGATCTGAAGATCGGGAATCATCATCCGATCGTGATCCAGTCGATGACGAATACGGATACCAAGGATGTCGACGCCACCGTCGAGCAGATCCGCCGATTGGAAGATGCGGGCTGTCAGCTGGTAAGAGCATCGATCCCGGATGAATCGTCCGCCCTTGCCCTGAAAAAAATCATAAGCAACATCCACATCCCTTTGGTCGCCGATATCCACTTCGATTATCGGCTGGCGCTGCTTGCCATTGAAAACGGCGTGGAGGGTTTACGGATCAATCCGGGCAATATCGGAGCAAGCGAGCGGGTTCGGCAGATCGTTGCAAAAGCCAAGGAAAGGAATATCAAGCTCCGTATCGGTGTAAATGGCGGTTCGCTTGAAAAAGAGATCGTTCATGAATACGGAAACGGTGCAAACGCAATGGTGCAAAGTGCGCTTAAGCACATTCGCATATTGGAGGAGCTGGATTTTTTCAATACCGTGGTGTCACTGAAAGCGAGCGATCTGTTCCGAACGATCGAAGCCTATGAGGAATTTTCGAGGATATCGGATTATCCGCTTCATTTAGGAATAACGGAGGCGGGAACCGTTCAGCGGGGCGCGATCAAGTCTGCGATCGGGATCGGTCATCTGCTGTTGAACGGGATCGGGGATACGATCCGTGTTTCGTTGACGGCGGATCCGGTGGAAGAGATTTATGCCGCCAAGCATATTTTGGCCTCGCTTGAGCTCGATCGAGAGAGCATTCGGATTATCTCCTGTCCGACCTGCGCAAGGACGAAAATCAATTTGATCGAGCTTGCCGAAAAAATGGAAAAAAAGCTTTCCGATGTCAAAAAACCGCTCAAGGTCGCGATCATGGGCTGCGCCGTGAACGGACCGGGAGAAGCCAAGGAAGCGGACATCGGGATTGCCGGCGGAAAAGGCGAAGCACTGCTTTTTAAGAAAGGACAGATCATCCGAAAGCTGAAAGAGAATGAGATCGAAGAAGTGTTGATGGCGGAAATTGAAAAAATGTAATCGGAGTTTCTCATGAAAGCGATCAAGCAATATTTTGATGAGCATAAAATAGATATCGACCATATAAAACTGAATAGAGAAAAAGCATGGCTTGAGTTTGAGGTGCATTCCGGTGAGATCGTTCCGTACGATTCTCTGCATACGATCGAAGAGGAATGTCAAAGGAGAAATAAGGCGCTGAAAAAAGTGAAGATCCTTGTTACCTACAACGGCGAAAAAACGGTTTCGGAGCAAATGAGTAAAAGTCTCCCGAACATCGAATATATTCTCAGTAAGCATTGCCCTGCCGGCAATAAGATCGAGAGCTGCTACCATATCGATTGTCAAGCGGAGGAACGGAAAATCGTCGTCCATGTCAAGGACAAAGTGGTGATGAAGAGTCTTCAGGACAAAAAGATCGGAAAGCAGATCCAGAAATCCCTTCAAAAAAATTTAGCGCTCGAGCTGCAGGTGGAGCTGAAGGATCGGTCCGAAACGGTGGACGAAGAAAGATTTTTTGCGGAATCGGACAGCCACTTTGAGAAGATCGTTTCAGAGCTTGCATTCAGAAAGCAGGAGAAAAAAGATACGACCGTACAGGGCGATGTGCTTTTCGGGCGGGCGATCGCCGGTGCATTAACGGATATTTCACAGCTCGATCCGACGACAAAGGGAGCCGTGATCGAAGGCTATTCCTTTGCCTCCGGTCTGTGGACGGGTCAGGGAAAGACGGTTCAGTCCTTCGGGCTGTGCGATCATACGGCATCGATCATGTGCAAGCTGTTTTTGAAGGATGAGAATGAGCTTATAAAAAACGGGAGCTATATCAAGGTCCGCGGAGATATAGGAGCCGATCGAAATACCGGCGAGATGGTTTTCAACATCAAAGACATCAATAAAGCGGAGCGGATCGTGCATTCGGATCATGCGGAAAAAAAGCGTGTGGAATTGCATCTGCATACGAATATGTCCAGCATGCAGGCGATCGAGGACACCAAAGCGCTGATCAAAAAGGCTGCCGAGTTCGGTCATCGGGCGGTTGCGATCACGGACTACGGCGTCGTACAGGCTTTTCCCGATGCGATGGATCAGGCGAAAAAAAGCGGCATCAAGGTCCTTTACGGAATGGAGGGCTACCTGATCGACGATACCAAAAGGGTTTTGAAGGAATACAATCAGCTGCCCTTGGAGCAGGATTTTGTCGTATTCGATATCGAAACGACCGGATTGTCCGCGCAAAATGACCGCATTACCGAGATCGGGGCCGTGAAAATTTCAAACGGAGTGATCACGGCGCGATATAATCAGCTTGTGAACCCTGAGAGAAAGCTCAGTCCGAAAATTGTCGAGCTGACAGGAATCACCGATGAAATGCTGCAGAATCAGCCGACGATCGATCAGGTATTGCCGGAATTTCTGTCCTTTGCGCAGGGGAGCGTTCTGGTCGCGCACAATAGCGATTTTGACACCGGCTTTATTCGCGAATCCTGCCGACGGGAAAATCTTTTGTACAACTTTATCGCGATCGATACGGTCGCTCTGTCGCGCGCCTTATTGACGGATATGAAGAGTCACAAGCTGAATCTCGTGGCAAAGCGGCTCGGTATCAGCCTGGAAAATCATCACAGAGCGGTGGATGATGCGCAGGCGACGGCGGAGATATTTCTGAAATTCATGGAAATGTTCAGAGAAAACGGAGTACAGACGCTCGATCAGGTCAATCAGCGCTTCACCGACACCGATTTCAAATCGAAGCGACCGAATCATATCGTTTTGTTAGCTCAAAATCCGGTCGGGCTGAAAAATTTGTACAAAATCGTTTCCGATTCGAATATCAAGCATTTTTATAAGGTCCCGAGAATTTTGAAGAGCGTATTGAACAGACATCGGGAAGGCTTGCTGCTGGGAAGCGCCTGTGAATCGGGTGAGCTTTATCAGGCGGTTTTGGCGGGGAAAAGCACATCGGAGCTTGAAAATATCATCAGCTATTATGATTATTTGGAGATCATGCCCTGCGATCATAACGAATTTTTGATTAAAAACGGAACGCTGAACAGCAAGCAGGATCTGCAAAATATCAACAAAAAGATCTTTGAGCTCGGCAAGAAGAACGGCAAATTGGTCGTTGCGACCGGCGATGTTCGTTATATCGAAAAACAGGATGCGGTCATTATGGATATATTCAGCGCCGCAAAAAAATACGCAAAGAGCTTTGACAACGGAGCCTTTTATTTCCGAACGACGGAGGAGATGCTGGAAGAATTTGCCTATCTCGGCGAAGAAAATGCGCAAGAAGCGGTGATCGAAAATACCAATCGGATCGCGGACAGCATCGAGGAATTCAAACCGATCCCGGACGGGACCTACCCGCCGATCATCGAGGGCTCGGACACACAGCTCAGAGAAATGTGCTATGAAAAAGCAAAGCGTATCTACGGCGAAGAGCTTCCCGAGCTCGTGCAGAGCAGACTGGAAAAAGAGCTGAACTCGATCATCGGAAACGGATATGCGGTAATGTACATCATCGCGCAGAAGCTGGTGACAAAATCGATCGAGGAAGGCTATCTGGTCGGCTCGCGAGGGTCGGTCGGCTCCTCCTTTGCGGCAACGATGAGCGATATTACGGAGGTCAATCCGCTGCCGCCTCACTACATTTGTCCAAATTGCCGATACGGTGATTTTGAGGTGGATAAAAGCATTGCTTCGGGGATGGATCTGCCGGACAAAAAATGTGCGATCTGCGGCAGTGAGCTGATCAAAGAAGGACATGATATCCCGTTTGAAGTTTTTTTGGGCTTCGAGGGGGACAAAGAACCCGACATCGACTTGAACTTTGCGGGCGAATATCAGGCGCGTGCGCACAAATACACCGAAGAGCTCTTCGGCGAGGAATATGTTTTCAGAGCCGGAACGATCGGAACGATCGCTGAGAAAACGGCATACGGCTATGTCCAAAAGTATGCGGAGGATTACAAAAAGAAATTGAACACCGCGGAAATTTTGAGATTGCGCGACAAAAGCACCGGAGCAAAACGAACGACGGGGCAACACCCGGGCGGCGTTATGGTCGTTCCGAAATATAAGGATATCTATGATTTTACGCCGATCCAATATCCTGCGAACGATTCGAGCTCGGGCGTCATGACGACGCATTTCGATTATAATGCCCTCAGCGGACGCATACTGAAGCTGGATATTCTGGGCCATGATGTGCCGACGATCATAAAAATGTTGGAGGATTTCACGCAAACCAAAGCAACGGACATCAAGCTGGACGACAAAAAAACGATGCAGCTCTTTACCTCGACAAAATCGATCCATTGCGATCTGTCCGCCATATCCTGCAAGACCGGTACACTCGGGATACCGGAGTTCGGTACGAAATTTGTAAGACAGATGCTGATGGATACTCAGCCGACAAGCTTCGCGGAGCTTCTGCAAATATCCGGACTGTCTCACGGAACCGATGTGTGGCTGAACAATGCACAGGAGCTGATCAAAAAGGGAACGGTCACGCTGAAGGATGTCATCTCCACGCGGGACGATATCATGAACTATTTGATCCAAAAGGATCTGAAGCCGCTTACCGCATTCAAGATCATGGAGAATGTGCGAAAAGGAAAAGGGCTGACGGATGAGCATATCGAAGCCATGCGGGAGAAAAATGTGCCGCCGTGGTATATCGAATCCTGTCAAAAAATCAAATATATGTTTCCGAAAGCACACGCGGCGGCGTATGTCATGATGTCGTTTCGGATCGCATATTACAAGGTATTTTATAAAGAAGCTTTTTATGCCACCTTCTTTACGACAAAAGTGGAAGATTTTGATCTCAATACGATTTTGGGCGGCAAAACGGCAGTTTTGACAGCGATTCGTGAGATCGAGGCAAAAGGCAAGGAAGCCAGCGTAAAGGAAAAAGGGCAGCTGGCGGTCTTTGAGGTCGCTTATGAAATGTATCAGCGAGGCGTGGAGATTCTAAAGGTAGACATCTACCGTTCGGATGCGACCAAATTCAAGATTGTCGACAAAAAACTGCTTCCGCCGCTGATCGCAATCGAGGGGCTCGGTGAAACGGTTGCCCAAAAAATTATGGAGGAAGCAAGTCGGGAATTTATTTCACAGGAGGATTTCGTCAGACGAACAAAGGCCAGCAGAACCGTTATGCAAACTCTGCTGGAGCACGGATGTCTGACGGAGCTTCCGCAAAGCAATCAGTTGAGTTTATTTTAGGCAAAAGGAGAAAGTATGGGGACGGCAAGGCTGAAAGTAAAATTAATATCCCATTCACAGGATCCGGATCGAGTGGTTACCATGGCTGCAAAGCTCTGTTACTCGCCGATCGGCGTGGAGGAGATCGGAGAGAATCTCACACAGGAGCAAATCGAAAAATTTTTGGGGATGCTTGTCGGCATCGGGCACGAGAGCCCGATCGAGCATACGAGCTTCACTTTTGCTATCGAAGGGATATCCAGAGCCTGCTCCCATCAGCTCGTCCGTCATCGGATCGCTTCGTATTCGCAGCAGTCTCAGCGATATGTCAAGCTGGACAATATGCAATATATCATCCCGCCTGAAATCGAAAAAATCGAGTCCGCATGCGAGGCCTATAAGAAGGCGATGGAAAAGTCCCAAACGGAATATTCCCGCCTGGTCGAGCTGCTGATACAAAACGGGAGAACGGAGAAAGAGGCGATCGAGGATGCGCGCTATGTATTTCCGAATGCCTGCGAGACAAAACTCGTGGTCACGATGAATGCACGCAGCCTGTTGAATTTTTTTGAAAAGAGATGCTGTGAGCGGGCGCAATGGGAGATCAAGGAATTGGCGTACAAAATGCTGAAGGAGTGTAAAAAGGTTGCGCCGGTGCTGTTCAAAAATGCGGGACCGTCCTGTTGCAAAGGAAAATGTAAAGAGGGCAAGCTCTCGTGCAAAAGACCGGATATTCCGGCAAAAAGAATAAGTGAGATGGATCAGGATGCAGATTGAAGGAAGAAATGCCGTTTTGGAAGCGCTGAAAAGCGAACGCGAAATCGATACATTATATATAAGGAAGGGAACGGCCGACGGCTCGCTTGCAAAAATTCTTGCGAAAGCGAAGAATCTTCGAATTATCGTAAAATCGGTCGATAAGGCGAAGCTTGATGAAATGAGTGAAAGCAAAAATCATCAGGGCGTAATCGCCATCGCGTCGGAATACCACTATTATGATCTGGATGAAGTGTTGGAGAGCTTCACGCCGGGAGAAGGATTTTTCGTTCTCCTGGATGAGATCACCGATCCGCACAACTTCGGCGCTATCCTGAGAACGGCGGAGGCGAGCGGAGTCGATGCGGTCATCATTCCGAAGCGCCGATCGATACAGGTCAATGCGACCGTCGAAAAAACTTCGGCGGGAGCGTCAAGCCATGTAAAGGTCGTTCGTGTCGCCAATCTGGTTCAAGCGATGGAAACGATGAAAAAGAAAGGGATTTGGATCTACAGCCTCGATATGGACGGCGAACCGTATCAAAAAACGGATTTGAAAGGAAATGTGGCGATCGTGATCGGGAGCGAAGGGAGCGGGATCTCGCGCTTGGTCAAGGAACGGAGTGATTTTGCAATCCGTATTCCGATGAAAGGGAAGGTGGGATCGCTCAATGCGTCCGTCGCCGGCTCGATATTAATGTATGAAGTGGTGAGACAAAGAGGATAAATTGAAACAGATACGCAATAATGTACTTTTGATCGACGGCTACAACATCATCAACGCGTGGGGCGAGTTGGCGAGCATTGCCGAGACCGATCTTTCGGAAGCGAGAGAAAAGCTGAATGAAAAAATATCCGAATATGCACACTACAACGGGGTCGAAGCATATGTCGTTTATGATGCCTACAAAGTAAAGACAACGATCAACCAGATCGAAAGGATCAAAAGCTTGACCGTTGTCTATACCAAAGAAAATCAGACGGCTGACGCTTATATTGAAAAATTCATTCATGAATACAAATATAAACGCCATGCGATCATTCGGGTGGCGACCAACGACCATGCCGAGCAGAATATGGTTATGGGAAAGGGAGCGGTTCGACTGACCGCAAGAGAGCTGCACCTCGAGGTGGAGCAAAGCAAAAAGCATATCCGATCTGCAATAAAGGAAAGCGTCGGAAGAGGGTATACGCTTGAGCAGAGTCTGGATCGCGAAACCTATGAAAAATTGGAAAAACTGAGAAGGAGCTGATTCATATCGAACACAAAAAAGGCATCTACGCCGACAAAGCAAGCGTGAATGACGACGAGCTGGCGCATCGGGCGAGGCTTGGCGACAAAGACTGTCAGGATCACCTTTTGAACAAATACAAAAATCTCGTGAAGAAGCTGGCGGCACCCTACGATCTGGCCGGCGGCGACTATCAGGATATCATTCAGGAAGGAATGATCGGCTTGTATAAAGCGATCCGGGATTTTGATATTACAAAAGGGATTTATTTTCATGTCTTTGCAAAAACCTGCATTAATCGCCAAATCTTTTCCGCGATCAAAATGGCGAATCGTAAAAAGCATATCCCGCTGAACAATTACATTTCGATCGACGCCCAGAGCGATGACGAATTTGAGCTGCTGACAGGAAATCTGGGTGAGCTCAGAAATCCCGAAACGCTCTTTCTCAAAAAAGAAAGAAGCGAATCGATCCGAAAGCATTTGGAAAAGGTATTGACCAAAAGAGAGCTCGAAATCCTGTATCTGTATTTTGAAAATTACTCGTACGAAGAAATCGCGGCAAAAGCGAAAATAAGCTCCAAAGGAATCAGCAGCACGATTCAAAGAATAAAAAGAAAACTATTGACAAGAGGGAGCAATATTTTATAAAATAAGAAAGGTAGCTTGCTCACGTGGCTCAGTCGGTAGAGCACGTCCTTGGTAAGGACGAGGTCGGCGGTTCAAGTCCGCTCGTGAGCTCCAACATAAAATATTGATCGTACTTAAAATATTTGGGAGGAAAAAGAAATGGCAAAGGCAAAATTTGAGAGAACCAAACCGCATGTAAACATCGGAACGATCGGACACGTAGACCACGGAAAAACAACATTGACCGCAGCGATCACCAAAACACTGCACAACCGATACGGAC
>JBGZCE010000083.1:0-11156 GCA_041845175.1 Filifactoraceae bacterium
TGAATCTCAAACCGAATAAAACACCTCCTCGTCTGTTTTAAGCCGGCGATTAAAGGCGGCTCTTTTGTTGTGTCTATCTTTCTTGAACAATATTTTTTGTTTTCTTCATAAAAAGTACTTGACTTTTTATTAGTAGGCTTTTTTTCACTTTTCCCTTATCTTCTTTCCACGGCTGCGACCGGACAGACTGTCAAACAGTTTCCGCAGTGCAGGCAATGATGCTGCTCGATCTCATACGGAATCACAGCCGCCGTGATACAGCTTTGCGGACAAACATTCAAGCAGGCGCCGCAGCCGATACACAGGTCCGTAATAAAATATCCTCGTTCTTCTTTTTCCGCTTCACCGAAAACAAAGGATGCTCGGTCGATCGGTTTTTTCGACAAATCAAACCATTCACCCGTCCCCTCATAGATTTGAAATACCGTCAGCGCCCGCATGGCTTCATCGGTCGGATAGATCCGGTGCATATAAGGATTTTTCGCAAACAAAGCGGGAATCTTTTCATATCCGAGCTCTCGCACTTTTCCTCGGATAGACACTGCAATCGAGGACATGGTGCTTTCTCCTTTGATTGCCGTCAATGCCAAAAATTTTTTGTTCGTTAATCGATCATAAAGACTTTTTCCTGTTGCCGTCAAAAAATACAGGCCGTCCTCATCGGCGTCCATCATATCGATCGCCGCCGCAACGGGAAGTCCTGCGTGATCGACGGTGGCAATTACGACGGTATGGATTTCCTCTGCAATATATTTCAAATAGTCCATCGTGTTCATATTGATTGCTCCTAAAAAAACTCCGGCGCTTGATCCGGAGTCTCAAATTATTTTTCCGCTGACAAAAGTTTTTTCATTTCATCCTTGAGGTCTTCGATCGTGTATGCCTTCATCTCATTTTCCATTGCTCGCTGAATGGAGCTGAGCTTATCATCGAGCAATCGGTGAATATTTCGTCCGACCGGGCATTCAGGGTTCGGGCTTTCGTGAAAGTGAAACAGCTCGCCGTTCGACACCGGCTCGATCGCTTCATAGACATCGTAAAAGCTGATGTCTTTCAGCGGCCTGGTCGGCTCGATCCCGCCCGTTCCTCTTGCAACGGTAATCAATCCGGCATTTTTCAGCTGCGACAAAATTTTTCGGATGATAACGGGATTCGTATTGATGCTTCCCGCAAGAAATTCGCTTGTAATTTTATATTCGTCCTTGAAGGTTTCCATACAGGCAAAAATATGCAGGGCTATCGTGAATCTGCTGGATATTTGCATCGCATCCTCCCATTATCATTCGATCTTGTTTTTGTTGCAGGTTTGAACATCGGATCAGAATTTTCCGTTTTGATTTTGCCAGGTATCTTTTTCCGCTATGGTTTCCATGACATCCCAGTGCTCCGCGATTTTTCCGTTCTCTACACGGAAAAGATCGTAATAGGATGTAGGCACGCCACCAAAAGTTCCTTCGCTGACCGCAAGCGCATGATCGCCGTCGGCAAGCACGAAATGCGTCTTGTGATAAATCATTTGGATGCCTTGCTTCGCTAATGCTTCCAACGCCGCTCCAAGTCCCGAAAGCCCGTCCGCGATCGCCGAATTATGTTGGATATAATTGTCTCCGTCAAAATACGATGTGATCTTGTCCGGATTTTCGCCGCGAAGAACATCGCCCACAAATGCTGCCACGATTCTTCGTGTTTCTTCTTTATCCACATCTTTTTTTACGAGCGTCCCGTCAATCTGTGTGTGTCCGGATGGATTGGCCTCCGTCTTTGCCGACAAATTATCCCAGTGCTCCGCAATTTTGCCATCCAAATCAAAACGGAAAATGTCGAAAGCAACCTGCTCTCCCGAGCCTGCAAAATTGTAAACCGTTTGCAGAAAAACCCGATCGCCATCTTCAAATGCGCGAATGTTGTTGACCGTTGTCTTGACCGGAGCCGATGCCAGGTATGCGACACTTCCTATGAATGCCTCCGCTCCCGTTCCGTATGCCGGATTGTGCTGGATGTATCCCTCTGCGAGCAGCTCCTTTGCTTTGTCGGTATCGCCGGATACGAATGTGTTGATAAGTGCCAATGCTTTTTCTTTGTTCGTCATGATTTTTTCCTCCTATTTTTTTGATGTAATCATCCTTATTACATCTTGTGGTTTTATAGTATCACCTTCCGGATGTAATGTCAATAGTTACATTAAAAAATCGGAATTTTTTACGGCTCGCGATTTGAGGCGCTGCAGCAGCTATTCCGCTTCAAGAAAAATCAAGCGATCTCGTCTCTTGCCGCAGAGATCCGCTCCTATGATTCTTCAAAATAAGAACTCCTGATCCGAAGAGTGTATAAGGAATGGATTTTGAAATTCTCTCTTGCATACTAAGAACGGTAGCTCGTGAAGTATTTGTTTCCCACGAATTTTTCTATCCTTATTCAAAATTTTGTTCCGTCGTGCCTGCGGCCAGCTTGTCCGTAAATAATTCATATTTCCATCACTCATTCGTCGGCCGGTCGGATCAGACTGCGCACGACGAAGGATGCCATCATCAGTCCGGCAACGGATGGAACGAAAGCGCAGCTGGCGGGAAATCTTTTTATCACGGGCTCGGCTATACGATCGTCCGGCCTTTCGGATCCACAAGCCCCTGTCCATTCGGTTTCGTCTTCTTCTTTTTTTACAGCTCTCTGCTCGGTGATACCGCCGGCGGTTTGTCCATCATTTGTCTGCTGCACTCCGTCTCCGAGCTTTTTCGACTCTTCCTCGGAGAATACGACATCCAGATCCGTGATGCCGAGGTCGCGAAGCTTTTTTCGCACGACCTTTGCGAGCGGATCGGTGTGGGTTTTGGCGAGCTTGCAGAGCTTTATTTTCTCGGGCGCGATCTTGTTGCCCATGCCCATCGAACTGATGATCGGAATATTTCTGCGCTTGCATTCAGAGATCAGCGAGATCTTGGACGCGACCATGTCGATGGCATCCACCACAAAGTCATAGCGCTCTGCGAAGAATCGCTCGCAATCATCAGGCAAATATTTTTCCTCCAACACGGTCAAACGGATATCGGGATGGATGTCGCGGATCCGCTTTTCCATCTCTTGCGCCTTGGAATGTCCGACAGTCGAGATCAGTGCCGGTAGCTGTCGATTGATGTTGCTGATGTCGATATTGTCAAAGTCAACGATAGTCATTGCGCCGACGCCCGATCTTGCAACGGCCTCCGCGGCAAAGCTGCCGACCCCGCCCAGGCCGAAGATCGCAACATGCGACTGCTCCAGCTTCCGCATCGCTTTTTTTCCTAACAACAGCTCCGTTCTTACAAATTGCTCCATGCTTCTCCTTGCCCGATGTAGATCGGGGATGTCATTTTATCGGAATAGACTCTGTTTCCGTATTGCTGATAATGATATTTCATATAGTACAGCTCGCCTGCGATTTCGTCATAGCGCTGCAATATCTCATGCAGCTCGTTCGCAGGTCTGAAGTCCGCAGGTTTGTTGATGATCGAAATTTGCTTGGAACATTCTCTGAGCATTTTTCTTCCCTTGTCATTGAATGCCAGGATTCGAGTGTACGGCACATCGCGCGATGCGCGGATTTTGCTCATCGCTTCCTTGTCGAGCCCGACCAAAATATTCATCAGCATCCTTCTCGCGCGCGTGTAAGTGTAGCGTTTGGATTTGATCTCCATCGCCAGCTCGTGAATGCCGGAGGTCTCATAGATTTTTCGCCGGATCAGATGATCGATCCCCTCACCGATCTCAAAAATTCGCCCGATGGCTTCTCTTTGTCGAATGATGATGCTTTTGAGCTCGTCGAAGTAGTTTTCGACCGTTCCCAAGCCCCCTTCGTTTCGGCGCTTCAAGATATATTTCGCCATCGGCTCGGTCGTGACCGCTTTGAGTTCTTCCGACAGCGGATGATCCGTTGCGGATTCGGCTACTTTTTTTCGGATGGCGGTCGCGCTCGGAAGCTCGGTCTCAAATTTCGTATCCTTGTAGCCGGCACCCATTCGCCGGATCGAGATCGGCTCGATGATGCTATCGAGCTGATACATCGCTTTGAGATATTCGATCGCCAAAATATCGTTGGGACTGCTCATAATGGAAAAGTCTGCCTGATTCGGATAGAGCTTTTCAAGTGCTTTTTGCCGCGCCATAGGAAAGCTGATTCCGGTCTTGACAATGGCTTTGATCTCCTCGGTCAGCTCGTCGGATTCCTCATACAGCAGATTCGCAATGCGCCACTGACTGTCCATATCGTTGTTCTCGGAGCCGTAGCAAAGATAGTCCACCAGACCGAGATAATGCAAAATGGAGACTGCCCCATGCGCAAAAAATTCCGCGCTCTGCGAGCAGTAGCAAAAAGGAAGCTCCAGAACCAGATCGGCGCCGCCCTGCACAGCGGCGCTCGCTCGCGCAAATTTGTCAACAAAGGCAAAGTCGCCACGCTGTACACTGTTCCCGCTCATCAAAACTACGATCCGCTCGGCATCGGTAACCGTTTTCAGCTCCTCCATCAGGTAACGATGCCCCTGATGAAACGGATTGTATTCCGCTATGATCGCTGCCGTTTTCATATTTCGCTCCTTTAGCAAAACAGGGAGCATAGCCCCCCGTTGTCCTGTTATTCTTCCTCTTCGTAATCGTATTCATCCTCATCATCTTCCTCGTCGTCCGGCCGGATGATGATTTTTTCCAATTCTTCGTAGTTGAGCATAACGCGCTCTGCGATGGAGGTCGTCTCTCTCGCAAGCTTTTTCAAGATATCCTGCGAATAATAGATCGCCCCGTTTCGAAGCTCCATCGCATCCTCCTCGGCGCGCTGAATGATCTCCTCCGCTCGTTTGTATGCTGCCCTTGTGATGTTGTCGCGCTCGATCATTTGCTCCGCCTCAAGCTGTGCCTTCTCAAGCACCTCTTTCGCCGAATCCTCCGCATCATACATGATCCGCTGTCTTTCCTGACTGATCCATTCCGCCTGTTTGAAATCATCCGGCAGACAGATACGAATATCCCGGATCAACTCAAGCGCTCTTACCTTGTCGATCGACGCTTTATTGCCGAACAGACTTTTTGAATCCTCGATCATTTCTTCCATTTCATTCAGTAAGCTAAGTACCTCCATACTACCCCCTAAATTTCTCTTTCAGTTTATTTTCCACCTTTTGAGGGACAATGTCTTTTGTACATCCTCCGAATCTCGCTACTTCCTTTACAATGGATGAGCTTAGGAACGAATACTTGGTGTTGGTCATCAAAAAGACCGTTTCCACTTTCGGGTTAAGCATTCGATTCATCTGCGCAATCTGCATTTCGTATTCGTAGTCCGAAACGGCACGCAGTCCGCGGATAATCACATCCACCTCATTCTGCTTGCAATAATCCACCAGCAATCCGACAAAGCTCTCCACCCGCACATTGGGCAAATGCTCGATCTCATTCTCGATCAGCTCGATTCGCTCCTCGAATGTGAGCAGCCCCGCCTTGTTCGTGTTGACCAATACCGCAACGATCAGCTCATCGTAGAGCCTTGACGCTCTCTCGATAATATCAAGATGTCCGTTGGTCGGCGGGTCGAAGCTGCCGGGATATACCGCTCTCCCTCTACTCATCGGTGCCTCTCTTTCTCGCTTCCAATATCGTTATTTTTGTCGAGGAATAGTTTTTTTCTTTGACCAAAACGAAATGCTCGCTCTCGAAATGATTTTCTTCCGAGCGGTCGCTCTCGATAATGATCCTTCCTCTCTCTTGCATTATATTGTATTTTTCGAGTTGTTTCAACATTTTTTCTACAATACCCTGTGAATACGGCGGATCCAAAAAAAGATAATCGACCTTCACGCCTTGATTATACAGTTTTTGAACAGCCTCCTCCGCCGTCATGAAAAGGATCACTGCATCCTTCTCGACAGGCGTCCCGTGCAGATTGGCCCGAATGAGCTCAATCGATTTTTTATGATTATCCGAAAAATAGCAGATCCTTGCGCCCCGCGACAGCGCTTCGATCCCCAGCGCGCCGCTCCCGCCGAACAGGTCGGCTGCGACGGCATCGCGAATGTCCGGGCTGACCATATTGAACAAATTTTCCTTCACGCGATCCAGTGTCGGACGCACGGACTGATCCTCCGGCGATTTCAATTTCTTTCCTCTTATTTTTCCCGCGATTACTCTCAATTCAGTGCAATCTCCTCCATCTGTTTTTCCAATCGTTTCTTGATCCTGTCCAGCAGGCGGTTTCGCTCGCTTTTTGTCAGAAGCTCTCCGTCGATGATGCTCATCGCGTCCCGTTGTGCAATTTCCATAATGTGAAGATGCTTTGCGAGGTCGGCGATCTTGAATTCGGGCAAACCGTGCTGCTTGAGTCCGAACATTTCGCCCGGCCCGCGCAGCTCCAGATCCTTTTCCGCGATCAAAAAGCCGTCGCTCGTTTCGCTCATGATTTTCATTCGTTGCTTCAAAATATCGGTGTCGCCTTTGTAGAGCAGGATACAATAGGATTGCTCGCTGCCGCGCCCGACGCGTCCGCGCAGCTGATGCAGTTGCGACAGTCCGAAGCGTTGCGCTTCCTCGATCAGCATGACGGTGGCATTGGGCACATTGATGCCGACCTCGATGACGGTCGTCGAGACGAGCACATGGATTTCTTTTTCTTCAAAGGCCTTCATGATACGGTTTTTCTCACTTGCCTTGAGGCTACCGTGAATAATGCCGACCTTGTAATTACGAAATTCATTCTGCCGAAGACGATCATAGAGCTCCTCCGCCGATTGCAGATCAAGCTCTGCGTTTTCTTCGATGAGAGGGCACACGACATAGACCTGTCTTCCTTTTTCCAGCTCGCTGATGCAGCGACCGTATCCCTTCGACTTCAGAGCTTGCGGAAGCACCATCGTGTGGATCGGCATACGCCCCTTCGGCAATTCGTCGATGATCGAGATGTCCAGATCGCCCTGCAAGATCAGCGCCAGCGTTCTCGGGATCGGTGTCGCCGTCAGCACCAAAATATGCGGCATCCTTTCGTAGCCCGAATAGAGTGCATTTCGCTGACGCACACCGAAGCGATGCTGTTCGTCGGTGATCGTCAGCGCTAACGAGGCAAATCGTACCTGCTCTTCGATCAGTGCATGTGTCCCGATGACGAGATCACATTCGTGATTCATAATTTCTTCATTGATTTTCCGCTTTTCTTTTTTGGTCAAGCTCCCGACGAGCAATCGAATACGCAGCGGCGTTTTTTCAAAAATCTTCAGCGCGGAATGATAGTGCTGCTTTGCCAAAATTTCGGTCGGCACCATCAATGCCGTCTGATGATGATTCAAAAAAGTCATATAAGCACAGTAAAAAGCGATAACGGTTTTTCCGCTCCCGACATCGCCCTGCACCAGCCTTTGCATCGGATACGGATTTTGAAGATCCGAGCGGATATCGGCAAGTACCTTTTTCTGTGCCTGCGTCAGCTCAAAGTCCAGACCTCCTACAAAATCCTCCAGCTCCGCAAAAGGCTTGAGCCGGATCGCTTCCTGCTCTTTGCCGAGGCTTCGCATCAGCAAAATATACAGCTGCAACGCAAAGAAGTCCTGATACACGAAACGGTATCTCGCCACCTGCAAGCTCTTCTCACTCTGCGGAAAATGAATGCTTTGAAATGCCTTGTCGATCGGCGCGAGCTGCCTTTGGCTGCGAAGCTCCTTCGGAATATTTTCCGCCTCGCTCAGATCACAATTCTCCAGCGCGCTTCTCACCGCTTTTTGCACATCCGTGTTCGTCAATCCCGTCGTCAGCGGATAAATCGGGAAAATCCCGCCGGTCAGGCGGTTTTCGCCGTAATGCTCCAACTCGACGGATAAAAATTCCAGATGATGAAATGCCTTTTTCGCTTTTCCGTAAAACGAAATGCGGTCGCCGACAAAAAATTTGTCCAAAATATACAGGTTGTTGAAAATCACGAGGCTTGCGACGCTGTGCTCCTGCCTGACCGAAATCTTGAGAATGGTCATATTGCGTTTGGGCATCGTTTTTTCAAAGCCGACGATAATGCCCGACGAACAGACGCGCTCGTCGTGCGAAATTTCATCAAAGCGCTTGAATAGCCGGCGATCCTCGTAGCGCGCCGGAAAATGATAGAGCAGCTGCTCCACCGTTTTGATTTGCAGTCGGGCAAAAAGCTTGGCTTTTTTTTCGCCGATGCCTTTGATCTCCTGAATCGGACTTGTCAGCTTCATCAAAACTTCCTATTCTGAAATCTTCCGTCAAAGATTTTCGGTCTGAATATTTTTTCTAAAACTCCTTGAACATCTGCTTGTATTCCAGCACCTCGTAGCCGAGCTCCTGATACAATTTGATCGCTCTCGTGTTGTCATGCTCCACCTCCAGACGCAGACGCTTGAGTCCGTGAATCTTTTCCGCAAAGGCAAAAAATTGCTTTCCGATTCCCTTCCCCTGATGCTGCGGACGGATATACAGCTCCTCAATCCAAACCACCTTTCCGCCCGCCTCCGGCGAAAAGCTCTTGGAGAGGATTGCATAGCCTGCATATTCACAATCCGCACGAAGCAGATAAGCCTCCAGATAAGTGTCGGAGCTTGCCGCCTCATCAAAGGTATTTTCCATATATTCCTTCGGGATCGGCGCCAGCACGGCATCCGTATGATAAAATTCATCCATCAATTCGCAAAATACGGCTCGATCCTCCTTGGTCACTCGCTTTATCATTTTCTCCTCCCTGCTATTATATACGCATTTGTCGATATCGCGCTCATATGCAGCGCTGTCGCTTATTCTTCCATGCTTTCGATACTTTTGTACATCAAAATCCCGCCGGCGATCGCAACATTCAAAGACTCCGCTTTGCCATAGATCGGAATATACGCCTGCTCGTCGGCGAGCGCAAGCAGCTCTGCACTGACACCGTTCGCCTCGTTGCCGAGTATCAGAATGTATTTTTTCCCGTATGAGATCGTTCCGTAATGCTCCGCCCGTTCGTCCAAGGCGGTTCCGACGATCGTGAATCCGCTTTTTTTGAATCGACGGATCATCTCCTCGTCCGCCAAAAAGGTCGGCAGATAAAAGCCCGTGCTCATCGCGGAGCGAATAACCTTATCCGAAAAAATATCCGTCGTTCCTTTGGTGTACAGGACCGCATCAAATCCTGCAGCATCCGCCGTTCGCAGAAGTGTGCCGAGATTGCCCGGATCTTGGATGCGATCCAGCAGCAACAACCGAGCGCTCTCTACCGCAAAGAGCTTTTCCATATCAAAGATCGGCTTTTCAAACACCGCCAAAATCCCCTGGCTGTTGATCGTATCGGAAAGTCCCTCAAAAACAGTGTGCTTGACTAAATAGGCTCTGTCCGGATACGCGCGGCACAACGACTCGAATTCCGCGTTATTTTGCGCTTCATCGACAAAGAGCATCCGCGGCTCTGAGCCATGATCGATCAGCTGTCGGATCGCCCGATAGCCCTCGACGATCGCCTGAGCATATTCCTCTCGATACTTGCGCTGCTTCAGTCTGCCGAGGTGCTTGATTTTTGAATTATCCCTGGATGTAATCACATTACTCATATAAATCATCGATCCTGTTCAATCTTCCGCTTTCTCCGATCACGACCACAATATCTCCCGCCTTGAGCATATCCTCACCGGCGGGGGATATATTCGTAGCCTGCGCACTTTTGATCGCTATCACATTCAATCCGAATTTTGCACGCAGATCCAGCTCCGTCAAGGTTTTTCCGATCCATTTGCCGACAACGGAAATCTCGGCAACCGAATAGTTGGGATCAAGCTCGATCAGATCCAGCACATTTTTTGAAACCAGACTGTGTGCCAGCTTTTCTCCCATATCACGCTCCGGATATACCACACCGTCTGCACCGACCTTGCTCAAAATCTTTCCCTGAAGCTCATTCTTCGCCTTGCAGATGATTTTTTTAATTCCGAGCTGCTTAAACAAAATCGTCGTGATAATCGAGGCTTCGAGGCTTTCCGCCGAACTGACGATGGCGACATCGTAATTTTTTACTCCCAGCGAATGGATCGCATTCTCATCCGTCGTATCCGCTTGCACCGCTTGCGTTACATGGTCGGCGATCTCCTCGATGACATGAATGTCCTTATCGATTGCCAAAACCTCGTAGCCCATTTTATAAAGTGTTTTGGCAACGGAGCTTCCGAATCGTCCGCATCCCGCCACAACATAGCTTTCTTTCATTTCAACCTCTTTCTACAACGAAACCCTGCCCTCCGGGTATCGAAAATGCTCATGCCCCTCTCTTCCCGCAATCGCCAGGATGATCGTCAGCGTTCCGACACGGCCGGCAAACATCAGAAAAATCAGAATCAACTTCGACAGGGTCGTCAGGGTCGGTGTTATTCCCGTGCTCAGTCCGACCGTTCCGAATGCCGAAACCGTTTCATATAATATATTGATAAATTGGATATTCGGATTTTCAATTCCTATGACGAGCGCGGACAGCAGCACCGTTATGAAAGCGATCATCATGATCGCCATCGCTTTGTTCACGATCGAATAGCCGATGCGGCGGCCATGCGCCTGCACATCCGTCTTGCGAATATAGGCAAGGGTCGCCAAAACCGTCACCGCGACCGTGGTCGTCTTGATCCCGCCGGCAGTAGAACCCGGAGACCCTCCGATAAACATCAGCAGGACGGTCATAAAGCGCCCGCTCTCGGTCATGGCGGCCTGATCGATCGTATTGAAGCCCGCCGTCCTTGTCGATACGGACTGAAAAAATGCGGTTATCAGTCTTTGAAAAAAGTTCATCTCGCCCAATGTATCCGGATTTCTTCCCTCAATAACGAAAAAGATGATCGTCCCGATCAGAATCAGAGCCGCAGAGATTTCCAAAACCAGCTTGGAGTGCAGCGATAATCGTTTCAAATGCTTTTTGTTTTCGATCAGATCCTCCATAACTGTAAAGCCGAGCCCGCCAAGAATAATTAAAAGCGAAATGATGATATTCACCCAAATGCTGAACCGGAATGCGGTCAGCGACTGATAATTTCCGAAAATATCAAAGCCTGCATTGCAAAACGCGGAAATCGAATGAAAAATCGAATACCATAGCCCTTTTTGCATACCGTACATCGGCGCGAATTTGAATAAAAGAAGTACCGCTCCGAGCGCTTCGATCGCAAATGCCGTAATAAAAA
>JBGZCE010000084.1:0-10500 GCA_041845175.1 Filifactoraceae bacterium
CAGTGAATATATTTATCGATTATCGTTGCCTGATTGATTCGAATCATCGTTCTCCCCCCTTATTCAGCCTGATCAGCGTCAGGATCAAAGCCATCCGGATAAACATTCCGTATCGCGCCTGCTCAAAATATTTTGCCCGCGGATCCTCGTCCACCTCCTCCGCAATCTCGTTCACGCGCGGCAGCGGATGCAGCACGATCATACTCTCCTTTGCCGATCTCATTTTTTGCGTGTCCAAAATATAGGAATCCTTCAATCGCTCGTACTCTGTCGGATCCTCGAAGCGCTCCCGTTGAATGCGCGTCATATACAAAATATCCGCCTTTCCGATCGCTTCGTCCAAGCGCTGCGTTTCTTCATAGGAAATTCCCCGCTCGTTCAGCATTTCTTTCAAGTATTGCGGCATCGCCAGCTCCTTCGGCGATACGAAGATAAAATGATTTCCCTCGTATTCCTTGAGCGCCTTCGTCAGCGAATGCACCGTGCGCCCGTATTTCAGATCGCCCACCATCGCGATCGTCAAATGATCGAGCCGCTTCATCTCCGCCGAGATCGTCAACAGATCCGTCAAAGTCTGCGTCGGATGCTGATTGCCGCCGTCGCCCGCATTGATGACCGGGGTTGTCGCGACCCTTGCCGCCTCCATCGGCGCATACGCCTCATAATGTCTTATCGCCATGATGTCCGCATAGTCGGAAACGATCCTGGCGGTATCTTGTATGCTCTCGCCCTTTGCCGCCGAGCTGCTCTGCTTGTCCGAAAAGCCGATGACCGAGCCGCCCAACCGAAGCATCGCCGCCTCGAAGCTCAATCTTGTTCTTGTGCTGGGCTCATAAAAAAGCGTCGCTAAGATATGCCCCCTCAAAGCCTCTTCATACCTGCTCCGATTCGCCATAATATCCTCAGCAACGCTTATCAATTCCGAAATTTCGCTCACGCTAAAATCACTTATCTCCGTTAAGTGTCTCATAATTCCTCCTTGTCAGTCTCTCCGTACCAATTTAAAAGAGTGTATCCGATTCATCTAATAATACTCCAAAATCCGACGCCTTGTCAAGAAGCGCCTCGGCGCAAAGCCGCATCGTGCAAAATTTTGTTGCGGCAAAGCCGAAAATGCATCACCCGCCAAACGGATGGTGTTCAGTATACAAAAAAATCGGATCCACCAAGACCTCATCCACAATATTCGGCGTCGATACGGCGGTGCTTTGCATACAAAAAATCGGGATGATCCCGGATCGATCCCGATTCTGTTTATTATTTGTATTCGCGTCCGATATATTTGCTCGTAAAGAGCTTCAACATCGCGCCGTAGCCGAGCTTGAACTCGACGATGTCTCCCACCTGATAGTCCTTGTCGGAGTCGGTCAGATGCACGATCGTATGGTCGGAGCTGCCGCCCATGATCTTCACCTTCGGATCGATCGGCGTCATGCTGTCCAGATCGGTGTCCTGCTTGCCGAGCGCCAGAATCCCGCGCTTTTGGATCCCGAGATCCTCATAGTACGGAACCTGTCCGAATGCGTCCTTTCCGATCTCGCCGATCGGGAGCGTCGGTTTGTTTTTGACCTCGACCAGCTGTGCCTGAAGGATCACCGCGTCGTCCACCGTTCCCTCGACGCTTTCTCCGTAAGCGGTTTCGTTTCCTAAGATGAACGCTTCGCCGATACGCAGGCTCGTGATGCCCTCCGGCAATTCGCCGCGGTCGATCAGATAGATCGAGCTGGAGTTTCCGCCTGAGATCATTTGCAGCTTGATCCCGAGCTTGTCCTCGATCTTTCGGGCGATCGCAACGAGCTGCGAAAGGTTGTCCTTTTTCGGGATCACCGCGCCGTAGCAGGTCAGATTGACGCCGACGCCGTAGAGCGTGATGTTTTCGAGCGCATGGATCTCCTGCGTCGTTTTGAGAATTTCCTCCTCGTTTTCAAAGAAAATTCCCTCGCGCAGATCGCCCAGATCGATCATCAGCACGACCTTGTGGTTTTTGTTCTGCTTCTTCGCTTCTTCGTTCATCCGGCGAATCGTCGAAATTTCGGAGTTCAGACTGATGTCGGCGTAGCGGATGACCTTTTCGAGCTCGCAGGGCTGCGGGATGCGCAGCAGGAGCGTCGGCGTTCCCAGATCCGCATAGCTTGCGATATTGTCGATCCTTGCGTCCGCCAAAAAGTCGACGCCCTGCGCAACGATTGCCTCGACGATCCTGCGGTCGGCGGTAAAGGATTTAGTCACGATGCCCAGCTCCACATTGCCGCGCTCGGTCAATTGGCGCATGACCTTCACATTATTTTTGATCTTGTTCAGATCGATCAGTAATCTCGGATACATCTTCTCTTCTCCTTTTTTTCGGCATTTCGATTCGCAGGCTTTTGGCAAGCAGCTTCAGCGCCGCTTCTTCATATTGTGTGGACAATACGCCCAGCGATGCCATGATATAGTCGTTTTCGACGAGCACCTGCGCTTCGGCGTTCGGATACAGCTTCATGCCGGACTCGTTGTCCATTGCGATCAGCTTCATGATCTCGACGCGGTGCGGAAGTCTTGTCAGCGCGCCGCCCGTGCCGATAATATATTTGATTTGTGAAAGGTCTTTGCCCTCCGCGAGCGTGCTGCGTCCGGACGGCCCGTAAACATAGCGCAGCTTTCCGGCATGGCGCTCGACGGCGCGAAGCACCGCCTCGACGGTCAGTCGCTCCACAAATTTGATTTCATCTTCATTTTTCGGAATTGCCTTGTACTCCGCCATCACCTTGTCGACATCGATCTTCAGCTCTTCCTTGAGATTTTCCTTGCCAAGCACCTCAACGATGTTCGGCATATTGACATACACTCCGAGATCTCCCTCCACGGTTCGCTTTGCAACCGGCTCCGGATGCACCAGAATTCTGGACACCTCCTCCGAACCGATCGTCACGGAATGCAGATCCGTTGTCGCGCCGCCGACATCCAGTACGATCAGATCTCCGAGATAGTCGTACAGCAGCTTTGCGCTTTGCATGACCGCACCCGGCGTAGGGATAATCGGGCCGTTGACCATATCGCGTACATGCTCCATACCCGGCGCATGAATAATATGATCCTCAAAAGCGTCCTGTATGATTTTTCGGGTCGGCTCCACATTGAGCTCGTCGATCTTCGGATATACATTGTCAACGACATACAGCTTTTGATCGGCATGCTTTTCCTCAAAAATCAGCTTAATCTCCTCCTGATTTTCCACATTGCCGGCATAGATGATCGGAATGCTCAGTCCCATTTCGCTGATCAGCTCCGCATTGTGCAGTGCGGTGTCCCGCTCGCCGTAATCCACGCCGCCTGCGATCAGTATGATGTTGGGCTTAATCTCGGCAATTTTTTTCAGATCGGAGCGTCGGAGCTTTCCCGCAGTCACCTGGTGGATAATCGCGCCCGCTCCGAGTGCGGCTTCCTTCGCCGCCTTGGCGGTCATATCGTAAACCAGTCCGTGAACCGTCATTTTCAGTCCGCCGGCGGCACTTGAGGTCGCAAGCATCTCATCGTATTCTATTTTATCCGCGCCGATATTTTTCGCCAGATCGTCAATCGCTCCTTGCAGACCGATCCGTACATCCCCCGCCAATACGGATGTAGGCGCTTGCCCCTGACCCACGAACAGAGGGTCAGGGGAAGCGATACCATTGAAAGCATTAACGACGGTAGTGGTCGAGCCGATCTCGGCAACCAACACATCAATTTTCATTTTGCCTTCCTTTATTTGTTTTGTTCCATTTCTTTTCTCTTGTTTACCAGGAATGTTGCCACATGCACGCCCTTGGAGCCTCGTCCGAAGCCTGCGTCCACGCCCTGCTTCACGGCGATCTCCGGTGTTACCTGTGTTCCGCCGGCAACGATCATCACCTTGTCTCGGATTCCTTTTTCCACTGCCAGCTCATGGATTCGCTTCATATTTTTGTAGTGGATGTCGTCGTGCGAAATGATCGTGGATGCCAGGATCGCATCGGCGTTCAGCTCGATTGCCGCATCAACCAGCTTTTCGACCGGTACGGAGGTTCCCAGATAATGCACCTCGATGCCGTATTTTTCGATTCCGCCGTGCTTGATGTCGATGATTTCCCGAAGTCCTACGGAATGCTCGTCCTCTCCGACGGTTGCTCCGACGATTTTCATCGGCTTCGCCTCGATCTCCGCACGAATATCCGCATCGCTCAATACCTCCGGCTCCGGCGGAATGACCAGACTGTTCACATCGACCGTGAAGTTCAAGCGTCCCTTCAGCTCCACGCGCGTACCTTCCGACTCCTGCATCACCTCTCTGGAGATGACCTCCGGCTCTTCAAGGTTCATTTTTTTCGCAAATTCAAGCGCCGCAAATTCCGCAACTCGCTTGGAGGTCGGCAGGAACATGGTAAGAAGTACCGTTCCGTCGCCCATCCACTCAACCTCCGGCTTGATCTGCGACGATTTGCGAAGCTCCTCGGTTTCTTTCAGACGGACATTGACATTGTCATTTTCATCCAGCTCGTCGATGAATATGATCTTGCTCGGATCCTCGAAGGTACATCCGCCGATCAGCGAAGCCGGATCGTTGACCGCATTCGGATCATACTGCGCCACATTGTTGTAGCCGAAGTGAGCCGTTACCGGTGCAAAGTAATCCTCATCTCTTTCGTAAACGGTTCCTGCACCCACGCCGCCGTCGATCTTTCTTGCGATTCCGTCGCCGTTACGCTCAGGATAGTAGCCGGAGTCTACGAAGAAGCCTTCCTCGACCGCTTTGAAGAATCCGCCCGCCTCCTTGATCTCCTCAAGGAAGAGCACCGCTCTTTCTTTGATTTCGCGAACCTTATCCCGAAGAATGCCCTCATCCTTCAGCTGGATCATATCCATCAGTCCGTCCATTCCGGAGAAGGCCTGCTTCGCCGTATCCAATGCCTCGATATTGTAGATATGCCACGGCACATTTCGTCCCTCATCCGGTGTGATGGTGGATTGAATATGCGCGCTTGTCAATTTTGAAGTCAATATATTGAGTACATGCGTTACCGTCGCTTCTCTTACGGAGGAATCCATGTACTTCGTATTCATCTGCGCTCTCATACGATATTTCGTGAAGATCTCACGAAGTGCGACCGCATACGGCAAATCCAGATACATACATGGTGCCGGCGGTGCCGTCGGAGGTACCGTCGAAAGACAGATATTGCTCGGCTTCATGCCGACCTTTTCGGAGAATACGGAGTTCAGCGCGTGCTGTACCATCAGCTCCGGCATGACCTTCCACGCCTCTCTTGCCGTCGCATTCGCATTGTGCGCTCCGTCGATCTGCGCGATATCCGCCCATGTCATGATCTTTTTGGACTCGCACGCATCGACGAATGAACGGATCATATTGATGTTTCGATACAAAACATTGTACTGAGGATCCTGGTGCGCACCGTTGATTCCTTCCTCCGCAAACATGACCGCAACATCCGGCCCTGCCACTCCCGATACATACGAGTGGTAATTGATCGGACGGCCAACCTCTTCCTCGATCAGGTCAAGCGCCTTTCGCTGAACTCGAACCTGCTTACGAGTGATCGGCACTCCCCCGATCCCCTGCGGAGTTCCCTCGATCAAGCCGTCAAAGTGTGATTGTCCCGCGGTACGGATAACCATGATATGATCCGCACCGTGCCATGCCGCCATACGCATACGACGGATATCGTCCTCAAATCGTCCGGAGGCGATCTCGGTGGTGATTACCGGCATCGGCTGCGGGTCGATGTTTTCAAAGTATTTTGCGGACGGAAGCGGCACGGAATTTTTGAGCGGCTTGGACGCATCCAAAAACACGAAAGGCCCTTGCTGCTCGCCTCTTGAGGATTCTCTCCATGTCCAGCCTCTTCTTTTCGGCCGATAGTTCTCAATATCCTGCAATAAATTTTCAATATCCAGCTTTACATTTGGAGTCAGCTTATCCATTACTTGTTACCTCCTCTGAACAGTTCTACCGCTTCGTTCCACATTTTGCCCTCCGCAAGAGCTACACCCGCTTCACGAACGCTGATATTTTTTTCCTTTGCGAGCCTGTATACCACATGACCCGCACCCTTACCCATCAAACCTCTGTCGATTACTCCGTCGACAATCGCCTTCGCTTCGATCGAAGAAAATCCCATACGAAGCAAAACCGAACGCTCGATAGCCGGGGAAGTATTTTTTTGTCCAAGCTCAAGCAACGGATCCACGATATCGCTCGCCAAGGACCAGAATCTTTCATAAAGCTCCTGGTCGCTCAGATTCGCCAAATGCGCTCTCCTTTGATTGTAATCATCTGCTCGTTTCATGTATTCTTACATCTCCTTCCAATAGCCCGGAGGAGAAAGCTCCCCCGAGCGTCAACTGATTATTTCAACTCTTCCAGCGCGGCTCTGACAAATGCCGCGTCCGTTTTTGTTTCCTTCGCCAAAAACTCGATGTCCTCTTCGGTCGGAACCTTTTTGGTATTCTCAAGCGCATTTTTGATAAGTGATTTGCGCAGCTTGGTCATATCCAAATCCTTCGCCTTGATCAGGGAAGGATGCTCCGGAAGCACGATGCTTTGTCCCGGTACCTCCTCCTGCGGATTTCCGAATCGCACGATGATGCCGTTTTGCTTTGCAAAGGCAAGCTGCGGCTGAACATGCTTTCCTGCTCCGGTGTATTCCGTCTCCTGCACCACGATGATCTGATCCCGATCCATTTCCTGTGCGATCGAAAATGCCGCCGCAAGCGATGTGTTGCCTGCCGGCCCTTTTTCAAGTCCCTCAAGCGATGCCAAGGCTTCCGTCATATAGAACACCTCGCCCTGCGTAATCGTTACATAGCGATCCATATATCGCATCGGTCTTGCCGCCGAGCGCGGTACATCCGAGCGATCCGGCCATGTCGAGAACGGCATTCCGAAGCCGGTATGTCCCGTCGTAAACGATTTCTTATTGAACTGCTCGTCCGACGCCATGTGCAAGCCCTTCAGATTGACGCTCGCTCCGACCACGACCGTTTTTGCACCCGCCTTTTGCAGGCCTCTTGCTGTTCCGGTCAGATTTCCTCCGCCGGCGTTGGTACAAACGACGACATCCGGATCCTTGCCGTATTTTTCTCTGAACTGCATTGCCAGCTCGTATCCGAGCGTTTCCACTCCGGCGATTCCGAACGGCGTATACAGTGAAGCGTTAAAGTATCCCGTTTCCTCGAGCAGGAGAAGGAATTTGTAGAACAGCTCCGGTCCGACCGAAAGCTGAACGACCTCCGCGCCGAGCGCCTCGCATTTTCTTGCCTTTTCAACGATCTCCGGCTGACCTACTCCCTTGGAGTCATAGCATTCCTGCACGATGATGCAGCGAAGTCCCGCCATTGCCGCCTGCGATGCGACCGCCGCGCCGTAGTTTCCGCTGGTCGCCGCGATCACGCCCTTATAGCCCAATTTTTTCGCGTGATAAACCGCATTTGCCGCTCTTCTTGCCTTGAATGAGCCCGACGGGTTGGATGCCTCGTCCTTGATGAAAATTCTTGCGCCCTTTCCTTCCGGAGCCAGCTTTCTTGCCAGCGCGGTCAAATTTTTCAATTCCAGCACCGGCGTGTTTCCGACGCCTGTGGAATATTGAATGTTTTGCATTTCCTCAAGCGTATAGCCTGTTTCCTTCATCATACGCTCATAATCGAATGCGATCGAACCGCTTTCAAAGGTGCTGTAATCGATGCCGACTGCTGACTTCATGATTTCAGGCTTTCGAGCCATGACCGCCTGATAGCTGTTATCTCTTGTCATTATCTGTCACCTCCGAAAAGAATATCCCTTACTTGTGCGTTGATTCTCAAAAGCTCCGGCACGAATACGCCGAAATCATGCTTATAATACGGATTCGCTTCAAGAAGCGTTCCCTTTTCAATTCGCTTGGTAAGTGTCGTGATCTCCACCTCTTCTCCGACCTGAGCATCGTGATTCAGATAGCCCTTCACCCACATTTCAAGAGGCACCTTTTTGGTATCCTCCGGAACCTGCGGCGCTCTTTCCGCCGGAGTCAATATATTTCGGTGAATGATCACCCATTCTCCTTTTTTAATCATCTCTTTCTCCTTTATAAGAGGAGTGCAGCCGTCATGACCGCACTCCGGCTTATCGTATAAACTGTTTCATAGGAAGCCGCATCTGTGACGGATGCGCCCTTCGCCCGTATGCCCGAGGCATTGCGAGCCGAGCATTTTGTGCTCGCTTCGATTTTTTGAAAGCGCCGCTCGGAGAATGTGCCTTTGCGCGAATTCATCCTGCCGCTTCGCCACATCATCTCATCCCGCTCGAGAGCGTTAGGAGAAATATGTTCGGTATGCTCCGATGCTTCGCCCGCAGATCTTCATCCATGCGCCACGCTTCATACGCTTGATCTTGTTATTTTACGACTTTTTTGTCCGGACAGATCAGATCTCTCATATCGCCCATAATCGCTCTCGGTACCGGAAGGTCGATCATGGTGTGCAGTCCCGGATTTGCGTTGATTGTTTGCGGGATCATGTTTACGCACATTGCGATCGTTCCGATTCCGCCCGGAACCTCAGGGCTGTTTACCATATTGATATTCGGTGTTCCCTTGATGATGACATAGTCGCCCGTTTGAACGCCCACTTGCTCCGGCTCGATCTGCTGCGGGTGATCCATCTCAACCTTCAGCTCGCCGTCAACATATCCGAAGCCCTTCATCGCACAGCCTGCCACATCGCCCGCTTTTGCAAATCCGTACTCCGATTTTCTGTCCACATCCGTTACGATCGGCTCCATGGATTGAGTAACCGGTGCGGAAAGCTTCCAGCCGATCGCATCCGTAATCATTTGGATCGACTCGTGGAATCCGACATGGCCTGCAAGAGTTCCCGTTTCAACGCCTTTTTTGAATGCGTCGACCGTGATACCGATTCCCTGCTCATGCATTACGGCCGGTCCGAACGGAGAAAGCGAATTTACCCGTCTTGAAACGATATGCTCCACTTCTTCACAGCAGCCTGTCATAAGCACGACCAAAAGGTCCATGATCAAGCCCGGATTGATTCCCGTTCCGAGGATCGATACCCCGTTTTCCTTTGCCAGACGATCCATTTCGGCAGCAAGCTCAGGAGATTGTGCCTGCGGGTAAGCCATTTCCTCCGCGGAAGAAACCACATTCATTTTCTTTTCAACGATCTTTTTGATTTTAGGGAACGCATCCTTTGTAAAGGAATCCGTACAAAGAAGAACCACATCCGCCGCTTTTTCCTTCAACAAATCCTCTTCCGATTGAATAAGTACATCCGGTCTGTCGCCTCTTTCGGTCTTGATGTAATCATACATGCTTGTTCCGATCTTGCTTCCTCTACCAATTACTCCGACGATATCCACGCCCTTCTTTTTAAGAAGCATGTCCGCCATTCCGCCGCCCATGGCGCCGAGACCCCAGATAATTACTTTTACATTTTGCATAAAATCCCTCCTAAATATCATAAAAAATTTTGTACACTATAATATTTTAGCAAAAGCAGTGCCAAAAATATAGTCCTTTGCGGAAGATTTTTTGCGCGCCGCGCGCAAGCTCCGAAAAATCTTCCTTATGCTCCGAAAATTCTCAAGAAAACATTTTCTTAACCTGATCGATCGAATATCGTCCGCCCGCCCGCGGCGATATTTTTTCGTTTTTCAAATAAAAAAGCAAAAATATTTGCATTGTACCGCAAATATTTTTGCTTTTTCCGTTTCTTTTTGAAATTTTTTTGATGAATGCTTTCAAAAAATTGCTCCTCATCGACAGCGCTGAAGCAGCCGCGACACGCGACCATCTCCGCTCGATCGCTAAACGGCTGTGTGCTTGTACGCTCGTTCCTGCAATGGCTGTGTGCTCGCTCGCGGTGGATATTCATTCAAGCCTGTTCGTTTTCGCTCGAAGCGCGAGCCGGCTTATCCTCGCGCGGCAGACATCCTTCGCTCGGTTCGCTCGTTCCTTCAACGGCTGTGTGCACGCATTATCGGTCATTCTTCTGCACTTGGTATTTTCTCAGCTTGTGCTGCAGCGTCTGTCGCTTGATCCCGAGCTCCGCCGCAGCCTTTGTGATGTTATAATCCGTTTCGACAAGCTTTTTCTCGATGATGCGGCGCTCGACGCCCTCAAGATATTCGTCCAGCGTTTTTTGTTCGATCGCCTCATACACATCCGTCGGATCACTTCCGTTT
This sequence comes from Filifactoraceae bacterium, assembly GCA_041845175.1. GTDB lineage: Bacteria > Bacillota > Clostridia > Peptostreptococcales > Filifactoraceae > JAUNKE01. The sequence continues at coordinate 10,193 of JBGZCE010000084.1, forward strand.
TTTATGCTGCGCAGATCGATCATCGTCGGCGAGAGCACATGCTCGTCGTCGATCATCGAAAAGCCCCGCAAAATGATATTCTCCAGCTCGCGAACATTGCCCGGATAATCGTATTGCATCAACAGGCGCTTCGTTTCCTCCGAGATCATCCACACATTTTTCCCGAACTGTTCATTGTATTTTCGGATAAAGCTCTCCACCAGCGGAAGGATATCCTCCTTGCGCTCCCGAAGCGGCGCGACCTCGATGCTGATGACATTCAATCGGTAGTACAGGTCCTTGCGAAATCCAGTCTTGCCGAGCAGCTC
>JBGZCE010000085.1:0-20106 GCA_041845175.1 Filifactoraceae bacterium
GACAAGGCATACAACGCGGTGATCATCGGCGCAGGAAATATGGGACAGGCATTGGCGAACTATCCGTGGTTTTCAAACGAAGGCTTTAAGATCCTGGCAATGTTTGATGCCAATCCGAAATTGATCGGAACAAAGATCAGGGATCTGGAGGTTCTTGATGTACAGGGCCTGGGCGACTACATTGCAAAAAACAATGTCAAGATCGTGATCATCGCAACACCGAAAGAGGTTGCGCAGGGCGTCGCGGATCAGGTATCGACGGCAGGCATCAAAGGGATCTGGAATTTTGCGCCGGTCGATTTGAATGTTCCGAAATCCATTATCGTTGAGAATGCGCATCTGAGCGATTCGCTCTTCGTGCTTTCTTATATGATCAATGAGCCGGAGCTGTTTTTGACCAGAAGATAAAATCGAAGCTCGCAAGCAGAGATCAAACCGACTCCTCATCGTCAGCGGACAAGCCGGCTGTTGGGGGTCGGTTTTCGATATTATGCGTTTTTTTTGTATAATTTTGTATTATTTTAGGAAATACCTTGTTTTTGTCGCTTTTTTTGATATATACTTTATTATAAATTGATTTGAAGGGAGGGATTGATATGATCAAAAAAATTATTCAGTGGGTATTTATTTTTGTCGGAATGACGCTGGGCTTTGCGATCCATTATTTTGTGATCGATATGATGCGTCAGAGCAATTATGAAATTTCGCCGGGCGTTCAATGGACGGCACTGTTCCTGTCGATCGCGGTCTTCGGCGCATTGTTCAAGGCATTGTCGCCGCATCTGATGAAGATCGGGCAGTTGATCATTTCCGTCATTGAAAAAGAATCTTCAAAGCTCGGGGTCGTTGAAATGGTCGTGGCGGTTTTTGGTATTATTATCGGACTTATAATTTCTTATTTTATCGGCAGCTTCACCATGCAGATCCCCTTTGTCGGGACGGCGATCACCATCGTAGTATATATGTTCTTCGTTTTTCTGGGCTATTCGCTTTCAACGAGAAGAAAGGATGAGATCTCGACACTGATCAAGTCCGCGAATATTCATCCGGCGAAGGAAAGGGTGACAAAGGAGACCGACCGGATTCCGCCCAAGATTCTGGATACCAGCGTGATTATTGACGGTCGGATCGCGGATATCGCGGCGACCGGATTTCTGGAGGGCAAGCTGCTCGTTCCGGGCTTTGTGCTGGAGGAGCTGCGCCATATCGCCGATTCCTCGGACGATCTGAAGCGGGTGAAGGGAAGAAGGGGGCTGGACATCCTCAATACGATGCAGTCGGCTCCGAAAATAAAGATCGAGAATGTGGAGGCGGATTTTCCCGAAGTTGCCGAGGTGGATATGAAGCTTTTGCGTCTGGCGCAGAAAACGGGCGGGAAGGTTTTGACAAATGATTACAATTTGAACAAGGTGGCGCAATTCCAAGGCGTCGAGGTGCTCAATATCAACGAGCTCGCCAACGCGGTCAAGACGGTGGTGATACCGGGCGAAGAGCTCGTCGTGACGATCATCAAAGAAGGAAAAGAACCGGGACAGGGCGTTGCGTATTTTGACGACGGGACGATGATCGTCATCGAAAATGCAAAAAAAATGATCGGCGAAACGCTTCCCGTGGTCGTTACGACCGTGCTCCAAACGGCAGCGGGAAGAATGATTTTTGCTCGTCCGAAATAAACGGGAAGGAGCTGTGGAAGTCATTTACAACAAAGAAAATCGAAAGAAGGTGATGGCGCTGGCGTTGTTTGCCGGAGAGATCATGCTGAGAAACGGCGCCGAAACCTATCGCGTGGAGGATACCGTCCGGCGAATCTGCGTGTCGCGCAGGCTTCATCATGTGTCGGCATTCGTTACGCCTACGGTCATCATGCTCGGAGACGATCGCAATGACGGCTACACCTTTATGAAGCGGATCGAAAAACGCAGCACGAATCTGGAGCGTGTTTCGCTCGCGAATGCCATTTCCAGAGATTTTGTGGAGGAACGCCTGACAGTAGAGGAGGCAGGACTCAGGCTGAGGGAGATCTCATCCCAAAACAGCTATTCGGTCAAAACGCGGATCCTGTGGTGCGGGATCGCATCATCGATGTTTGCGTATCTGTTCGGCGGCGGCATTGCGGATATGCTTTGCGGGCTTTTGATCTCGTCGCTGGCGACAGCGCTCAGCTTTGTGCTTGACGACTGGGATATGAATCAATTTCTGCTCCATGTGGTCTGCTCGCTGATGATCGCCTGCTTGGCGGTGCTTGCCTATGTGTCAGGGCTTGGAAAAAATTTGGATATGATCATCGCGGCGTCGATCATGCCGCTGTTGCCGGGCTTTTCGCTGACCAACGGGATCCGCGATTTTATCGCAGGCGATCTGATGTCCGGCTCCTCGCGAGTTTTTGAAGCGCTGCATATCGCCGTTGCGATCGCCATATCCATCGGCTTTGTGCTGGGGCTGTTCTATCGGTTTGGAGGCTTGCGGTGATAAAAATTCTGATATCCTTTGCCTGTGCCTTTGCGGCAACGCTCGGTTTCGCGATATTTTTGAATATCCCGAGGCATCTGCTCGTCCGCGTCGGACTGGTCGGCGGCATCGGCTGGACGGTCAGCTCGCTGTTGATCCAAAACGGCTCCGGAGCGGCATGGGCCTATCTGGTCGCGGCATTTGCCGTCGCTTTTCTGGCGGAAAGCCTTGCGATCCATACAAAAAATCCGTCCACCTTATTTTCGATCCCGGGGATCTATCCGTTGGTTCCGGGGTATGCGTTGTTTCAGACGATGTTTTATTTTACGCGCAGCGAAACGGATCAAGGCCTGGACGCGATGATCAATGTGCTGAAGAACGCCGGTGCGATCGCACTCGGCATCATTATTGTGTATTCCTTGGGGAATTTGAGGAAGAAGTGGATCGCGAAGAAAAACGAACGCAAGCCGCTTTGCCGCGAAACCGAGGAGGGGATTATCAATCAAATGGAACAGTAGGGAGAAGAATATGAAAAAAATTCTGATCGTATTTGAAGGGATCGACAGGGAACAATCTCCGGCTGCGGAGTCGATCAACGAATTTGTTCGGGAAAAAGAGGAACAAGGCTTTGAGATCGTCAAGATCAAGGACAGGGAGTCGGTGATCCGATCTCTGCTTGAGGGCACGGAGCCTTCGAGCAGAAACATCAATGCAAAGCATGCGAGCATCATGTTCGACATCAATCGGTATGAGATCGTCATTTATGTTCCGGCGGCAGCGACATCGCGCAAGGATATGCCGGTGTATGAGCCGAGCGGTCTGGATAAGAATATGATCTTTTATCATATCGGGAATATGAACATTGTGGATGAAGCGGAGCCGCAGCCGATCGCGGGATCGGACGCGAGCGCGCCGGCCCTCGGCGGAGAAATGAACGAAGAGGGGATTCAGCGCTTCGAGAGCCTCGGATCTGCATCGGGCGGCGAAATTTCCGAAATGCAAATTGCCGAAACGCAGATAAAAGAAAACGGATCGGAGACTGCGCAGCAGACATCCGCCGAATCGAACGAAGCGCTTCGGGAGGAGCGTGCGCTGACACTGCCGGGCGCCGCGCTCGATGAAGCGAGCCAAAGTCCTCCGGAGCTTAAAAAGCCGGAGAAGATGCCTTTTTCGAGAAAGCTTGCGCTGGTGTTTCCGTGGATCGTTTTGGGATGTATGGGAATGCTCGAGTACAGCCATGTGGCATGGCTTCCGTTCATCCTGGGCGTGCTCGGCTTGATGAAGACGGCGATCTCGAAAAAGACAAGAAAAAAAGACAAGACGGCGGAATGGATCGGCGTGCTGCTTTTGACAGTCGCGCTGGGGATGGATCTGTATAACTCGAGTTGGATGAGCACGATCGCCGTACCGATCTCGATCATGGGAATATTGCTGTTCATCATCGTCGGGCGGATCAGCTGGGAAGATTGATACTTTGGAGGAGAATGTGTTGGATTACAGTCAGATTTTGAAAAATGCGAAAGAGAATATGAGCGGTTTCTGCGTCGGATGTCCGATATGCAACGGAATCGCCTGCAAAACGAAGGTGCCCGGGCCGGGCGGCAAAGGGACCGGCGATGCATACACACGCAACTTTGCAAAGCTTTCGGAGGTGAAGATCAATCTGGATACGATCTTTTATTCGGAAGGCTTTGACACGGAGACGGAGCTGTTCGGGGAAAAATTTTCGATGCCCGTCTTTGCAGCGCCGATCGGAGCGCCCGAGCTTCACTACGGAAGTCATATTTCGGAGGAGGAATACTGCCGGATCCTGTTTGAAGCCTGCAAGGAAAAAGGGATCGCCGCCTTCGGCGGAGACGGACCGGCGGACAAAGCCTATTCGCTTCCGATCGAAAACATCAAGGCGGTCGGAGGCTTCGGGATCCCGACGATCAAGCCGTGGTCGGTCGATGAGATGATCCGGAAAATACGGATCGCCGAAGAAGCCGGCGCGCTGGCGATCGCAACGGACATTGACGGTTCGGGGCTTGCACTTCTCAAAAAATCAAAAACGCCGGTCGGACCGAAAAGCGTGGAGGATCTGAAAGCATTGGTTCGATCGACAAAGCGGCCGATGATCTTCAAGGGCGTGATGACGGCAAAGGGCGCGGAAAAGGCGATCGAAGCCGGTGCATACGGTATCGTCGTGTCCAATCACGGCGGTCGCGTGCTGGATCAAACGCCGGCAACGATTGAGGTGCTTCCGGAGATCGCGGCGGTTGCAAAAGGCAGGATCAAAATTCTGATCGACGGCGGCATCCGCAGCGGCTTGGATATTTTCAAATGTCTGGCACTCGGAGCCGATGCCGTGCTGATCGGGCGACCGTTCGCAACGATGATCTACGGTGGCGGAAAAGAAGCGATCGGGGTATATGTGGACAAGCTGCGCGCCGAGCTGACCGAAACGATGGAGATGGCGGGCGCAGGCACGCTGAAGGACATCGACGCTTCGATGGTGCGCATTTTGAAATAAGTGCGCGGAATAGGGCGGAATCAAATCAATATCACAGCAGCCGAATGCGAATGTGCGGCAAGGAGGAGGACTCCGAAACGCACGGCGCGCTTCGGCTGTTTTTTTGTTTTGTGCTCGCAAGGTGAGCAAAACGATGGAGATGGTGGGCGCATGCGCGCTTCAGTTGTTTTTTGTTTCGGTGCTCGGCGAGGTGACGACGATTCGGTGGGAGTGCCCCGACTTGGAATGTCGGTGTCGTTTGCAATGAGCGTTGCCGGGCAAGCGACTTTCCGACATGCCGGGATCGGTGCCGAAATTTTCGTAACGGAAGCAAAACCTCACTTCGCATCACACAGATCGGCTATTGAAATTTTTCCTGTACGGCGAAATGATAAAATGACCGACAAAAGATCGGATTATGTTTAGTAAAACGCAAAACAGGAGCCGATGAAATGAACCTCAGATTAAAAAATCATTTGTTAAAAAGGAAATATATTAGAATTGTAGAAAAATTTGTTGCGCAGAAAAGGATTATTCGGTATAATGCCAATATCAAAATTTGTTTGGGCTTTATTGTGAGGAGGTTTAGAAATGGAAGCTAATAACAAAAGAGGTGAATGGGGGAGTAAGTTCGGATTCCTGATGGCGGCGGTCGGTTCAGCGATCGGGCTCGGAAATCTGTGGGGATTCCCTTACAAAATGGGTAAAGGCGGAGGCTTTGCTTTCCTCGTGCTGTATTTGGTCTTTTGCTTGACGGTCGGTTATGTGGTCATGGTGTCCGAGATGGCGATCGGTCGAAAAGGAAAAATGGACGCGGTCGGCTCATACAAAAAGCTTGATCCGAAGACCGGATTTGTCGGAGCGTTCGGTGTTTTGTCGGCATTTATCATTCTGTGCTTCTACTGTGTGCTTGGCGGCTGGGTTTTGAAATATGCGTTTACATATTTGTTGGATATTTTCGGAACGGGCTTTGGCGGAGTAAGCGGAGCGGAGTATTTTACGACCTTTATCTCCAAGCCGCTCGAGCCGATCGTATGGTTCGCGTTGTTCCTGGGCTTGACGGCGCTCGTCGTGCAGCTCGGTGTTGAAAAGGGGATCGAACAAACCTCAAAGTTCATGATGCCGGCCTTGTTCGTAATGCTTTTGATCATCATCATCCGTTCGGTCACATTGCCGGGCGCAGGCGCGGGGCTTGCGTTTATGTTCAAACCGGATTTCAGCGTGTTCTCGAGTCTCGAGTCGACAATCAATGTGGCGGCGATTGCCTTGTCGCAGATGTTCTTCTCGCTGTCGCTCGGAATGGGGATTATTGTCACTTACGGAAGCTATCTGGGAAAAGATCAGGGAATCGAGTCCAGCTCGATCATCGTTCCGCTGTTGGATACTTTGGCCGCAACTATGGCGGGCTTGGCAATCCTTCCGGCCGTGTTTGCGTTCAACCTGGATCCTTCCGCCGGACCGGGGCTGATGTTCATCACGCTGAAGGAGGTGTTCACCGCAATGCCTTTGGGAAGCGTGTTCGGATTGATGTTCTTCGTGTTGGTATTTTTTGCCGCGCTGACTTCCTCCATTTCATTGCTGGAGGTGGTGTGTGCTTATCTGATCGACTCCAAGGGACTTCCGAGAAAGAAAACAACCCTGGTCGCATCGCTTGCGATTTTCGTTCTGGGGATTCCGGTCGCGATGAGCTTCGGCGTATTTGCACATATCAAACCAATTTTGGGAATGGATATTCTGGATTCGCTCGACTTCATCTCCGAGTACACCCTGATGCCGCTCGGCGCGACCATGATGTGTCTGCTGATCGGTTGGAAGTGGAAGCCGGATGTCATCGTTGCCGAGGTCAAAGAGCAGGGCATGCCGTTCAAATACGAAGCCTACTATCGCTTTATGATCAAATGGGTCACTCCGATCCTGGTGGCATTCGTGCTGTACAAGTCCAGTATCGAGGTCATCATCAAACATTTACTCGGCTGATGAACGGAGAAGCTTTTTGCGTCCGAATCGAATCGAAAATTTTTGAATAAAAACTTCGCAATTGAAAAACAGGCTTAAGCCTACAATATAAATCCGTCGACCGGAAGGTCGGCGGATTTTGTATAGAGAAAACCACACATTAAACGCGTGGTTCCAAAAATGTTATATATTAGAGCAAGACATAAACACTTGTGTTAAGATTAATTTGCGGCTGTCACTGCAACTTAATTTTGGATAGCATCGTTTTGGTCTTAAGTCAATATTGTGGACACCGAAAGTGCGACTTTTACACCGCACCTTCAGCATGAACTGCTTCCGGTGTCTTGTAGCCTAAGCTACTATGAGTTCGCCGGCGATTACACCATGACTCAATATATTCAAGGATGCTTGCATATGCTTCTTCTGAATTTTTGTAAACTCTGCAATAGACTTCTTCCTTCTTCAAAAGGGAATGGAAGGATTCTATGCACGAATTATCGTAAGGACACCCCTTACGACCAGACTGAAGACAAAAATAGGGCTTTTGCCCTACCTTTGCCTTCAGTCTGAAGGCTGCTTTAGCAGCAGCCTGAAAAGAATATGCGATTGGCGGACCATTCGATACCTCTTGAGAGGTAGCAGTAAAATGCCTTTTTAGGGCTTGTACAAACCACCAGTTCAACTGGTGGTTTTGATTTGCGTCGCAACGGGGGAAGATCGTGCAAAATAGTTCGGGATTTGATTTGAATAAATGCCGCGAATGTGATAACATATCGAGGGAAAACAAAAATTTTGATTGAGAGAGAAACGATGACCAAAAGCAGGAAAGTATACGATAATACGAGCATCAGCTCGCTGAAGGGGCCGGACCGCGTGCGCCTGAGACCGGGCGTAATCTTCGGCTCGGACGGGATGGACGGCTGCGCACATGCGATGTTTGAGATCCTGTCCAATGCAATCGACGAATTTCGCGCCGGGTACGGCGATGAGATCGTCACGATCCGACACAGCGACTGTTCGATCACGATAAAGGACAAGGGGCGAGGGATCCCGCTGGATTTTAATCCCAACGAAAATCGCTATAATTACGAGCTGATTTTTGAAGAGCTGTATGCCGGCGGGAAATATTCGGCGGAGGATGCGTATGAGTTTTCGCTCGGTTTGAACGGGCTCGGGAGCTGCGCGACGCAATATGCTTCGGAATATATGGATGTCAAGGTGCAGCGGGACGAATTTCTGTATGAGCTGCATTTTGAAAAGGGCTTCAACATCGGCGGACTGAAGAAAACGCCGGTCAAAAGCAAGCAGACCTTTACGGAAATCACCTTTCGGCCGGATCTGGAGGTTTTTACCGACATCGCGATCCCGCTCGAGTATTATCTGGACACGATCAAGAAACAGGCGATCGTAAACAAAAATCTGAAATTCATTCTGATCGATGAGGAAAGCGATCAGCGCTTTATCTTTCAATATGAAAACGGGATCATGGATTATATCCGTGAGGTGACGAAAAGCGATGCGCTGATGGAGCCGGAGTATTATGAGTTTGAAGCGAGCGGACGCGACCGGGAGGACAAGCCGCAATATAAATTGAAGGCGGAAATCGCACTGGCGTTCACGAAATCGACCGGACAAGCGGAATACTATCACAATTCCAGTTTTCTGGAGCATGGCGGCTCGCCGGATCGCGCCGTAAAGAATGCGGTGGTTTTCGCGGTGGACAATGAGCTGAAACGGCTCGGCAAGTATCAGAAGAATGAGAAGAAGATTTCGTTCGGCGATATTTTGGAAAGTCTGGTAATCGTGATCAGTTCCTTTTCGACGCAAACCTCCTATGAGAATCAGACCAAAAAAGCGGTCAACAATCGCTTTATCCAAGAGGCGATTACGGACTTTTTGAAGGAAAGGCTCAAGATCTTCTTCATCGAAAACGGAGAGGTCGCCGACAAAATTTTGAACCAGATCCTGGTGAACAAGCGCTCGCGCGAGAATGCCGAAAAAACAAGACAGGCACTTAAGGGAAAGCTTTCGGGCACGATCGATGCGACCAATCGGATCAAAAAATTCGTGGATTGCCGAAGCAAGGACATCGCCAAAAGAGAGCTGTATATCGTGGAGGGTGATTCGGCGCTCGGTGCCTGTAAGCTGGCGCGCGACGCGGAGTTTCAGGCGATCATTCCGATTCGCGGCAAGATCCTCAATTGTTTGAAGGCGGATCTGAGCAAGGTGTTCAGCTCCGACATCATCGTGGACATCGTCAAGGTGCTCGGCGCCGGAATCGAGGTGGAGAGCAAATACGCAAAGGATCTGAGCAAATTTGACATGGACAATTTTCGCTGGAGCCGCGTGATTATCTGCACTGATGCGGATGTGGACGGCTATCAGATCCGCACGCTGCTGCTGACGCTGTTTTATACATTGACGCCGACGCTGATCAATGAAGGCAAGGTCTTTATCGCGGAGTCGCCGCTGTATGAGATCGAAACCAAAAAGAACAGCTACTTCGCCTACAACGAAACGGACAAAAATCAGATCATCGGCAAGCTGAAGTCGGAGTACAAGGTGCACCGCTCCAAGGGACTGGGTGAAAACGATCCCGAGATGCTTTGGAAAACGACGATGAATCCGGAAACGCGCCGATTGGTCAAGGTGACGCCGACCGTGGAGGAGCTGACAAGAGAGACCTTCGAATTGCTGCTCGGCGACGATCTGAAGGGCAGAAAGGAGTATATCGAGGAATTCGGGGCAACTTATATGAACCGAATTGACGAAATGTAGCTATGAATATATCCAAAAATATTGTGGACACGCTCAAGGACAACTATATGCCTTATGCGATGAGCGTCATCGTTTCGAGAGCCATCCCGCAGATCGACGGCTTCAAGCCGTCGCATCGCAAGCTTTTGTACACGATGTACAAAATGAATCTGATCAGGTCGGGAAAAACCAAATCCGCCAATGTGGTCGGGCAGACGATGAAGCTGCACCCGCACGGCGATCAGGCGATCTACGAAACGATGGTCCGTATGACGAAAAACAACGAATCGCTGCTCTATCCGTATGTGGATTCGAAGGGAAACTTCGGGAAGGTCTATTCGCGCGATATGAAATTCGCCGCCTCGCGTTACACCGAGGTCAAGCTGATGGGGATCTGCGAGGAGCTCTTCGACGATATTGAAAAGGACACGGTGGAATTTGTCGACAACTACGACGAGCAGATGAAGGAGCCGACCTTGCTGCCGAGCAAGTTCCCCAACATTCTGGTCAACGCCAATCGCGGGATCGCCGTCGGTATGGCGAGCTCCATCCCGAGCTTCAACCTCCGGGAGATCCTGAGCTACACGATCGCCTATCTGGAGGATCCCGAGGCAAGGGTCGAGGACTATGTGATCGCACCGGATTTTCCGACCGGCGGGGAGTTGATTCTGGACAAGGAGGAAATGAGCGAGATCCTTCAGACCGGGCGCGGAAGCTTCAAGATTCGGGGCAAATATCGCGCGGACAAAAAGCACGGACTGATCGAGATCTATGAGATCCCGTACTCCACAACGGTGGAGGCGATCATTGAAAAGGTGGTCGAGATGATGAAGGCGGGCAAAGCGAAGGAGGTGCTCGATATTCGTGACGAGACCGACCTGCAGGGCCTCAAGATCGCGATCGATTACAGAAAATCGCAGGATCCGCACGAGCTGATGCTGAAATTGTTCCGCAACACGCCGCTGGAGGACAGCTTCGGCTGCAATTTCAATATTCTGATCGGCAACCGTCCGATGGTGCTGGGCGTGCCGCAGATCATCGAGCATTGGACGAATTTTCGAAGAGAGGTGCTGCAACGCCGCACACGATTCGACATCGAAAAAAAATCGCAGAAGCTCAATCTGCTGCTCGGACTGAAAACGGTTTTGCTCGATATCGACAAGGTGATCAGGATCATCCGCGATACGAAGCAGGAGAAGGATGTGGTCCCTGCGCTGATGAGCAGCTTCGGACTCGATCCCGAGCAGGCGGAGTATGTGGCGGAGATCAAATTGCGAAATTTGAACCGCGAATATATTTTGAGACGGCTGGAGGAGATCGAAAAGCTGACGAAGGAGATCGATGCCGGCAACCGATTCCTGCAGAGCGAGGCTTTGCAAAACAAGGAAATGATCGGCGAACTTCAGGCGATCATCAAAAAATACGATGTCGGGCGAAAAACACGGATCATACAAAAGCATGAGGCACAATACCACGACGACAGCGAAAAGATCGAAAGCTTCGCGGTGCATGTATTTTTGACGGAACAGGGCTATTTCAAAAAGATCACGGAGCTCTCGCTCAAGCGCAGCAAGGAGCAAAAGGTCAAGGACGAGGATCGTCTGGAGCAGAATTTTGTCGCGGACAATTCGGACACGATCTGGCTGATCAGCAACCGCTGCAATCTGTATCAGCTGCGGCTGCATGAGGTGGAGGAGACCAAAGCATCCGGCTTGGGCATTTATCTTCCGTCCCTGTTGGAGCTCGAAAAGGATGAGCGCATCATCCGAATGCTGAATCCGCAGGCAGGCTATCGGGCGATCCTCAATGTTTTTGAAAACGGAAAGGTCGCAAAGGTCGAGCTCGAATCCTACCGGACGAAAGGCTATCGCCGCAAGGTGCAAAACGCCTACGGAAGCAAGTCGCCGATCGTTGCCGTGATCCCGCTCGAGGAGGATGCGGAAATCGTATTTATTACGGACAGATCGACCTATCTGCGCGTGAACACGGAGCTGATCAGTATGGTATCCTCGCGTTCGTCGCAGGGGATGCAGGTCGTGCGGCTTGCACAGAATGCCAAGCTGGTCGATGTGGAATATCGAGATATTTCGGACGAGCGATACCCCGATCGGGCGACCAAAATTCCGCGCGCACCGAAAAAACCGGAAACAACGCAGCTTGAATTGATCTGATTTTAGGTGGAAAGAATAGCGAAAATACCGTATAATAAGGAATGAACAAGTCGAATATTTGGAGGAGAAAGGCGAAATGGACAGAGAAATGATCGAAAAAAGAGCGCGAAGCATTCGCAGAAATGCTCTTAAAATGATCGCAAAGGCAGGGTCGGGGCATCCCGGAGGCTCCTTATCGATCGCGGACATCTTGGCGGTTTTGTATTTCGAGAAGATGAATGTCGATGTGAGCGATCCCGCGATGCAGAACAGGGATCGATTCGTATTGTCGAAGGGCCATGCCGCGCCGGGGCTGTATGCGGCATTGATCGAAAAAGGATTTTTGCAGGAGAAGGAGATCGAAGGACTGCGCAAATTGGGCTCCGCGCTTCAAGGACATCCCGATATGAAGGGGACCGCGGGCGTCGACATGACGACGGGCTCGCTCGGACAGGGGCTTTCGGCGGCGGTCGGAATGGCGCTCGGCGCAAAATGCCTGCAAGCGGATTTTAGTGTGTACGCGATCATCGGCGACGGCGAAGCGCAGGAGGGACAGATCTGGGAAGCGGCGATGGCGGCGGCTCACTACAAGCTGAACAATCTGATCGTATTTCTGGATCATAACGGTTTGCAGATCGACGGCGCAAATGATGAGGTCATGGGCATCGAGCCGATCGGCGAAAAATTTGCGGCATTCGGCTGGCAGGTGCTCACGATCGACGGACACGATCTTCAGCAGATCGCCGATGCGGTGGATACGGCAAAACAAACCGAAAATATGCCGACCCTCATCCATGCAAAAACGATCAAAGGAAAAGGTGTTTCCTTTATGGAAAACAAATACGGCTGGCACGGCGTAGCGCCGAAGCCGGAGGAATTGGAATTGGCATTGAAGGAGCTGGAGGATTAAGATGAAAAAAGCGACAAGAGAAGCATATGGCGTAACCCTGGCGGAGCTCGGGAAACAAAATGATAAGATTGTGGCTCTGGATGCCGATTTGTCCAAATCCACAAAAAGTGCGGACTTTCAAAAGGAATTTCCGGATCGCTTCTTTAATGCGGGCATCGCGGAGCAGAACATGATCGGAATGGCAGCCGGAATGGCGACGGTGGGCTTGATCCCTTTTGCATCGACCTTTGCCATGTTCGCAACCGGCAGAGTGTTCGAGCAGATCCGAAACTCGATCGCCTATCCGAAGCTCAATGTAAAGATCGTCGGAAGCCACTCGGGAATCACCGTCGGTGAAGACGGCGCGACCCATCAGGCGCTGGAGGACATCGCCCTGATGCGAAGCCTGCCGAATATGACCGTGCTGGTGCCGAGCGACTATACGGAAACGGTGGCTGCGATCAAAGCGGCGGCAGCGCATAACGGACCGGTCTATATCCGAACCGGACGGATGGCGGTCGAGGATGTTCATCCGAACGGCGCGGACTTTGTCATCGGAAAAAGCGAGCAGCTCGCAGAGGGCGGCGATGTTTGCGTGATCGCGACCGGGATCGGCGTCAAGCTGGCGCTGGATGCGGCAGAGGAGCTGAGCGCATCGGGGATTTCCGCCCGCGTGATCAATATGTCCACGATCAAACCGCTGGACGAAGCTGCCGTGCTCAAAGCGGCGGAGGAATGCCGTGCGATCGTTACGGTGGAGGAACACAGCATTATCGGCGGCTTGGGCTCCGCAGTCGCGGAGGTGACGGCGGAAAAATGTCCGGTCCGAATCAAGCGCGTCGGAACGATCGATCGATTCGGACAATCCGGAAACCCGAGCGAGCTGCTTGAATGCTACGGCTTGACGAAGGAAGCCGTCGTTCATGCTGTCAAAAGCTTGTTGGATCGGTAAGAGACGGGAGCCTCAAATGATAAAAATTCAATTTGCAAAGGTGCGCGAGGGTGCAGTCATACCTAAAAAGCGATCGGAGGATGCGGGCTACGATATTTTCGCCTGCTTCGACGAGCCGTATATTATCATCGAGCCGTTTGAGACCGTAAAGATCCCGACCGGCATCGCAAGCAGCTTTCCGGCGGAGTATTGTATGATCCTCAAGGAACGCGGCTCGACCGGTTCACAGGGCATCGGACAACGCTCCGGCGTGATCGACAGCGGATACCGAAATGAATGGCTGGTTCCGATCACCAACCACAACAGCAGACCGATCATCCTTCTGAAAGAAGAATACCAGGAAAGCGAAGAATACAAAAATAAGATCCGGCAGGCGGATTTTATCGAATATAGCTGCAAAAAAGCGATCTCGCAGGCATTGCTCATACCGGTGCCGCCAAGCGAGGTGGTCGAGGTCACCTATGACGAGCTCTTGAAAAACAGATCCGAGCGAATGCTCTCCGGATTCGGAAGCACCAATTAAAATCGGAGGAAAAATAAGATGAAGGACTTGAAAAACACCTGTCGGATCGCCTTGGTTCAAGCGGAGCCGGTCATGTTCGACAAAGGCGCTTCGCTCGACAAAGCACTGGAGCTGATCGCGGAGGCTGCCGAGCAAAAAGCGGAGCTGATCGTCTTTCCCGAGCTGTTTATTCCGGGCTATCCCATCGGTATGACCTTCGGCTTCACGATCGGCAAGCGCAGCGAAGAGGGAAGAAAGGACTGGAAAAGGTACTACGATGCGTCGATGGTCGCAGGCGATGAGGAATTCGCTCGACTAGCAGAGGCGGCAAAGAGTGCCGGTGCCTATGTCAGCATTGGCTTCTCCGAGCGGGATGCGATCAGCGGAACGCTCTACAACAGCAATGTAATCTTTGAGCCGAGCGGAGCCTACAAAGTCCATCGAAAGCTCAAGCCGACAGGAACGGAAAGAGTGGTTTGGGGCGACGCGAACAAAGACTACTTCCCGATCACCGAGACACCGTGGGGCCCGATCGGCAGTTTGATCTGTTGGGAAAGCTATATGCCGTTGGCGAGAGTCGCCTTGTACCAAAAGGGCGTCACGATCCTGCTTTCGCCGAATACGAATGACAATCCCGAATGGCAGGCGACGATACAGCACATTGCCATCGAAGGCAAATGCTTCTTTGTCAATGCCGATATGATCGTGCGCCGATCATCTTATCCGAAAGATCTGAGCGAAAATCAGGTCTCGCAGGGAGCACCCGAGACGGTGTGTCGCGGCGGCAGTTGTATCGTGGATCCGTTCGGGCATTATGTGAATGAGCCCGTATGGGATGTCGAGACCATCATTTATGCCGACCTCGATATGCAGCTTGCTGTAGCATGCCGAATGGAGTATGACGCGATCGGCCATTATGCGCGTCCGGATGTTCTGGAGCTGATCGTCAAGGAGTAGCCGACTTTTACAAGCAAGCAATACATAGCGCGGAGAGACCATCCGACGGGTTAGCGTGCTTTTTGCGTTTCAAAAATGCTGATTAAAGTATACGGCTCGTCGCGAAGGAATCGAGAGCCTGTAATACTATTGCCATTATCAGCCGTTCGCAGAGGATCGCCGGCAGGAGGAGCGCTTCAGGAAACGAAATGCTTTTACCGGAGAGAAAATATCCTTTGTAAAGCGAAGCGTTTTGTAAGCCACTTGTGATTTCTCTCGACTCCGTATCATAAGAGAAGATACCCTTTGTAAAATAGAGCGTAGTCGCAAAGCGTGCGGAAGCTGATTGACCGGATGTATTTCAAAAATGCCGAAGGCTTGGAGCCGCTTGCAGCCGGAGTTGCTTGAGGTCCGGCTGAGCGGAGAAATGAGACGAGTCGGACTTTTTCAATTTGGAGCGAATTTATGAATGTAGAGGAGTGGAAAGCGATCGTACTGAACAAAATGGGTTTTACCGCGCCCATTTCGGTTCGAGACATTTGCCGGAAGCATAACGGGATTCAAGCGCAATTTCAGACCTATGCGGACGAGGGCTTCAAGAGCAGGATCGAGCGATGCGAATTTGAGGGCGATTGGAGCAGGGAGCTTGTAAGACAGTGGTCCATTCGCGGGACCGTCCATGCATATTTGAAGGAGGAGATCCCCCTTTATCTATACCAAGGCAGAAATTATTGCAAGCCCAATTTACATTTGCCGTCACGCGACGGAATCGTTTCCGCGCAGGAGAAAGCATATTATGCAAAAATCATTTTGACGGCGCTTGAGTCCGGAAACAAGGAAAGAGAAGAGCTGAAGCTGCTTTGCAGAGAAAACGGTCTCGGAGATAACAAAGAAAAGGTGCTGTTCAACGCCTGGGGCGGGATTATCGCGTCGCTTGTTTCAGAGGGTCTGATCTATCAAGAATATGGCAGAAGAGCCTTCGGATTGTTAAAGGAGTACATCCCTTTGGACAAGGAAACCGCGGAGCTTGAAATTGCAAGAAGATATTTTTCGGGCTTCGGTCCGGTTACATTGCAGGATGCTCGATATTATTTCAAAGAAAACAAAAGCACGATCGAAAATTGGATGAAGAAATTGGACTTGAAGGAAGTTGAGGTGGGCGGAAGCCTCCGATACTATTGCGGGGAGCTTCCGAATACCGTCGATATACCGGAGGTTCTTTTTGTTGCGGGCTTCGATTCGTTGCTGTTGGCATTTGAAAAATGTGAAAATCCGTTCTTTGATCCTAAATATATTCGAGATATTTATACGATGACCGGCATATTGAAGCCGACGGTGATGTTGAACGGTCGGCTGGTCGCCACATGGCGAAAAGAGAAGGACAAATGCTTCATCAAACCCTTTATGAAGCTGAAATCGTGCGAGATCAAGTCGATCGGAAAAATTGCCGCGCGCGAATATTCGGATGTGATCTTCGAATAAGAGCTATCGTTACGATCAAGGCGGTTAAAATGCTCGCCCCATCACCTTTATTATCAAAAACTGAGAAGCACATGGCTGCAAGATCCGATGATCCATCCGCCATGTGCTTCTTTACATTAAAGCTGTCAGTTATTGATCGTCCATTTCAAAATTCTTGCCTTCAGCATATCAAACAGATACATTATGACGACCAGCACCGTCGCCATGAAGAAAAATCCGACGGCGACCAGATCGAAGCGACCGAAGTCTGAATAATATTGAATAAAATAGCCCATTCCGGAATCCGCGCCGAACATCTCTGCCACTGCCAACAGCATAAACGCAAATTTGAGAGCAATCGTGCAGCCGGTTAATATGCCCGGAGAAGCAGCCGGCAGAATGACTTTCCAAATTTTTTCAAAACCTTTGATCTCAAGCGTCTGTGCTGTTTCAAGATATCGCTTGTCAATAGTCATCACGGCGCTTTGCGTAGTTCCCAATATCAACCAGAAGCAGCCCAGAAAAATAATAAACATGGAAGCGACCTTGAAGGTCGGTAAAATATTTATGGCATAAGGCGTAAGCAGCGTGACCGGGATGGAGCTGAATCCGTACACATAGGGCGTGATATTTTTCCTTGCCATCGGACGAAGACCGATATAGGTTCCGAGCATGATGCCCAGCATCACAGCCATGATATACGAAAAAACAAACAGTTGCATTGAGCTGACGAATCCGTCAAGCAGTGTGTCGCCGTACTCCACGAACAGCGGCGGCAGATCCTTCAGACTGTAAAACAAAAACGGATTGAGCAGATGAAACACATCGGTCATTAAATAGTATCCTACTACGATCACGACTGCGATCAGAAAAATACTCAAATGCTCTCTTACAAATTTGATCACCGACGAGCCTCCCGATTACAGATTGTTTTTCTTAAATTCTTCCATCTTTGTTTTATAGAAATCGCTGTCAGGATAATCTTCGACCAACGAGGTAAGCGCTCGTTCATAGATATTCGTATCGATATGATCCTCGATGTTGATCTGTTCACGGATGCTCGGATCCAATCCGGAATAGCCCATGTCGAAAATTCGGTTCCACATCGTAATGACGCTGTTCTTGAACGGATCATTGTTATATTTCATATGCTCGCTCAGAACGAAGCTCTCAACGGTTTCTTTTTTAATATCCAGATTTTCCACAACCAGATCGACCACTTCTCTTTTTACGGCTTCATCCTGCATAAGCTCTTCCGCTCTCAAATACGATCTTGTCAGTCGATAGAGAGCCTCCTCATTTTGGTTGACCCATTCCGTAGTCCCGAACACTCGGCAGCAGGAATGATTTTCCCAGTATTCATCCGGCCACATTTTGACCTCAAGGCCCAAGCTTTGCGCGATGAGCTGATGTCCCGTCGCCGTTGCGCCGAAGTCGACCTCGCCGTTCGCTACCGCCTGCAGAACATCGATATTTTTCTTGTATTCTACAAAGGTCACATCGGTGTTGATGTCAAAGCCGGCATTGTACAAGATCCCCTTCAGCACGACATCCGGCGTACCGCCTCGCGTGATACCGATCTTCTTTCCGCGGAAGGATTCCAGATCCTTGAACTCCATTTCCGGCTTGCCGTAAACCGGAGTTTCGCCGATGATCATATATCCGCCGAAAATCGTCCACTCCTGACCGTTTGCGATCTGAACCAATGGACCGCCCGTTCCGTATGTAGACAGGACATCCACCTGATTCGCATTCAGTGCCGATGCCGCATCCGATAAATTGCTCAGCCACACCATCTCCACTTCAAGACCCTCCTCTTCGAGAATCCCTTTTTCCTCTGCAAGGAATTGGAATACCTGTCCCGAAGCCGGCTGTGCGCCCAATCGGATCTTCAGCTTCTCTACAGGAGCCTCCGCAGCCTCACTGCTTTGCGCGGACTCCGTCGTTGTACTCTCCGAGCTTTGTGCCTCTTGCGTCGAGGAGCAGCCTGCAAGCATCAAACAGCTTGCGATCAGCAGAGCGGTACCGAATAATTTTTTCATAAAACTCCCTCCTAAATGTCTAAATCCTTTCCTGAGCATCCTCGTGGATCATTCGAATTAAATGCGTTCGCAGATCCATGATCTCAGGCATCGTATACATGTTTTGCCTTGTCGGCCTGTTATTCTCATCGAATTGATGATGATACATGATCGTTGCCGGCGATTGGCTGAAAACATAAATGTTCGTTGCCAAAAGAAGCGCCTCGTCCACCTCATGTGTTACAAAGAATACGGTTTTTTTGTGCTCCCGTCCCTCCATGCTCCACAGCTCGAGCACAAGATTCTGCAGCTTTGCTTTCGTTACCGCATCCAGCGAGCCGAACGGCTCATCCATCAGAAGTACTGGAGAATCAATCGCAAAGGATCTTGCAATACCGCATCGCTGCTTTTGGCCTCCTGAAATATCCTTGGGGAGCTTTTCGTAGAGATCCTCCGCCAAGCCTACTCGGCGAAACCAGTCTAATGTCAGTTCCTTTCTTTCCTTTTTTGTCAAATCGGGAAACTTGTGTTTGAGTGCAATCGAAATATTTTCTCCGGCAGTCATCCACGGAAACAGACCGTAGTCCTGAAAAACGACGCTGCGCTCAAGACCGGAGCCCGTGATCGGCTTGTTGTCCAGCAGGAGCTCACCGGAGTCCGGCTTTTCTAAGCCCGCGAGCAGACGCAGCAGTGTGCTTTTTCCGCAGCCTGACTGACCCAGCAGGCAAACGAAATCGCCCTTTGCGACCTCCATATTAATCCCGCCCAGCACGGTCGTTCCCTTTGTGTATGAAAAATACAAGTCTTTGACCGTTACATCAAGCATTCTGCTCTCCTTTCTCTCAAATCTTCTAACATGTGTTTAATTATACTATCATCATTTCAGTACAGTCCAATTCGTTTTTTTTATACAAGCTATAGGTATTCTCTATCGACCGAAAGAATTTTTTTGTTTTCCGTCGTTCGCTTGTAATATATAATATCTTTAAGGACTTTTTTGATCTTGCAAAAGGAGTAGGAAAATGGAAAGACAATTCAAGGATCAAATGACCCCCGTCGAGCGAGCAAAGGCGATTGCCGGCGGGCAGCGCGCGGATCGCTTGCCGTGCAACCCGAATATCGCAAACGGCGTCGCGCGGGTTTACGGCTGCAAAATTTCGGACTTCAACAGCTCTGCACGCACTCTGGCGGAGGCGCAGATCGTATCGTACAAAAAATTCGGCTATGACAGCGTGCGGGTATTTACCGATCTGTTTCCGTGGGCGGAGGCGATGGGTGCTTCCGTAATCCTGCCGGAGGATAATACCGCCGACCTGCATGAGCCGGCGCTGCGAAGCAAGGAAGATATTCAAAACTTTGAGCGCCTGCAGGCGATCGATCCGTACAAAGACGGTCGACTTCCCGTGCATTTGGAGGCTATGAAATATCTTATCGACGCCATCGGGAGCGAAGTGAACTGCACGGCAGCGCTCGTCGGGCCCTTTACGAATGCCTGCTTTTTGATCGGAGTGGAAAAAATATTGAGATCATGCTTGAAAGAGCC